>SFGS01000022.1 GCA_004557565.1 Bacteroidales bacterium | reverse complement strand
TATTGATGTTGTGCTGTTGCTTTTTACTGAAAGCTGCTACTAACGACTCATAAATCTACCCTTAATCGTGTATTGGATGATAGTTGCGGATTTTAGGATGGATAGGCTTTGGTCGAAAGTCGGGAAAATGGGTGTCTGGAAGTCTAATAAAACTAAAAATATGTGTTTAACTATTAAAAAATATAAAACAGATTAAAAAGCGGTAAAAAAACACTTTCGGAATGGAATGTTTTAACTATTTTTGTAGAATAGAAATAATGCGCACATGTATCAAGTGCGTAGGCGTTATAAACTATAATTAAAATGAAAAAACAGGTAAAGTCGCTTGTGGCTATCACAGCCGCTCTTTTAATGGGGAACGGCATGGTGTCGGCACAATTTTCTGATGTTGAACTTCAAAAAGTGCAACAAATTGTAATTTCAAATGTGCCTGCTCACATGGGCATTGGTGCAGTGAAAGCAAAGTCATTGGAATTGAAGGGTGATACCGTGGTGGTGAACGTAAGTGAAAACTTCCGCGACATTCCATTCACTCCCGAATCTATCGCCACTTTCAAGAGCGATGTGAAGACTGCTCTCGGTGAAGATTATAAGAAATCGAAAGTTGCCTTGCTGATAGCAGGTGACGAGGTGGAGAAATATTTCGTTGACTTCGACAAGAAGTATGCGCGCAAGCACGCTCCATTCATCGTCGACCAAGATGCTAACCGCCGTTTTAAGAAAGGTTTGGACGGCAATATCATCGCCACTTGGCAAAGCCATGGCTGGTATTTTGAAGACCGCCTCAACCGTTGGGAGTGGCAACGCGCCCGTATGTTCCAGACCGTGGAAGATATGTACACCCAAAGTTATGTAACGCCATTCCTCATTCCTATGCTCGAAAACGCTGGCGCCTACGTTTGGGACGCTCGTGAGCGCGACACCCACAATTTCTCATCAATTGTGGACAAGGACGGCAAATACTCACAGCACACCTACAGCGAAACCAACGGCAAGATGGCGTGGACACAAGGCGAGGGCGCAGGATTCGCTTTCGACCGTGAAACTTACCGCGATTACGAAAATCCATTTGCAGAAGGCACCTACCGCATGGTGCAAGCCACAAAAGACAAAAAGAACCTGTCGGTTGCTCGCTACGATGTGGATATGCCAGAAGCAGGTGAATTTGCGCTTTATATCTCTTACAAAAGTCTTCCAAACAGTGCTAAAGATGTGAAATACACCGTCAACAGTCTTGGCGGCACAAAGAATTACACCGTAGATCAGACTATGGCTGGCGGCGTGTGGGTGTATCTCGGTACATTCCAGTTGCAAAAGGGCTTGAACAAAGATGTGGTGACCATCTCCAACCTCTCAAAAGACGCCAAGAGCGTAATCACCACCGACGCTATTAAGGTGGGTGGCGGCAAAGCCAACGTGGTGCGCCGTGTGGCACTCCCAACTGAGGAAAACAAGGCTATCGCCAAGAAATACGGCAATGAAAGCCACCTCGGTAAAGAAGGTGTGGCTTACGATTATGTTCACCCTGGCGACCACCCCTGGTTCACCCTCGGAGCGCGCTACTATTTGCAATGGGCAGGTTTCCCACAAAGCGTGTATTCTTCATCAGAAGGCACCAACGATTACAACGACGACTATCGCTGCCGTGGTTTGTGGGTGAATCACTTGGCAGGTGGCTCGCAAGTGCTCCCAGAGCAAGAGGGCTTGAACGTGCCAGTTGACGTTTCGTTCTGCTTGCACACCGATGCCGGCACCACCATGAACGACGATATTATCGGCACCTTGCTGATTTACTCTACAAGCGATGGACAAAGCACATTTGGCAACTACAAAGACGGCACTCCACGTGTTCTCTCGCGTGATTTCGCAAATCTTGTATCGTCGGAAGTGTGCGACGTGATTCGTGCGAAATATGAGCCAAACTGGACTCGTCGTGGCATGTGGGACGCTTCTTACTACGAGGCTCGTGTGCCAGAGGTTCCTGCACTTTTGATGGAACTTCTTTCTCACCAGAATTTCGCTGATATGAAATACGGTTTGGATCCAAATTTCCGATTTGATGTGAGCCGTGCCATTTATAAAGGTATCTTGAAGTTTATCGCAAAGCGCGACCATCGCGACTATGTGGTGCAACCACTTCCTGTCAACAGTTTCGCCATTAATGCGGCTGGCGCGAATGCGTTCACCCTCACTTGGCAACCAACAGCCGATGCACAAAGCGCCAACGCCGACGCAAAGAGTTATGTGGTGTGCGAGCGTGTGGGTCTTGATGGTGGATTCAAGGAAATCGCAGTGGTGAAAGAACCAACTTTCAACGTGCAGATTGCCGATAACTTGATTCACAGTTATAAAATCATCGCCATGAACGAAGGTGGCCGCAGTTTCCCAAGCGAAGTGCTTTCGCTCGGTGTGGCTGCTGAAAGCAAAGGCACCGTGGCTGTGGTCAACGACTTCACCCGTGTTTGCGGTCCTGACTGGTTCGACTCTGGCAAGATGGCTGGTTTCTACGACGAGAAAGACCATGGCGTGCCATATATGAAGCAAAACAACTATCTTGGTGCGCAATATGAGTTTGAACGCCGTTTGCCATGGGTAGATGACGACGACCCAGGTTTTGGCGCTTGCCGCAGCAACTACGAAACCGGCACACAAGTGGTGGCTGGTAACAACTTCGACTACACCACCGTGCACGGAGCCTCAATCATGAACGCAGGCTATTCATTCGTGTCGATGAGCGAAGCAGCATTTGAAAAAGGCAATGTGAGCGCAGCCGACTACAAGGTACTCGACATTATTTTAGGTAAGCAAAAAGAAACAATGAACGGCAGAGGCGCATTCCCAAGCCGATTCAAAATTTATACTCCTGAATTTATGAATGCCGTGACAGCCTACACTGGCGCAGGTGGCAATGTGATGCTCACTGGCGCGTATGTGGCAAGCGACATTTGGGAAAAGGAAAAGCCTGCTGAGGTGGAAATGAAGTTCGCCAAAGAGATTCTCGGTTTCGAGCATCGTGCATCACGCGCCGCTCAATCGGGTGAGGTGAACGGTGTGGTTTCACAATTCGCCGCACTTCCAGCTGACCGCAACTTCACTTTCTGCAACGCCCTCAACAACAAGGCTTACGCAGTGGAATCGCCCGACGCAGTGAAGGGTGCCGACAATTCAGGTGCAACCATTATGCGCTACACCGAAAACACCAAGCCAGCGGCTGTGGCAGTTGACCGTGGCACATATCGCACCGTAGTGGCTGGTTTCCCATTTGAGTGTATCAACAGCGAGGCCGCTCGTCACACATTCATGCAAGATGTGTTGAACTTCTTCAACAAGTAACGACTAATTGATTTTATACAATCATATAAGTATTTAAGGAAATGGAAAGAGTGATTGATTGTTTTTTGCCATACATTGATGCCGAGCAAACTTTGCGCACGGCAGAAGCGCTGTTGGCAGAAAAAGAAATCGCAAATGTGTGTTTGCTTGCCACTAAGGCCAACGCACAACCAATTGAAGGATGCAGTATGCTTGTGGTAGAAGATTTCACATCGACTGCCACAGTAAAGGCTATTGCCGCACACGCTCAAAGCGAGTTCACGCTCGTTTACAGCAAGCATGAAATGCTGCTTTTCGGCTACAAGGCACTTCAGAGAATGGTGATTGTGGCTCGCGACATTGATGCTGGTATGGTGTATGCCGACCACTATAATTATGCCGACGGCGAATTGCAGAAATCACCTGTAATCGACTATCAGGAAGGTTCGCTCCGCGACGACTTCGATTTCGGTTCTGTAATTCTTTACAACACCGAAAAACTGAAAGAAGCCACTTCAAGAATGACAGCCAACTACAAGGCTGCCGGCAACTATGACCTTCGCTTGAAACTTTCACAAAAATATGCCATCGAGCATATTCCAGAATATCTCTACACCGACGTGGTGTGCGACACACGCTCCAGCGGTGAAAGAATTTACGACTATTGCGATCCAAAGAACAACGCAAGCCAAAAGGAAATGGAAGAGGCTTGCACCGAGCACTTGAAAGTGGTGGGCGCATATCTTGAGCCATCCGACTTTAAAGATGTGGATTTCGATTCAGAGAAATTCGATGTGGAATGTACGGTGGTGATTCCTGTGCTCAACCGCGTGAGAGTGATTCGCGATGCTATCAAGTCGATTTTGAGCCAAGAGGCACCTTTCAAGTACAATTTGATTATTGTAGATAATCACTCAACCGACGGAACTACCGAGGCTATCGACGAATTTGCCGCCGATGAACGCCTTGTGCACATCATTCCCGACCGCAACGACTTGGGCATTGGCGGCTGTTGGAACTTGGCAATCAACGATCCACGATGCGGTAAGTTTGCCATCGGTCTCGACAGTGACGACGTTTACGCTACTCCGCACACCCTTGAAAAGATGGTGGCACAATTCTATAAGGATAATGCGGCTATGGTGTGTGGCACTTATGTGGTGACTGATGTGAATTTGAAGGAAATGGCTCCAGGTGTGATCGACCATCACGAATGGACTCCCGACAATGGTCGCAACAACCTGTTCCACGTGAACGGTGTGGGTGGTCCTCGCGCATTCTACACCCCAATCTACCGTGCCACCAACATTCCTAACACCAATTACGGAGAGGACTACGCCATGGGTTTGGCTATCACCCGCAACTACCGTATGGGTCGCGTTTACGAGGTGATGACTTGCGCACGCCGCTGGGACGACAACACCGACGCAAACCTTGACATCTTCAAGGAGAATGCCAACAACCTGTATAAGGACCGCATTCGCACTTGGGAACTCAAGGCACGCATCAACAAAAACAAGAACTCTAACAAACAATAAAATAAGTAGTAATTATCAACTAATTAATTTATTATTATGGCAAAAATTAATTGCTTCATTCCATTTGCAGAAGCAGAACAGGCAAAAGCCACTATCGAAGGCTTGAAGGCTAACGAAAACGTTAACAAAATCTTCCTCCTGGTTAATGCTGACGCAAAGGGTACAGTTGAAGGTTGTGAACTCATTAATGTAACCAACCTCACTGCCTCTTCTACAATGAAGGCTATTGCGGCTAAGGCTGATGACGCTGATTTCGTAATGCTTTACACCAAGTACAACACCCTCAAGTTCGCTCCATTCGCAATCGAGCGCTTCGTGACTCTCGCTAACGACAGCCAGAGCGCAATGCTCTATGCCGACCACTACAACGTGACCGACAAGGGCGCTGACAAGGCTCCAGTGATCGACTACCAATTTGGTAGTTTGCGCGACGACTTCGATTTCGGTTCAGTGCTCTTCTTCTGCGCTTGCTGCTTCAAGAAAGCGGCTGAAGCAATGAAGGCTGACTATGAGTTCGCTGGTCTGTACGACCTCCGCTTGAAACTCTCTCAATTCGGCACTATCACCCACATCAACGAATTCCTCTACAGCGACGTGCAACTCGACACCCGCAAGAGTGGTGAAAAGATTTTCGACTACGTTGATCCTAAGAACCGTGGCCGTCAAATTGAAATGGAACAGGCTTGTACCGAACACCTCAAGGAAATCGGTGGTTACCTCGCTCCTGTTAAGGAAGATGGCACTCCAAACTTCCAACACATTGAATTCAACCGTGGCGAATTTGAAGTGGAAGCAACCGTTATGATTCCTGTTCGTAACCGTATCCGCACTATCCGCGACGCTATCAAGAGCGTGCTCAACCAAAAGACCGACTTCAAGTTCAACCTCATGGTGGTAGATAACTTCTCAACCGACGGTACTCGTGAAGCAATCGACGAATTTGCTGACGACCCACGCTTGATCCACATCATCGCTGACTACTACGATATGGGTATCGGTGGCTACTGGAACCTCGCTGCTCACCACGAAAAGGCTGGTAAGTTTATCGTTCAACTCGATAGCGACGACATGTACAAAGACGAAAACACCCTCGCCACTATGGTGAACGCATTCTACGAACAAAACGTAGCAATGGTTGTGGGTACTTACATGATCACCGACATCGATGGCAACATGATTCCACCTGGCATCATCGACCACAAGGAATGGACTCCAGAAAACGGTCGCAACAACGCTCTCCGTATCAACGGTCTTGGCGCTCCACGTGCATTCTACACTCCAGTATTGCGCGACGTGAAGATTCCTAACACCAGCTACGGTGAAGACTACGCTCTCGGTTTGAATATCTCTCGTCACTTCCAAATCGGTCGTGTTTACGTTCCTGTGTACATGTGCCGCCGTTGGGACGACAACAGTGATGCATCACTCGACGTAGTGAAGATGAACAACAACAACCTCTACAAAGACCGCATCCGCACTTGGGAACTCCAAGCTCGTGTGGCTATGAACAAGAAGTAATTCTTAGAGGTTACACTTATAATATAATAATGCTGTGAAACTCCAGACTGAGCCCTGCGCCCAGTCTGGACACAGCTTATTAATAAACAACATACTATTTTACTCGACTATTATATGAACTATACCGAAGAGGTAAACTGTTTGATTGAGCGTCAGATGCGCAACTGGCAAACCGTGGCACAGAACTATGGTGCGCTTGAGCGTGTTGAAACTCGTGATTTGCAACTTGGCGGCTCCACCGTGGTGCTCCAGTTCAATCCGGAGCGTATTCGCTCATCGGCAGCAAAAGTTGACGCGGCTTCATTGAAAGCGAGAAAATGCTTTTTGTGCAGCGGAAATCAACCCCAAGAGCAGGAAATGATTCCTTGGCACGGGAAATATAAAATTCAGGTGAATCCTTACCCCATTTTCCCACGCCACCTCACCATTGCCAATATGCAGCATGTGTATCAGTCAATCGTGGGCAGAGTAGGGGATATGCTTCGCTTGTCGGCTGATTTACCAGAGTTCGTGTTGTTTTATAATGGTCCTAAATGTGGTGCTTCGGCACCCGACCACATGCATTTTCAGGCAGGCAACAAAGGATTTATGCCATTTTGCGATGAATATCAGTCGGGAAGCGTGACGGAAGAAGCGTTTGCCCACGGCAAAATCAATTATTGCGCATCATCGCCAGGCCGTCCGTTCGTAGTATCGGGAGATGATGTCGAAGAAGTGGAGGATTTTGCAGAAAAGCTCATTGCATTATTGCCGGTGAATGAAGGCGAAGTGGAGCCCATGATGAATGTGCTGTGCTGGAAAGAACAGAACACCTATCATTTGGCTATTTTCCCACGCGTGAAACATCGCCCAAGCAATTATGGTGATGGCGAAGGCCAATTCCTGCTTTCACCCGCTTCTGTGGACATGGGACAGGTGTTTGCAGTGCCTGTGGAAAAAGATTTTAAACTACTTACTGCCGCCGATGTTGAGGCAATGTTCAACGAACTGTGCCTTTCGGCAGGCGGTGCTCAGCGATTAATTCAATTATTTAACTCAAAATATTCTTACGATGAATAAAGTTCCTCAAGTACGTGTCGGAATTATGAACGAACCAGTTGTTGATTTTGTACTCAACAACGAATATCGTGTAGGTGGTAATTTGGTGGCTGGAAACCAGCATGTAGAAGCCATCGACGGTAAAGTGGTGTGGAATGGACAGCAGTACGATGAGCTCCTTTTCGAACCAGTGAATGTGGAAACCGACTCTTTCACCCTTATAGATGTTACGATTGGTGTAAGTTTCCACTGGCGCAGAAAAGAAGTGCAGAGTTTCCGTGGCGCACTCCACCTTATTGTGGAAAACGGCAAAATCACCACCGTCAATGTCCTCTCGGTTGAGGAATATTTGCTGAGTGTGATTTCAAGCGAAATGAGTGCTAAGGCCTCGCTTGAATTGCTGAAAGCTCACGCCGTGATTTCACGAAGCTGGCTTTTGGCTCAAATCTATAAAGACAAAGTTGGCGCTGCTCCTGATGTGATGCTTGGCGAAACCGCCCAAGAGCCAGGAGAGGAAATCAAATGGTGGGACCGCGACGACCACATCAACTTCGATGTGTGTGCCGACGACCACTGCCAACGCTATCAAGGCATAACACGCGCTTCCACCGAAACGGTGAAGAAGGCCATCGAAGCCACATGGGGCCAGGTGCTCATGTATGGTGGCAACCTTTGCGATGCCCGCTTCTCGAAATCGTGTGGCGGTGTGTTTGAAGAATTTGAAAACTGCTGGCAGCCACAGCACTACGATTATCTTGTGGCTCGCCGCGACGGTGAAAATCCTATGGATTTCCCCGACCTTACCCGTGAAGACAATGCCGCAGAGTGGATTCTGTCTGCTCCAGCCGCATTCTGTAACACTTCCGACCCTGAAATCCTCTCGCAAGTGCTCAACGACTACGACCAGGAGACAAAGGATTTCTATCGTTGGACAGTGGAATACACTCAAGACCAAATTTCAGCCCTTATCAAGAAGCGCACCGGCGACGACTACGGTCGCATCAAGAGCCTCGAACCAGTGGCACGTGGCACATCGGGCCGCCTCTACAAACTGAAAATTGTAGGCGAGAAGATGACCAAGACCATCGGCAAGGAATTGGCTATCCGCTATGCGCTGAGCGAAAGCGCTCTCTACAGTTCTGCCTTCGTGGTTGAGAAGCACGATGTGGATGCCGATGGCTTTCCAGCAAAGTTTGTGCTCCGTGGCGCAGGCTGGGGACATGGTGTGGGCTTATGCCAGATTGGTGCTGCCGTGATGGGCGCAAAGGGCTACGACTATAAAGAAATACTACTCCATTATTTCATCGGTGCTGACATTGAAGCACAATACTAATTAACTCGATAATAAAAAAACATAGATTCATAAAATATGGCAGATTTAACTAAAACAAAAAATCCCTGGTGGTGGGTGCCTACCCTGTATTTTGCGGAAGGCATTCCATACTTTGTAGTAAATAACATTTCGGTGATGATGTTTACCAAGATGGGTGTTCCCAATGGTGACATGTCGTTCTTCACCACATTGCTCTATTTCCCTTGGTTCTTGAAGGGCGTTTGGAGCCCTATCGTGGATGTGGTGAAAACTAAGCGTTGGTGGATTGTGGTGATGCAAATCCTTATGACAGCAGCCATGATTTTGCTCACACTCACATTGCCATTCCCTTCGGCAGAAACGGTAGTCTCAGGCACTACTTCAATTAGCATTTTCACTGTGACATTGGTAATCTTTATTATCACAGCATTTGCATCAGCTACCCACGATATTGCAGCCGACGGCTTCTACATGTTGGCACACAGCCCAAGCAGTCAGGCAGCGTTTATCGGTATCCGTAGCGTGTTCTACCGTGTGGCATCTGTATTCGGTCAGGGCGTGCTCGTGGCTATTGCCGGTTTGATTGAAAGCAACGGCTTCTCTCCATTAGGCGTTGAGGCTGGCAACATTCCTGCTTCATGGCAAATCACCCTTGGTGTGGCAGCTGTGGTGTTTGGTTTGATTACCCTTTACCACACCTTCGCATTGCCTTATAGCGACCAAGACAAACCACGCGTTTCGGCTGAAGGTGGCAACACCATGAGCAACAATCTCGTGGAACTCGTCAACTCATTCAAAACATTCTTCATGAAGCCTGGCTGCCTTTTGGCTATCGCCTTCATGCTCCTTTATCGTTTGCCAGAAGGCTTCCTTATCAAGCTTTGTCAGCCATTCTTGGTTCACTCACTTGAAGAAGGTGGTCTCGGACTTTCTACCGAGTTGGTAGGTACCGTATATGGTGTGTTTGGTGTGATTGCCTTGCTGCTTGGAGGTATTCTCGGTGGTGTGTATTCTTCTCGTGTAGGTTTGAAGAAATCACTTTGGGTGATGGCTGGTTTCATGACCCTGCCTTGCCTCACATTTGTGTACCTCGCAATGGCTCAGCCATCAAATGTGGTGATTATCACTATCGCACTCTGCATTGAGCAATTCGGTTACGGCTTCGGCTTCACCGCTTACATGCTCTACATGATGTACTTCTCTGAAGGTGAATACAAAACTTCGCACTACGCTGTGTGCACCGCCTTCATGGCACTTTCAATGATGCTTCCAGGTTTCGTGGCTGGTTACATTCAAGAGGCAATCGGTTATGTATGGTTCTTCTGGATGGTGATGATTTGCTGCTTCGCAACACTCATCGTTACCTACTTTGCCGACAGAAAGATTGACCCTAACTACGGTAAGAAAGAAGACGAAAACAAATAATCACTCACACTCTATCAAACAAACTATAATATGAAAAGATATATTTTATCGTTGGTGGCTATGGCTGCGGCTATGATTGCCACCGCACAGGTGAAAACAGGTGTGGAAGTGCTCCGCGACGGAGGCTTCAAGGAACTTCAAGGCAAACGTGTGGGCTTGGTGACCAACCCAAGTGGTGTGGACCGCAACCTCAAATCCACCGTCGACATCTTGAACGAGGCTGAAGGCGTGAAGCTTGTGGCACTTTATGGCCCAGAACACGGCGTGCGTGGTAATGCACACGCTGGCGACGCAGTGGGCGACGCAGTGGATGCGAAAACAGGCGTAAAGACTTACTCACTTTACGGCAAGACCCACAAGCCATCGCCTGAAATGCTGAAGGACATTGACGTGCTGGTTTACGACATTCAGGACATCGGTTGCCGCAGTTACACTTTCTATGCCACTATGGGTATGTGTATGGAGGCTTGTGCTGAAAACGGCAAAGAATTTATGGTGCTCGACCGTCCAAATGCCGTGAGCGGCACTAAGGTGGAAGGCAACCTCGTGGAGAAAGGCTTCTTCTCAATGGTGAGCAAATACGCTATCCCTTATGTGTATGGCCTCACTCCAGGCGAACTCGCTTTGTATCTCAACGAAGAAGGCGTGATTGCCAAGAAGGCAAAACTCACCGTGATTCCTATGCAGGGCTGGAAACGCAACATGACTTACGCCGAAACCGGTCTGCCATGGGTGGCTCCATCACCACAAATCCCAACACCCGACCATGCAGCATTCTATGCCATGAGCGGTGTGATTGGCGAACTCTATGCTTTCAACACCGGTATTGGCTACACTTTGCCATTCCAATGCTTCGCCACTCCTTATCTCGATGCTGATAAGCTTGCCGATGCGATGAATGCCCTCAACTTGCCAGGTTTCCGCTTCCGTCCAATCAATTTCAAGCCATTCTTCAAGGTTGGTCCTGAAACTGCCGACGCGATGAAGGAAATGCACGGTGTGCAAGTGTATATCACCGACCTCGACAAGGCAAACCTCACTCTTTGCCAGTTCTACTTCCTGCAAGTGCTTCATGAATTGCACCCAGAAGCCAAGATTTTCGATGCCAACGCAAAGCGCGGTTACGGCATGTTCGACAAGGTGATGGGTACCGACCAAATTCGTGTGCTCTTCAGCAAGCGCTACAAGGTGGCTGACATTGAAGCATACTTCAACAAAGACGCTGAGGCTTTCAAGGCTAAATCAAGCAAGTATTACTTATATCAATAATTTCGCACACACAAATCGTATCAGTGAAGGAAATTTATAAAAAATATATTCGCAACATATCGTGGTTTATACCTGACGATAGGATTTACACCGACGATTTGCGATGCCTGGCTTGGGGTACGGATGCCGGTTTCTACCGGCACATACCCCAGGTTGTGGTACGCAGCAAGACGGAGGAAGAAGTGTCGCGTTTGCTTGCTGAGGCAAGCAAACTGGGGCTTCCTGTCACTTTCCGTGCAGCTGGTACCAGCCTTTCAGGCCAGACTACTACCGACTCAATTATGATTGTGGCCGGTAAAAATTGGGAAAAATATGAAGTGAACGACGATGCGTCGGTAATCACTATGCAGCCGGGTATCGTGGGTCATAAGGTAGATGAGATATTGCGCCCTTATGGCAAGACATTCACCCCCGACCCTGCGTCGAAAAATTCGGCAATGGTGGGCGGTATTGTGATGAACAACGCCTCTGGTATGAGTTGCGGAACACATGCCAATAGCGACAAGGTGATGAAGTCGATGCGTATCGTGTTTGCCGACGGCACAGTGCTCGACACTGGCGATGCCGACAGCCGCAACGCATTCAAGCAATCGCACCCCGAAATCATCAAGGGTATTGAGGATATTCGCGACCGTGTGCTTGCCGATGAAGAACTTGTGAAGCGCATCAAGCATAAGTATGCCATTAAGAATGTGACTGGGCTCAACATTTACCCATTCGTTGAGCACACCGACCCATTCGACATCATCACCCACTTGATGGTGGGTAGTGAAGGCACGCTTGGTTTTGCCAGCGAGTTTACCATGACCACAGGTCACCTCTATCCATATTCATCGAGCGCAATGCTTTACTTTAAGGATATGCGCGAGGCTTGCGAATGTGTGGTGGCTTTGAAGAATAGCCCTGTGGAATGTGCCGAGCTGTTGGACAAGAAGTCGCTGGCTTCGGTCCACGACACCACCGGCGAAAACCTTACCGCAATTTTGGTGCGCACATCAGCCGACACCAAAGAGCAACTCGCAGCCAATGTGGCAGCGATGGAAAAGGTGCTTGAAGGCTTCAATCTCTATGTGCAGCCCAAGTTTACCACCGACCCTGAAGAAAACGCCAAATATTGGGCAATCCGCTCCGGCGTGTTCCCTGTGGTGGCAGGTACCCGTCCGCTGGGCACTACTGTGATTATCGAGGACATTGCATTCCATATCGAAGATTTGCCCGATGCCACTTGCGACCTTGCACAAATGCTGCAAGACCACGGCTACGACGACAGTTGCATCTACGGTCATGCGCTTGAAGGCAACTACCACTTCATCATCGCCCAGTCGTTCAAGACCGAGGCTGATGTGAAGCAGTATCGCGACTTGATGAGCGAAATCACCAAACTTGTGGTTGACAAATACGACGGTTCACTCAAGGCAGAACATGGCACAGGTAGAAATATGGCTCCATTCGTGGAAAAAGAGTGGGGACCAAAAGCGTTTGCGGTGATGAAGGAAGTGAAACACTTGCTCGACCCACAAAACATTCTCAACCCTGGCGTGATTTTCAACGACGACCCCGATTGCTTCGTGAAATCGTTTAAACCACTTCCTTTGACCAACGAGCACATTGACAAGTGTATGGAATGTGGCTTCTGCGAAGTGAACTGTATGAGTTGTGGTTTCACCATGTCGTCGCGTCAGCGCATTGTGGCGCAACGCGAAATCGCGCGTTTGAAAGCCACTGGCGAAGACGATGCGCGCTTGAAGCGACTTCAGAAGCAATATGTATATTATGGCAACGTGACTTGCGCCGCCGATGGTTTGTGCAGCACCTCCTGCCCGATGAAAATCAACACAGGAGATTTGACGCACGACTTGCGTAATGCCGCCATCAAGCCAAACTCCTTCACTCACAAAGTGGGCGAATTCTGCGCCGACAATGTTCCTGCCATTCGTTCGGGTATCAAACTGGCACTCCGTTCGGCAAGTTTGGCACAAGCCGTGATTGGCGAGAAGGGTGTGGAAACTGTGGGTAAGGCTATTCATGCGGCAGGCGGTCCGCTTTGGACTCCATCACTGCCAAAAGCATATTCAGCCTATGAAATTGAACAAGCTGAATCAAAGAAAAAGGTGGTTTACTTCCCAAGTTGCCTCAACCAAACCATGGGTAAAGGACACAAGGGACCACAAACCAACCTTGTGGACGAAGTGGTGACATTCCTCAACAAAGCAGGCTGGGAAGTGATATTCCCTGCCAATATGAAGAAGATGTGCTGCGGTATGATTTGGGAAAGCAAGGGTATGCCCGACATTGCCGACAGGAAAACTGCCGAACTTGAGACCGCACTCCTTGAGGCAAGCGAAAATGGCAAATATCCGGTGATTTGCGACCAAAGTCCATGTATGCATCGTATGCAAGAGCACATGACTAAGGTGAAACCGCTCGAATTGATGGAATTTATCCACGATTATGTGGCCGACTCACTTGAGTTCCACCAGATTGACGAGCCAATTGCAATTCACCTCACCTGCTCAACCCGATTGATGAAAGTGGAGAATAAAATGCTCAACTTGGCGCGTCGCTGCTCAAGCAATGTGGTGTTGCCAGAGGGCGTGGGTTGCTGTGGTTTTGCTGGCGACAAGGGTTTCAACAACCCTGAGGTGAACAAGTATGCGCTGCGCAAACTCCGTGCCGCTATCGAAAAGGCGAATGTGAAGCGAGGCTACTCCAATAGCCGCACCTGTGAAATTGGTTTGACCACCCATAGCGGTGTGCCTTATCAGTCGCTCGTGTATCTCATTAATGAATGTACTACCGTAAAATAAAAAAATCATCATAACTATATGGCAAATAATAGTAAACGCTTGAAATCCCTTGATATCCTTCGCGGTATCACTGTGGCAGGTATGTTGCTTGTCAACAACCCCGGCAGCTGGGGCAACCTGTATGCGCCACTTGGCCATGCCGAATGGATAGGCTTGACATCAACCGACTTGGTGTTCCCTTTCTTCATCTTCTGCATGGGTGTGGCGATGTTTTTCTCTTTGAAGAAATTCAATTTCACCATGTCGAAAACGCTCGCCGTGAAAATGATTCGCCGCACCGTGCTGCTGTTCATTATCGGCTGGGCTGTGCAATGGTTCAGCCACTTGATGTATGGCATGTTCCGCGATGGCAAATCTTTTGCCGAGGCAGCAAATAATTTAGATTCAATTCGCTATTTGGGTGTGTTCCAACGCTTGGCATTGGTGTATTTCTTTGGCACCCTTTGCGCCACATTCATTAAATATCGCTTCATCCCTTGGGTGATTGCAGGTATTCTCGCTGTGTATGCATTGATTTTGGGCGTAGGTCATGGTTATGAGTTCTCAACCGACAATATCATTGCCGTAATCGACAATGCTGTGCTTGGTCCTAACCACATGTATCACGAAAGCTACAATGGCATGAGCGTGGCATTTGACCCAGAAGGCATTTTGAGCACACTTCCCTGTATCGCACACACCCTTATCGGCTTTATGGTGGGTGGCGTGATTTTGAAGCACAAAGACAACTCTTACCGTGTGGGCCGACTCCTGCTCATCGGCTTTATCTTCATTTTGGCTGGCTGGTTGCTGAGCTACGGCATTCCATGTGGCAAGAAGATGTGGTCAACCACCTTCGTGTTGCTCACCTGCGGTTTGGCAATGAGCGTGTTGGCTCTGTTGATTTATGTAATTGATATGAAGGGTCGCTCAAAATGGTGCTACTTCTTCGAGGCATTTGGTGTGAATCCACTTTCACTTTATGTGCTGGGCAGCCTCTTGGCTATCGTGTTTGGCTCAGTGATTGTCAGCACTTCTGATGATTATGTGAAGGGTGATGCTGAAAAGGCTGCCGCTATCTACACAAAACTCGCCGCCGACAGTTGCGCACAGGCGCAAAACAACCTCGCTATTGCTTACTACAATGGCAACGGTGTGGAAGAAAATAAGGATGAGGCTCTGAAACTCTTTAAGGCTGCCGCTGCCGATTCATCGATGGTGAACGCACGCTACAATTTGGCTTTGGTATACATGCAAGACGATGATGCCATCAACGACCAGGAAATCCTGCCATTGCTCACCGAAGCTGCTGACTCATCAATCGCCAATGCTCAATACAACTTGGCACTTTGCTACGACTTCGGTAAATTCGGCATCGCCACCGACCATGTGAAGGCTGCCGACTACTATATGGAAGCATCGAAGCATGGTATGCACCGCGCACAGGCAGCAGTGAACCTCTGCTATGCCGACACTTTGGGTGTGACCGCTGAACTGAAATACGACGACATCTTCTTGCCTGCTATGCAAAAGAGCAAGGCATTTGAAGGTGATAGCCTCACAGCCGTGCAAACCACCTTCAACGAGGCTGTGGCTGTGGCATCGGGTACCGGTGATCGCAACTCTATCAAGGGCGCGCTCTACGATGCGTATAAGTCAATCACCCTGTCAGATAAGATGGCATCGTGCTTGTATGCAATACTTTTCGTATTGTTTAACTGGATATTCGGTTATATCCTCCACAAGAAAAATATAATAATTAAACTATAAACACTACTTCATTATGATTTTAATTGCAGACTGTGGGTCAACCAAAATTGATTGGTGCCTACTCAATGGCAACGAAAAAGTTGCGCAAATCTTTACAACTGGTATGAATGCACTGATGATGACAGAGGAAGAAATGACTGCCACCATCAAGGCTGAACTCGTTCCTCACATCAGTGGTTATCAAATTGATGAAATCTACTATTATGGTGCAGGTATCTTGAATGAAGAAGTTGGTTCACACGTAGTCAATGCTCTTAAAGCAAACATCCCTTCAGCCACTAAGGTGGAAGTGGCAAGCGACTTGCTTGCTGCTGCTCGTGCACTCTGTGGCCGCAAGCCTGGTATCGCTTGTATCATGGGTACTGGTTCTAACTCTTGCTACTACGATGGCGAAAAGGTGGTTGACAACGTATCTCCACTCGGCTATATCCTCGGCGACGAAGGTAGTGGTGCAGTGCTCGGCAAACTCCTCGTGGGCGACGTGCTCAAAAAGCAACTTCCTGAACACCTTTGCCAAAAGTTCTACGACGAATACAAGGTTGACCGCATGACTATTATCGACCGCGTATATCGCAAGCCAGCCGGTAACCGTTTCCTCGCTCAATTCGCTCCATTCTTGCAAAAGAACATCGAAGAGCCATCAATCCACCGCATCGTGCTTCGCTCTTTCACCGATTTCTTTATCCGCAACGTGGAAAGCTACGACCACTACAAGGAACTTCCTTGCAATTTCGTAGGTTCAATCGCATTCCTCCAGAAGGCTACTCTTATGGAAGCTGCACAAAGCCAAGGTATCACCATCGGCACTATTATTCAAGCTCCAATGGAAGGACTTATCAAGTTCCACTCAGAGCAAGCATAATTTAACAACAAACTATATTTGAATCTTTAAAATTTTACAATAATGGCATTTGTAAAAATTAGCGAACAACCTTCACTTTACAACGACCTCGAAAAGATGTCGGCTCACGAATTGCTTGTAAACATCAACAAGGAAGACCACAAGGTGCCCGACGCTGTTGAGAAAGCAATTCCTCAGATTGAGAAACTCGTGATAGGTATCGTAGAACGCATGAAGAAGGGTGGCCGCCTGTTCTATATGGGTGCAGGCACATCTGGACGTCTGGGCGTGCTCGACGCAAGTGAAATTCCGCCAACATTCGGTATGGATCCAGGTTGGATTATTGGTATTATCGCAGGTGGCGACACCGCATTGCGTAATGCAGTGGAAAACGCTGAAGACGACACCGAACAAGGCTGGAAAGACCTTCAAGAATTCAACATCACTCCACTCGACACCGTGGTGGGTATTGCCGCTTCAGGCACCACTCCTTACGTGATTGGCGCATTGAAAGCCGCTCGTGAATTTGGCTGTTTGACTGGCGCTATCACCAGCAACCCTGATGCTCCTATGAGCGAAGCCGCAGAAATTGCAATGGAAATGGTTGTGGGTCCTGAATTTGTGACCGGTTCTTCTCGTATGAAATCAGGTACAGGTCAAAAGCTCATCTGCAACATGATTTCTACCAGCGTGATGATTATGATGGGCCGCGTGAAGGGCAACAAGATGGTGAACATGCAGCTCTCCAACATCAAGCTCGTGGACCGCGGTACACGCATGGTGGTTGAAGAACTCGGTTTGCCTTATGAAGAAGCAAAGACATTGCTTCTCAAGTATGGCTCTGTGAAGAAGGCTTGCGACGCTTATCGTGCAAATCAGTAATCAACTCAGTTAAATGACAGGAGGGTGTTGGCGCTATGCCGATACCCTCTATTTATAAATAATGGATTATGAAACGCATATTATTTTTATTGATGGCGGTAGCCACCCTTTCGTGTATGGCACAGAAAAAGCCTGTTAATCCCGATGTGTATTATGCTCGTAGAGCCACTTTGTTTGATTTGCTCCCTGTGTATTCGAGCGACATCATCATGCTCGGCAACAGCCTCACCGACGGTGCGGAATGGAACGAACTGTTCGACAACTGCCATGTGAAAAACCGTGGTATTGTGGGCGATATTATTCCTGGATTTTTCGATCGTCTTGAACCCATCTTGAAGGGTCAGCCACGCAAAATCTTCATCATGGGTGGTGTGAACGACATTTCACACGGCGTGTCGGCCGATAGCATTGTCAGCGCCATGACTCAAGTGGTGACCACCATTCAGGCGCGTTGCCCAAAAACTGAGATTTATGTGCAAAGCATGTTGCCATTCAACAACGATGTTCGCCTTTGGAAACTTCTGAAGGGCAGAGAGCAAGTGGTGGTTGACGGCAACAAGGGACTTGAAAGCATGTGCCAACGCTTAGGCGTTACGTTCATCAACCTCTACCCACTTTTCGTGGGCGAAAACGGCAAGATGAAGCCCGAATACACCAACGACGGACTTCACCTTATGGGCGGTGCCTACCTCATCTGGCGCGACGCCCTGCTTCCATACATTCGCAAATAAACCCTAATGACCGATTTGGGATAAAGCGCAAAGTGCTCCACCAAAAAATAATGGCTGTGCCCCAAAATGAAGGGCGCAGCCAATTTTTTTCTTTTCAGAGCACTCGGAGCACTCAGAGCACTCGGAACTATCGGAACTATCGTCTTAACTTCTTTAACTTCTTGACTCCTTAACTTCTAAAAATCTAATTTCTAACTTCTAACTTCTAATTTCTACCCTCTTATTTCTTCCCTCAAAACCACTTTAGCGAAATCGCCGCTTTTCAAGTCCATGATGCCGAAGAAGTCGGGTTCTTCTATTGTTTCGGTTTCGGTGCTGTCGCAGAAATTCACTTTTATGGCTTGCTTCAGTTCCGCCATCTGTTCAAGTGCCTCGGTTTTTGAGGTGAAGCGGTATTTGTCGTTTCCGCTTTCGCCCTCGCTGTAATATTCAAAATATACGATATAGTTGTCCATATTGCAAAAATAGCGTTTTTCTGCCGATGATAGGCTCTATTTTGTAAAAAAATGTTGTTTTCACGCCCTTTTTCGGCGTTCATATTTTGACGAATGACCTATTTGCTGTAATTTTACTTTTTAATTGGTAAATAGTGTAACAACGCAACGAAATATGAAAAAGTTTTTTGCTTTATTATCCCTACTTTTGCTCTCACTGGCAGCTACAAAAGCCAGTGCTCAAAGTAAAACTATGTTTGAATATCCAGTAGCTCCCGACACATGCACATCGCTTGAGAGCCGCTGCAACTATAGTACCACTCACTTTTGGGATAATTTCGACTTCCACAAACCACTCACTGCTGAAACCGACAGCGCACTTCAATCCACATTTGTTGACTATTTTCAAATCATGAGTTCTGCTAACAAGAATGTGGGTCAGAGTTCAGTTCGCTTGCTGATGAACAAGGCGCAAGCCAACCAGTCCAACTTTATGCGACTGATGGCAACTGCCGAGTATATGCTCTACTACACCCCACAGCCACTCATCGACGATGTGTATTTGGCGTTCTTGCAATCGGCTGTTGAGGCATCGTGGATGAAGAAAGATGCAAGAAATCACTATCAAGAGCAAATTCGCACCATCAACAATACCAAACTCGGCAATGAAATCTATAATTTCAGCATCACCGACGCAACGGGTGCGAAGCGAAAACTGTATGATGTGCCAGTTGACAGTGCCGAAATCGTGCTGTTGTTCTTCACTGGCGATGGTGTGGAAAGCTCATTGGCGCGCACTCGCATCGATACCGACCTCGGTGTGAACGAACTGGTGAAGCAGGGCTATACCAAAGTGATAAATGTGTATGTGGGCGACAAGCCAAAGCAATTCTTGGCAGAGGCGTCGCAATACCCCAACTGGACGCTCGTTGCAACCAGCGAGTATAAAAATCTCGACGTTAGAATTTTGCCATCGTTTGTGGTGCTCGACAATGCCCACCGCGTGATGAACAAAAACCAGTACGTCGACGACATTAAAAAAGCGTTTAATCCATAATCATTCACACGCATGAAAGTACCTAACGGCATTAAAAATTTCTTTATGTATAGTGCAGGTCACACCTACACTAACCTTTCGCGATTATTTTTGCGTCTTTTCATCGGTTTGATGTTTTGTTTGGTGGCATTCCGCCAAATTCTGCACATCAGCACCATTGCACCTCAGTTTTCAGGCTTCCTTTCGCTTGGTGCTGAAGATTCCATTATTATGATAGCTATATTGGAACTGTTTTGCGCCACATTCATCATGTTAGGATTTCTTATGCGCGTGGCTCTCGTTCCTTCGATTGCCATTATGGCTTACGCTGAATATCTGGTGTTCTCTCCAGAAGTGTCGTCGGGGGTGTTTACATTCACTCCTGGCTATCCTGTGATGTTCCTCGGTGTGTTCTTCTTCTTGCTGCTGGCTGGTCCGGGCAAGATTTCGGTTGACTACCTGATAGCCGTAAACATTGAGCGCAATAGGGAAGAAGACGAGGTGCTCGACAATGTGTAATGTGTTTATTTAAAAGAAAACTCAAATTCAACTACAGAGAACGAATAACGATATGAGTATAGCAGTATTGATTTCTGGCGGCGTGGATAGCGCAGTGGTGGTTCATAAACTGAAAGAGGAAGGACACGACGATCTCCAGCTGTTCTATATCCGTATAGGAATGGACACCGACGAGGGCGACTGTGCCGCAGAAGAAGATATTGAAATGTGTACGCTGATTGCCAAGAAATACGGTTTGCCACTTGAAGTGGTGTCGCTGCATCAGGAATATTGGGACAATGTGATGGAATATGCGCTCCGCGCCGTGAAGCAAGGGCTCACTCCAAACCCCGATATGATGTGCAACCGCATGATTAAGTTTGGCTATTTTGAGGAGCGCTGGGGCAAGGATTTCGACATGACTGCCACAGGGCACTATGCCAACACCGCATTCGTGGGCGATACCAAATATCTGGCAATGGCAGTTGACCCGGTGAAAGACCAGACCGACTTCTTGGCTCAAATCACCTACGAGCAGTTGCTGCACTTGATGTTCCCCATCGGCAATTTGCCAAAAGGAGAAGTGCGCCGCATTGCTCAAGAGGTGCACATGCCCAACGCCTACCGCAAGGACAGCCAAGGCATCTGCTTCCTCGGACAAATTAACTACAACGACTTTATCCGTCGCCACCTTGGCGTGAAGAAGGGACCGATTATTGAAATCGAAACAGGAAAAAAACTTGGCGAGCACAATGGATTCTGGTTCCACACCATCGGTCAGCGCAAAGGTCTTGGGCTGAGTGGCGGACCATGGTATGTGGTGAAGAAGAATGTGCAAGATAATGTGGTGTATGTGAGCAACGGCTATGGCACAGCCAAGCAATATGGCAAGGTGCTGCATCTCGACGAAATGCACTTCATTTCGGGAAATCCGTGGGGTGAAACCACCGGGCCTGTGGAAATCATGTTCAAGAATCGCCACACTCCAATCCTCACCAAGGCTAAATTCACGCATCTTCACGATGGTGAATGGGTGATTGAGAGTGAAAACGATGTGCAAGGCATCGCTCCTGGTCAGTTTGCCGTGATTTACGACGCACAAGGCCATTTGTGCTATGGTAGCGGCGTGATCACTGGTCAGAAAGTGGATTGATAATATTAACTCAAAAGATAAGATGATGGACAAGGTGGAATTGAAAGTGATGGGTATTACCTACAATCCTGTGCAGAGTGGGGCGTATGCGCTGCTGCTGCGCGAGGTGGACGGCCCATACCGTATCCCCATCGTGGTGGGTGTGGCTGAGGCGCAGTCGATAGCCATGCGATTGGAGAATGTGATACCTCCGCGTCCGATGTCGCACGATTTGATGGTGAGTATGTTTCACGCCTACGGCATTTCGCTCGAAGAGGTGTTTATCTACAAATTCAGCGAAGGCATATTCATGAGCGAACTGCGCTTGAGCAACGGTGAGCGAGAAATCAGTTTGGATTCCCGCACCAGCGATGCCATAGCACTGGCGTTGCGCACTGGCTCGCCCATCTTCACCACACCGGAAATCGTGAAGAAAACTGGCATTTTCATGGAAGAGAAAACCGACAGCCCGATAGTTCACAAAAAGCATCAGAAACTCGAAGATTTCAGTGTGGAAGAACTTGAAGAGCGTATGCACCGCTTTGTGGAGCAAGAGGAATATGAACTGGCGGCGGAAATCCAAAAAATCATCAAAAAAAAGACATCTTCTAACCCCGACGAAGAAACTAAAAACATAAATAAATAAACAAGATGAAAAACTTAAAGTTTAGATTAATTGTGATGAACTTCCTGCAGTTTGCTGTATGGGGAGCATATCTCACATGTATGGGCAACTACCTCGGAAAAGCGGGTATGGGTGCCGAAATTTCTTGGTTCTATGCAATTCAAGGTATAGTGTCGATTTTCATGCCAGCCCTGATGGGTATTGTGGCTGATAAGTGGATTCAACCACAGCGTTTGCTCGGTATTTGCCACCTTTTGGCTGGTGCAGGCATGATTGCCCTGTTTATGATGGGACAGGCTTCCGACACCCCCGACAAGGCGATGTTTATTGCCACCTACACCTTCAGCGTGGCGTTTTATATGCCTACGCTTGCGCTGTCGAACACTGCAGCGTTTACCATTCTTAAAAACAATGGAATGGACACAGTGAAAGACTTCCCACCAATTCGTGTGTTTGGCACCGTAGGTTTCATCGCCACTATGTGGTTTGTGAACTGCGCCACTTGGCATGATGGAAATTTTGGCTTCACCATTGGCGAAGACCTCACCAAGTTCCAACTCACTCACTTCCAGTTCCTCGTGTCGGGCGTTTTGGGTGTGATTCTGTTTGCTTACTGCATGACCTTGCCACAATGTAAACTCGTGAAAACTGTAGGTCAGACACTCGCTCAACAACTGGGTTTGGACGCATTCAAACTCTTCAAGCAAAAGAAGATGGCTTTGTTCTTCATTTTCTCAATGCTTTTGGGTATGTCGCTCCAAGTGACCAACGGTTTTGCCACTCCATTCCTCACCAGCTTCAAAGGCTCAGACGTGGCTGAAATCGCCAACTCATTTGCTGCCAACAATGCCACCATGCTCGTGTCGCTCTCACAAGTGGCTGAAGCACTTTGCATCTTGCTCATTCCATTCTTCTTGCGCCGCTTCGGCATCAAGATTGTGATGCTGATTGCTATGTTTGCATGGGTGTTCCGCTTCGGCTTCTTCGGTTTGGGTAGCCCAGAGTTCCCAGGCGTGCTGCTCTTTATCCTCTCTTGCGTGGTTTACGGCGTGGCATTCGACTTCTTCAATGTGTCGGGTGGTCTGTTCGTTGACAAGGAGTGCGACCCAAGTGTTCGCGCGTCAGGTCAAGGTTTGTTTATGCTCATGACCAACGGTCTGGGTGCAACAGTCGGCACTCTCGCTGCAGGTGAAATCGTCAACCACTTCTGCGCTTGGAATGAAAACGGCTATCTGATGTCGATCAATCCTGGCGGCTGGCAAAATGCCTGGTTCATTTTCGCAGGCTTCGCTCTGGTTGTGGCTATCGCGTTCATGTTCCTGTTTAAGTACAAACACGAGCCTGAAGCAAAATAATTAAACGAATAAGACCATCAACGGTCTAATCTCTAACATCTAACATCTAACATCTAACATCTAATTTCTAATTTCTAAATAGAAGTATGCATCGCTTTTACGACCCCAATATTGCCACCACGCTCCAACTCTCCGAAGAAGAATCGAAGCACTGTGTGCGTGTGTTGCGCTTGACGGAAGGTGATGAGATTGAGGTGGTAGATGGCGCGGGCAACCTCTACCTCTGCAAAATAGCCATGGCGCACCCCAAGCGATGTGCCGTGGAGATTGTGGAGCACAAGGAGTGTCCACCGCACTGGGGGCATCAGATAGTGCTGTGTGTGGCACCCACCAAAAACCTCGACCGTATGGAAGATATGGCCGACAGGGTGACTGAAATGGGTGTGGACCGCATCATTCCGCTGCTGTGCCGTAATAGCGAGCGTAAAGTGCTGAAAACCGAGCGCATACAGAAAATTCTGGTTTCTGCCATGAAGCAGTCGCTCAAGGCGCAGTTGCCGCAACTCGATGAACTCACACCGTTCAAGCAGTTGATGCAGATGCCGTTTGAGGGCAATAAGTATATCGCCTATTGCGATATGATGCTGCCTCGTGAGCAGCGCCGCGTGCTTTCGAAGGAGTATCGCCCCGGAGCCGACACGATGATTATTATCGGTCCGGAAGGCGATTTCAGCCCCGAAGAAGTGGCGATGGCGCTTGATGCCGGTTTTGTGCCGGTGTCGCTTGGCGAAAGCCGATTGCGCACCGAAACCGCCGCCATGTTTGCAGTGGCCACCTGCCACGCTTTAGATATGAACAAGGATTAATAAAACAGAAGAAATGATTATAGACCAATTGCAAGCCTCGACTTGCGGAAACTTTTTCCTGCTCGCAGGACCCTGTGTGATAGAAGGGGAGGAAATGGCGCTCGAAATTGCCGAAAAGGCAGTTGCCATCACCTCGGAACTGGGCATTCCCTATGTGTTTAAGGGAAGCTATCGCAAGGCGAACCGTTCACGCATCGACTCGTTTACAGGTATCGGCGATGAAAAGGCATTGAAAATTTTGCGTAAGGTGCGCGACACATTCGGCGTGCCAGTAGTTACCGACATTCACACTGCCGACGAGGCCGCTATGGCTGCGCAGTATGTGGATGTGCTCCAAATTCCTGCCTTCCTCTGCCGTCAGACCGATTTGCTCGTGGCTGCCGCTCGCACAGGCCGCATGGTGAACATCAAGAAAGGGCAGTTCCTTTCGCCCGAAGCCATGCAGTTTGCCGTGCAGAAAGTGCGTGATGCAGGCAACGCCGACGTGGCAATCACCGAGCGTGGCACCACATTCGGCTATCAAGACCTGATTGTGGACTACCGTGGCATTCCCACCATGCGTGCCTTCGCTCCAGTGATTGTGGATATCACACACTCGCTCCAGCAACCCAACCAGAATGCAGGCGTGACTGGCGGTCGCCCCGAACTCATCGAGACGGTGGCTCGTGCCGCAATCGCATCGGGTGCCGATGGTTTGTTTATTGAAACGCATCAAAACCCATCTGTGGCAAAGAGCGACGGTGCCAACATGCTCCGCCTCGACTTGCTCGAAGGATTGCTTCAGCGTCTGTCGGTGCTGAAGAAAGCCGTGAATCAAATTGATAACATCAAATAATAACTCAAGAATATATGACACAAATCAAGTATCTGTTTCTGTCCCTTGCGCTTTTGGCTTGCGGGTGGAATGCTGTGGCTCAAACTACCGATGAAGATGCGGCGTTGAAGCAAAAAATCAACGCAGCCGTGATGAATGTTTACGACCAGCAGCTTGAAAAAGAGCCGGGCGACTACGCAACACGTTTTGCGCGCTCGTATCAGTACTTCTACAATGGTCAAATAGATGAGGCACTCGCCGACATTACCAAAACTATCACCGACTGCCCAGAGCAGGATCGTGAAGTGCTTTACGATGCGCTTCTGCTTCGTGCCAAGATTTACGACAAGAAAAATGAATTAGACAGCGAATTTGCCGATTTGAAGCGAGCTTTTGCCATCAATTCCTCAAATCCGAATGTAATCGACATGATTGCGAAATTGGCGCTCAAGCGTGGCGATTACGCTACGGCTGAAACCAACTTTAATGCCATTCTGCGCATGTCGCCTCAAAACTACGACGCGCTCTACGGATTGGCTCGTGTGGCTGCCAAGACCAACGACTACGCCAAGGCACAGGAATACTGCGACCGTGCTGTGAAGCTCTTCCCAGCCGAGCCACAGGTGTATATCAACCGTGCCGAAGTGTTTATCATGCTCGGACAGTATAAAGTGGCTGCGCAAGACATCATTTTGGCAATGAGCGTGGGCAACGATGAGAACAAGGCGATTTCTGCGCTTGTGAACATGAGCGACGAGCACTACGACGATGTGATGAATGCGCTTCAAAACTCAATCGACAATGCGCCATCGGTAGGCACGTTCTACTATCTGCGCTACTCCATCGCCATGCGTCAGCTCCACTACAGCCAGGCATTACGCGACCTCAAGCAAATCATCAGCAAAAACATCTACGACGACTACACCATCTACGCCGATGCAGCACGCTGCCAGTTTGAAATTGGCCAGTTCGCACCAGCGTTGATTAATATCGACAAGGCTTTGGCTAAAAACCCAAGCGATATTGCGTCGCTCGTTCTCAAGGCTCGCATCATTGAGCACAATGGGGCAGGCAAAAACTACGACGAGGCTCTTGGCGTGCTTGCCCGCGCATCGCGCATCAATGCCACCGACCCATCTTTGCTTTTGACACAAGCCCGCATCTACCTTGCTCAACGCAAGCAACCAGAGGCACTTGAGGCACTCAACAAGGTGATTAAGGCAAATCCTGCCAACAATGAGGCACTCTTGCTCCGCGGCTGGGTGTATAAATATCGTATGCGCAATGCCGAGGCTGCACTTGCCGATTTCGGCATGATGCTCAAAAACGGCAGCGACATGACCAGCCTGAAGGGCTTTGCACTCCACGAACTTGGCCGTGACGATGAAGCAAGAAAGTGGGCGCAAGACAATATTATGCAAGCGTCGCTTCCAGGTGGTCAAGCCTACGCTATCGCATCGTCGCTCCTTTCCGATATCGGCGACAACGACCAAGCGCTCCGCTACCTCGAAAGCGCATTGGCAAACGGCTATGGCAGCCTTTATGAAGTGTGCATCAGTGAAGACCCTTATGTGAACCTGAAACTCGTGCGTCGTCACCCCGACTTCAAAACGCTCGTTGACCGCTTCACCCAAAACTTCACCGAACACGAATAACCCCGCCCCCTCCGCCCCACGGAGTCAAGCGAAAAAACATCCAAAGCTCTCTTTTCACCCCCCCTTAACTGAAAAGAGAGCTGTTTTTTACAAATCACCCCACCCAAATAGAGTAACACCCCTAATTTGAAAAGTCCTCAGCCCAACAAGTCCACGAACCTCGAATCTTCGAAATGTCGAATCCCCCCTCAATAATTTCCAAGAAACCAAGTTGTCACCTCATCCACCATCATCTCTCGTCCGACTCGTCCGACTTGTCTGACCTGTCCGACTCGTCCGACACCCCCAAAGCCCCCTGTCTCGTTGACCTGTTGATCCGTTGGCTCGTTGACTGTTTTTTCAAAAAATTGCCATTTTTTGAAAAAACACCCCTGAAAAATTTGTAGATTCAGAAAAAAGCAGTACCTTTGCATCGCAATTAAGCGACAGGGCGTTTAGCTCAGCTGGTTCAGAGCATCTGCCTTACAAGCAGAGGGTCGGCGGTTCGAATCCGTCAACGCCCACAACCCAAGAGACTCGACTACTAAAGTCGAGTCTTTTTTTATCCCCCTCACCGAAAAAAAGTCCGCCCCGTCCTAATTATAATTGGTGCAAATTGGGTTTAAATGTTCGACCTCGCCAAAGTCGAAATTTATTTCTTGAATGCTTTTGTTTAACGAATTTAATTTATATATTTGCAATGCTTATTGATAAATTTTCTTGTTTTTTTCCAACACTAGGGACAAAGAAATTTTTCAATATGTTAAGATTGTAAGCAACCTTTGTTGCTTACAATCTTAAGAATTTATACAAACTATAGTGTTGTGAAATTAATGAAAAACTGTAAAGCAAATGATTATTCCAACAGATTTCTTTTATGCAGCAAAAGTAGAGGATTTTGTTAGTCTCATAAAAAAACAGAGAATTGATGATATTGTTACGTTTATGTGTAGTAGAGCGCAAGAAGTAGGAGTATCTTGTAGTGACTCAGAGATAAAATCTTGGAAACGCAATTTCGAAGCTATTTCACAACTTTTGCAGAAAAGTAAAGTGGCAGGTGATGCGATTGTCTCTTTCGAATATAAAATTCCTGTAGGAGGAAGAATCGATTGTGTTCTATTTGGACATGGTTTTGATGGCACAGCAAACATGCTGCACATAGAGTTGAAACAATGGAGCAATAAAAATGTGTCAGAACACTATGGTGGACATACTTTCTGTACAGATATCATTTTGGATGGTACAAGACAAACAAAGTTTACGTCACATCCGTCAGAACAGGCTCATGAATACCAAAATCATTTGCAAAACTATTTATATGCTTTTGATGAAGAGAATATACACTTGTATGGTTTTGCTTTTTGTTACAATTATTTATCCAAAGGAGAAAATCCAATACTATGTGCAAGTAGTTATAATCATCTTACCCGGTGCTGTCCACTCTATTGCAAAGATCAGATAAATGAATTTACACAGAGACTAAATGAACTTGTGGGCAATGGTAAAGGCGAAGAAATTATGTTAAAAATCGCCAATAGCAAGATTGGATTAACCAAACGTCTACAGGATGCTGCCAGGACAATGTTTGATGGTAACGAAAAGACGGAAGAATTTTCACTTATTGGAAGCCAACTAGATGCTTACAATTATATCCTCGACTCAATTCTTAAAAACGATAAAAATAATGAGAAAACAGTTGTTGTTGTCAAAGGAGGCCCTGGAACTGGCAAAAGCGTAATCGCAATGCGCCTTATTGCAGGTTTGGCAAAAACAGGCAATTTCAACAATATTTTTTATTCAACACGTTCCGTATCTCTTATTAAGGGATACACTGATATTTTAAAGGAAGTCAGTTATGCTAACGGTGATGATTGTAATGCAATAGACTTGTTGAAGAAGAATATTAAAATCAAACCGCATTACAGTGATGAATGTAAAGGTGAAAGTTGGATTGATGCTTTAGTCGTAGATGAAGCTCATCGAATAGAAAAGTCTTCTAACGACCAAAATGAAAGAAACAAACGAAATCAGACCCACTTGTCACAAATAATGAATATGATATATTCTTCAAGGGTTAGTGTGTTTTTTATAGATGATTTCCAGTCTGTTAAGAGTATAGAAATAGGCTGCTCTGAAAACATAAAAAAAGCTGCACAGAGTTATTATGATAATATTATAGCAGAGAATGAAGCATATCTTAATGGTGGCAAGGGTGCCTATCATGGTGGAATACCAACAGTTAAAAAGGATTTAAAAAGAACTGAAATAAACTATCAGAAGGTTTTGGCTTCAGGTGACGATAAGAAGATTAATGATATAGAGAAAAAACTCCGCAGTCTTAAAGGTGAGTTGGAATTTGCTATGGAATGGATTTCAGACGCTACCCCTTCTAGAGTAAAAGTAAATTATATGGAATTTGAACTTGTAGACCAATTTAGATGCAACGGATCTAATAACTATGTCGACTGGATTGAACGTGTATTGTATAATACTCCACGTACTCAGAACGTGAAGTTTGATAACACTAAATATGAGTTTGAAGTTTTTGATTCTCCAACTGCAATGTATAAAAGAGTGAGAGAAAAGGATGATTTTGGTCGTTTCGCTGATGAAATGTTAGCTAAAGGATTTTCTTACGAAGACGTTCTGAAGGCAGCAAAAAACAAGGAATTTAAGCAAAGTGCTCGTCTTCTCGCAGGATGGTGTTGGCCATGGAAACAGGATAAACTAGAGGAAAACGGAGACCTTCTTCATGAAATATCAATTACAGAGGAAGACAAATCTGTATTCTCTATTCCTTGGGAGACTCTTGCCGGAGGAAGAAAACCGACAGGTGTTTATAAAAAGATGTATGCTCCCAATCCAGAGGTCTGGTTACACGATATTAACGGCATCAATCAAGCCGGATGTATCCATTCTGCACAAGGTTGGGAGGTTGATTATGTCGGTGTTATTATCGCAGGCGATATCAAATATGATGCTAAGCGTGATTGTCTTTGTTGTAACGAAAATGTCCAAAACAAAGACCGTAACGTTCCTAAGAAAGGAGTAGATAGGGATAGAATTATAAAGAACATTTATCGTGTACTAATGACTAGAGGAAAAAAAGGGTGTTTTGTTTACGCCTGTGATCCTCAAGTAAGAGAATACTTAAAACGTCTACTAGAACAATAGAATTGAGTATGAGTTTTACTACGTATAAGAAAAAGATTCTTTCATATCTTTGTGATACAGAGGAGTTGGAAAAGAAAGATATTGAAGACCATAAAAATCTTTCTGACGACGAAAGTGAAGAACTAGGATACATGATAAAAGAGGCTATTGTTATTAATGATGATAGCAAGGGCAATGTTGAGTTACGTCCACTCAAGAACAACACTAAATGGAGAGTTGGTGATACTGTCCGATTTGTCAGTTTTTCTCCTCATAGAGTATCTGGGACTGCAACAATAACAGACAATTTTGAAAATTGTATTTGTTTAACAGGTATGCCTGTGGATTCTAAATTGTTGGGTAAGTTTACTTTATCAATTCTTGAGCCACAGATGACAGGATTATTTATCTCTACTGTGGAAAAAATTGTAGATGGTGGTGGTGGATCATTTTATATTGAAGAATTGGCAGAAGAAGAGGAAGCAGATAAAGAATTCGGTATGCCTTTAGGAAGAGATGCTGGTATTATTTCTCACTTTAATCAGCAACAGCAAAAAGCTTTTTTAGATGTGCTGAAACGCCCGTCCCTATACGCTATACAAGGTCCTCCTGGAACAGGCAAGACTGGTGTGCTTTCTGCAATAGCAAAGGCGTATAGTGACGCAGGGAAAAACGTATTAGTTATATGCCATAGTCATCAAGCGGTGAATAATGCGCTTAACAAAATATCTCAATATGATGTACCGACATTCAAGATAGGAAATGAGTTCAAGGCTGTTTCTTTGGGTGATAAAGTTACAAAGTTTCCTGGGATGTGGGAGTATGCGAAATATCATAAAAGATGTAAATCTAAGCATGGTAGAAGTCAAAAGGTTACAGGCGATGTTGTAGGTATGACGCTGTGTGGGTCTATCCTTAGTCTTGTCCTTCACGGACATGCCTTTACGCCATCTATTGTTTTGGTTGATGAAGCATCCCAAATACCTTTGTGTCATGGAGCTGCCATAGGTGCTCTTGAAGGTGGCACTTATGTGTTTATTGGGGATGGTCGACAGATGCCACCGATTTTCCATGAGAAGATGGTGGTAGACCCCATGTCAATCAGCATTTTCGATCACCTTCAGAAGATTCTCCCTAAAGAATTGAAAACAACTTTGACTACTACATACAGAATGAATAGTGTTATATGCAGATATGTTTCCGAACTATTTTATGAGCCATACGGTGTGACGCTTACCAGCCATCCCACGGTAGCCGAAAATCATGTAGATGATGAAGAACTTGCAGATTCCATTGAATTTATCAATGTTAACACAAATAACTGTAAAGACTTCAATAGGGATGAAGCCAAAGAAGCGGTGAGACAAGCCTTAAAATACAAGAAGAAAGGTCTTGATGTCTCTATTATTACCCCATATCGTAAGCAGGTAAATTTGTTACGTGAAGAATTGGCAAATGCAGGAAACATGTCATCTGGCATTCTAATCGACACCGTTGAAAGGTTACAAGGACAGGATGTTGACGTGATTATTCTTACAATGTCAGTAAGTGACATCGACTATTTTAAGACTCAAGACACTTTCCTGTTGAACAAAAACAGGCTAAACGTGATGGTAAGTCGTGCAAAGCTTAAAGTGATTGTTGTTAAGAGTCCTATAATATCATTTTGCGTACCTGTAACCATGAATCCTTCAGAATTGACAAGTGATAGCAATGGTATGTTTGTAATTGATGGGGAACCAGAAGAGGTTACTTGCGCTAGGCAACTTGTTCTTGATGCCTTTAAGGATTTGCAATTCTTTGAGGATTGTCACCGGTACTTACTAAATGGGAAAGAACTAAATTCCGTCTCGGGTATTGGGCATCGCTATCTAAGTCGTCCATTTGATGTAGAAAAGCAAGCAATACTTTATGCATCAAAGCATGGTAGGACTGCGGAATACTGGAAAGACCAATGGATGTGTAATAGTTTCAGAGCAACAACTTTGGGAACTAAGACACATGAGTTTGGTGAAAGCCTGGCATATTTGATGGCAGGTCATCCAGAGTTTATTCGTCCGTCGATATTGCCTCAGTATCTAAAAGAAAAGAATTATCTAGCAGATATTCATCCGAAAGAGTCTGCTGTACGCTTGTTTCTCAACGAATTACCTTCTTGTTATCATTTGGTGCTTAATGAAGCGAAGGTGTATAGTGGAAAGAATGGCGATACTTCAAAAAATCTTAAGGAGCAAATCTGTGGGACTTTTGACATGTTATATTGGTATGATGGAAATGGTGATTCTGATAAGGCTGGTTTTGTTGTATTTGATTATAAAACTAACTCAAACTTGCAAGATGACTATAATAGACAGCATGGAATCATGCTGTTGCCTCCTTTTAACAATCTCTATCAGGAATCTCTTGGGGAATACACCATTCAACTAAACCTTTATTCTTTAATGCTAGAGGATATCGGATTAAAAGTCATTGACAGAAAAGTTATTTGGCTCAAAGATAATGGAACTTACGAAAAGATTTCCGTGCCAGATATTTCTCAACTGTTAAGAAATACCATATAAGTAATTGCTGAGAAAAGCAATTAACATAGATAGTATTAAAAACAAGCACACCTCTCCGCATAGCTGGTATAGTCTATGCGGAGGGTGTTGTTTACTGTTATAATCCACATATTATGAATTAGCTATGCAAAGGTAATTGTGAACCTTGCTCTAGGAATATGGTTTGAATGGATTAAATTGGTGTTTTTTGTTGGTGAATTGTTTGTGGTAATTTGTGGCTGATTTTTTGTTTAATCTCGAACCCAAATCGGTCATTAGGGCTTGTGGTATTTCGGAGTTTTAGAAGAATGAATTTTGATTGTCTTTTAATGAGTGATAGCGAGCTATTACGAATTAAAAACAAGCAAAAAGCATCTTATAAAAGCCGTAAGACCGCAAGAAGTAATCTAAATATCCTCATACGGCCTAATGACCGATTTGGGTTTATGTGTGAGCAAAGTGTGGTTTACCTCCTTTTTGGCATTGTGTGTGCCCTGTCTGACTGTTATCTTCGCGCTACACAATCAAAACATCTGATGTCTAACATCTAACGTCTAATTTCTCAATCGGTGTTTCAGGTGTTTCAGGTGTTTCGGGTGTTTCGGGTGTTTCAGATGCTTCATGTGCTCCGAAAAAAAGGCCCGGCTGGTTGGTAGTCGGGTCTTGGGTTGGGATTATTCGTGATTGGGATTATTCGCGGGTGGGGATTTCGGTGGATTTCCACAGGCCGTGCAGGTTGCAGTATTCATACACTGCCTTCACTTTCTCGCCGCAGTCGCAATACACGGCTTCTGCTGGCTTGGCTGGGTCGAGGTGAATGATTTTCAGTCCGCAGCACGATTCCACAGCCACGAAGCAGATGTGGTGCTCTGGAGTCATGGGGTGGGGTACTGAACTGACAGTGATTTTGAGTTTGCCATCTTCTTGGCGAGTGACTACCGGCACGTGTTTCTCTGCCGCGCCGTCGGTCTGCATAGCGTTGAGGTGCAACATTGGTTTTCCGCAGCACACTGGCACAACGCCCGAATCTTCAATCACGGCAAACACATTGCCGCAAATAGGACATTTATAAAACTTAGCTTCCATAATTTTGATGTTTAAATGGTTTATAATAAAGTGAATACATCTCTCATTCAGCAAATTTATACATTTAGATTCAGAATACCAAATCTCACCACATGAAATCGCCACGAATTTACATTTTTTTGATTAACTTTGCGGTATGAAACGAATTTTATATGCAGTGGCTCTGCTTGCTGTGGTTTTCGGCATATCGCAATATGCGAAAGCACAAGAGAAAGAGTATATTCAGGTGGATTGGTATCCGCTGCTCACCGACAGTGTGGGGTGGAACATCACCAGTGGCGGACTTGCTTTTGGCTTCGTGGATGGCATTTCGACAGAAGCGGATGTGAAGATGGGCAAGTCGTTTGAAATATCGTGGCTCAACGTGATAGGCGCAAAATACAACACAGGCCATGGCCAGCGCATCAGCGTGGGTGTGGGCTTGGATTGGAAAAACTATAAATTAGGCTCGGCTGAGCGTTTCGGCTTGGGTGAAAATGGGTTGACCGTAGGTGCTTACCCTGCCAATGCCAAGTCTTGCAAATCGCGCCTGAAGGTGTTTGCGCTCGAACTGCCCATTATCTTCCGTCAGCGCATCGGAAGCCATGTGGATGTGTTTGTGGGCGAGATCACCAATTTCAATGTTCATGCCAGCGTGCTTACAGAGTATGAGGGCGCAGAAGGCAAGGTGAAGGAAACTACCAGCAACGACATCCACCAATCGCCAGTCACTTTCGATGCCATTGCTGGCGTGAATTACCGAAAAGTGGGCGCGTATGTGAGATACAGCCCTTGCCGAGTGATAAAAGACGGCTTCGGTCCCAAAATCCGCACTCTTTCTGTGGGCTTGGTGTTGGGTTTGTAAGCGAAATTTGTGGGCGTTTCATTTGCTAATTCGCCTTAATTCCCTTAACTTCGCATAATAATTTCTGAAAAAAAATAAATATTACATAATGAAGAAAATTCTTTTCCTTTCGCTTGCTGCCATGGCGATGCTCTGCGCATGTACGGACGGCAACAAATTTAAAGTTTCGGGTAATGTGGAAGGCGCTGCCGACACCACCAACCTTTACCTTGAAGTGGCCAACAATGGCAACTGGTTTATTCTCGATTCCACAACCACCAGCGGTGGCGGCTCGTATAGCATTTCATACGACGCTCCAGAATATCCCAACATCTATCGTTTGCGCTGTGCCGACAAGTCGATTTACTTTACAGTTGACAGCATTGAGAGCATCACCATCGACTCTAAGTTGAAAACTTTTGACAAGGACTTCAATATCGATGGCACCGAACACGCAAAGCAAATCAACAAGATTGAAAAAGAAGCCATCGAATATGCGAAGGAAGGCACTCCAGCATCAAAGATTGAGGCATGGAAGAAGCAACTTGCCAATCAGATACTCGCTGATGAATACGGCTCAGGCATCGTGGCTTACTTCATTATCAACAAATACATCAACGGACACCCTCTGTTCGACCCAATGAACGACAGGGATATGAAGATTATTGGCGCTGTGGCAAATGCGTTCAACTCATACCGCAAAGACGATCCACGCACTCAATACCTCGTGAATATGACGCTTGAGGCTCAAAAGCGCCGCCGTGCAGCCGCCGGCATTTCGGGTGGCACACAGATTCAGGCAGAGGTGGTGAAGCTCTTCGACATCACTTTGCAAGACAGCAAGGGCGTGGAGCACTCGCTTGCTAAAGAGGCATCGCAAGGCCGCGTGGTGCTGCTCAACTTCACCATGTACGACCAATCGTTCTCTCCAGCGTTCAACAAGGTGCTCAACGACCTCTACACCCAATATAAGGGACGCGTGACCATCTTCCAAGTTGGTTTGGACCAAACCCTCGGCGCATGGCGTGATGCCGCTAAAAACATTCCTTGGATTGCCGTTTACGACCCAGCAGGCGAGGCATCGAAGTATGTGCAGCAATATCAAGTGTATAGCATTCCTACCTCATTCATCATCGACAAGAATGGCGAAATTCAGGAACGCATTCAAGACCCACTTGAATTGAAGAAAGCAATTCAAAAATATCTGTAAATATTCAACCCATAAATAAAGCAGGAGGATGCACTTTAGAGCGCACCCTCCTGTGGTTTTTGACGTAATATATTGAAAATTTGACGGTTGCGATTGAAACATAGATTCAGTGGATAAATACTGGGGAACTGAAACAAAAACATAAAAAATAGCCTTTTAGCGATGCCAGTGCTTCGCACCTGTCGTTAGTGTTGTGGCATGTCTGATTTCAAGCCGAGGCTTGAATCAACCACACCACACCCCTAACACCGCCCTCTCCAGCGAGGGCGGTGGCATCGCCAAAAGGATAAAAACCGCTCGCCTTCGGCGAAAAACCAAACCCGGTAGGGACGTGATACTTCACGTCCGCCCATAAT
>SFGS01000021.1 GCA_004557565.1 Bacteroidales bacterium | reverse complement strand
TCTTGCAGTTGAAATCTATTTTCATTTCAGATTGTTTTTTGGATAATTATTGGGCTTCGCCAATTCTCGGTGCAAACTTAGAGTGAGATCTGTGTGAGCTCAAAAAACAGCGAGGCTGCGAGATAAAAAAAAGGGCTCGGATTTCACAATCCAAGCCCACACAGGAAAACATTCTAAATATTATCGCTGGTTTCGCTCATCACTGGGCTACTCGCAGCATTAACAATTAACAAAATGCTATAGTTACTTTACAATCTTCTTTGATGACTTAGTGCCGTCGGTGTAAGTAGTCACTACCACATTCACACCTTCGAATGGACGGTCAGACGACACGCCAAGCAGGTTGTAGTAGGTCACACCAGCCACGGTCTTTTCAGCGTCAACATCTTCCACACCGGTAGAGATATCTGGGTCCTTAACGATGGTGTGGCTCACCTTGGTGATGTAGTAGTTAGAGTTGCTGAGTTCGTTAACCGAAGTCACGTCACCGTTCACCAAGTAGATTTCCACAGTCACCACGCCGTCGAAGGTCTCTGCCATCTCGCAGATGCGAGCGAAGGAGATGTCAGAATCCACCTTATACCATGCACCATAACCACCATTTGCACCAGGACCGCCTTCTACTCGGCGAGCTGTTGTTTTTGGCTTTTGATTAGTGCCCACTTCGTAGCTCTTCATACCCACAGCCTTTGGATAGAATTCACCACCGCTGTGAGCATACCAGTTCACCACGCCTAAGCAACCATTAAATGCAGAAGTGATATTGCCATAAAGAGCTTGGTTAGCACCATTCACCACATAGTAGTTTGGCAGATAAGCATCATCCCTCTTCACACGGATAATTGCATTGAGATACTTGGCTGCACGTGAGTCAGGAACCAAAGTAACGTATGCGTCAAGACCGTAGTTGAGGGCTTGTGGGTAGGTCAAGCCACCATCAGCGGCATTACCTGTACCACCAATGTGCGTATTGTTTTGGTTTTCAGCAACAGGAATTACGAGGTCTTTATCCAGCTGAGTACCACCTACAGCACCCTGAATTCTTTCCACATGCTGAGTATCTGTGCTTGGAGTCCAGTATGAGTACTGGCTTTCATATATGCCACTACTATTCAAGCCTTTGTTGTATTGAGTGTTGACACGGGTTGAGAAACCGGCCTCCACATCGTAAACAGCATAAATCACAAGACCCGCACCATCCCCGTCGTTGTGGTTGTCAGCCAAAGCTTCATCAAAAGGAACTGTGAAAGTGATTTGGTGCTTCATACCTGACACCTCATTGTAAGGGAGTTTTTGACTCAATTTCACTTGCTCGTTGTCTGCTCCATTCATTTTATACTGATAGTAAAATCCCACAAAGGTGAATGGATAGAGTGCAGGAGCATTGATTCTCACTTCTTGACCAACGCCCACGGTCAACCATACGTCAGAACCCACAGTGTTGCCTTGTGTAGAAAGTTCGGTTTTTGATGCACCACTGGTTGGCAAACCCACCACCTTGATGCGTCGCACAGGGTTGGCGAAAGTGTAGATTTTCACGTCCTTCTTCGAAATCACTTGAGCATCGTTAGCCGACACACAGTAAGCACTCACACGCACAGAGTAGCCATTTTGCTTGAGAGTTGGGTCGGAGGTGTAGCCAAGAGCTTTATACACATCTTGCCAAGTCAAGGTTTTGGTTTCTTCAGTGAATTCACTTTCACTAATTTTTGAAACTGCCAAGCGCTTGCCATCGGCATCGTAATATTCAAAGTCGTAGAGGGTGTTCACCTTGGCAGTTTCCACATCGTAGATGTCGGGATAGTTCACATAGTTTTGATGTGAAATAGTGATTGTTGGGCGGTCTTCTTTTTCGTAAGAATCGTAAGTTGAAGAATTTGGAGAAATCACAGGAGCATCAATCTTCACAGGATCAGGTTGTTCTGCGCCATCAACGATGTCGCCGATACGAAGGTTGATGTAGTATTGACCCATCACCCAGTCGCCCCAGTGGCGTTTGTAAGTGGAAGATGCTTGATCTATATGACGAATAGCATAAGGATATGCCTCCATCAGCACAGCGATGGTGCCGTCTTCTTGCATAGAGAGCGAGCTGTATTGCGCAGCTTCGTCCATAGCACCAATGCCGGTTCCTGTAGCACCTCCACTTGTTTCATCAAATGGGTCGAAAAGGTTGAGGCTTCGAGTCCATGTCAAATTGCCTGAAGTGGACAATTTGGTGTAGTAAGCCGAAAGGCTTGTACGACAGTTATCACTACCATATACCATATCCTTTGGCACGGTATGGAGAATATACTGAGTACCATCTTTCGCTGCATACTTGATAAGATCGCCATTACATGGATTGGCCAAATTCATGCCACTTTGCGAAATCATTGTGGCAGTAGCTTCGGTAGCAGAAGTGAATGTCAAGCGGTAGAACAAGCGATTACCTTTCGCATTTGAGCGTGCTGAAAGAATGTATTGATTTTCTGCCACCTGTACGAATTGCACTTCATCTAAGTAGTTAGAAGTGTTTTCAAGATAATCATAAGTATTTGTTACTGTACTACCCCACCAAGTAGACTCTTGTACACTGATTTTTACTTGTGTCCATTCATTCTTATCTGGGTCATAAGTCAAGCAGTAAATGCGTTGATAGCTGGCTGAAGTAGGTGATTGATAGTTTGGAGAGGTGCTTGTGCGCAAGCCCACCAAAGCTTTACCCTTGATATAGCCTTCGTTTGCCACGCAGATGTTACCTGGAGAGATATTACCACGAAGACCACCAAAGAGGCTTTGGTCCATTTTGTATTCAGAGCTCCAGCTCTTGCCGTTGTCGCGGCTCACCTTCCATACCACATCAGTGGCAGGGTCGGTGGACGAGCCTGCAAGACCGAAGCCGTGGATAGCTGTAGCAACTACTGTACCATTAGCGAACGAGGCAACAGCAGCATCGCCATAGCCCTTCCAGTTGTAGCAGTCTTCACCACTCTGCGAACCTTGGAAAATCACCACATAATCGCTCCAAGTCTTACCATTGTCCGACGAGCGGCGCGAAACCACGTCAATACTGTTGGTCACATCGTGAATGTGCATTTTGCGGGCATCGCTCAATGCCACGAGAGTACCGTCGGAAGCACGGGTGATAGCAGGAATACGATAGTATCTTGAGTATTCTTCAGAGGTAGCAAAATTTTCGTAGCGTGGTGCATAAAGCAGTTTGAACTTAGGCACAAGCACACGGCCACCACCTTCGCCAGAGTAGTTGTTCACTGTGTTGATGGTTTTATTCGACACCTTGTCAATCACACCACCCACACGAGTGTAGTTGGCTTTTGCGCCACCAATCAATGGCAAATTCTTCAAGCCACCAATTTCTTCAGCGCTTCTCACATTGGCTACAAGGTAAATCACATATTCGCCTTCAGGGAGCTTCAGGTTGCTGGTGAAAGTGGTCACTTCGCCAGCTGCTGGCACTTCATGAGTAGTTCCGAGGAAAAGGGCACCGCAGTTCTTTTCTGGGTTGCGGTAGTCGAAAATGTGAGCGAAGGTATTTTCAAACGTTGCATAAGAGCCATCAGGAGTGTAGTCTTGTCCAGTGTCGCGCTTACGTGCATACACGCTGATTGCGCTGAGGTAGCCAGTGTGGCCAAACAAGCGGTAAGTGAGGGTTGGAACATCGTCGGCACTTACGCTTACGCAAGCCATAGCCAGCACTTGATTCTTGTTCCCCAAGCCGATATAGCCCACTTCTTGGTAGCCGGCATTGGTTTGCCAAGCCTTCAGCTGATTGTGAACAGTAGCAGCACCGTCGCCAGTTGAGCCAGAAGTTTCTTGAGTCACCTCATAGAAGTTCCACTTTGAAGTTTCGGGGGTTGATGAAGATGTCACAGTCATTTTGCTATTTTCAAAAGCCAAATAACCAGTCACAGTAGAGCCAAGCCAAGTGGTGGTTTTATAATACAATTGGGTATAATTCGACTCTGAGTTAACAACAAAGTAAGTAGGACTTGTGTTCCATTTGAATGAAAAACCAAGAATGTTGTAAGAAGCCTGTGGACCATAAGAAGTACTGTTGACAAGGGCAACAGTAGAACCACTCTTCTTTACGATAAACACATAAGCTGCCTGATCGGCATCGGTGACAGCTTTTTCAGTTTTGGAGACTTCACCATTGTTGTAGCCTACCAATCTTTTTGCGCCAATGTTGTACATCACAACTTTAGCGCCCTCTGGAAGGTTTGCCAAGTCAGCGGGGTTGTCCGAGACTTTGTAAGTCGCGGCATTGGCGCTGAAGCCAAACAGCAACGCAAATAAAACAAGAAGACGCTTTGTTTTCCTTGTCGCGTTTTTGAATTGATTAAAATAAGTCATAATTTTTTTCAAATGTCGGTCCCGACATTCTTCCCAAATTAAAATTAAAAATATTTTCTTATAAGTGTCTAAAAAAAAACTTGAATAAAATAGAGTAGTTCTAATGCTTGTAAATCACAAGCAACATTTTGTTAAATGTTGCCAACATATTAAATATCAAACATTTAACATATCGGCATCAACTGACTATCATTTCTGAGGTGCAAATTTACTTATAAAAAATATTTTTCAATAGCAATTATCAAAAAAAATGCGCAAATCAGTGCAAAAAAATCATAATAAAGCAAAACCCAAGGCAATCCATGGTTCAGTGGAAAATTCCTGGGGATAGATTACGCAAAGTTGCCGAATTGTGAATGGAATCAAAAACAAAAACATAAAAAACAGCCTTGGAGCAACATGAATTCTTGATAAAAAACCGCATCAAATTCCCAAACGATTTTGCATGGTAGGGACGCGACACTTCGCGTCCGCGACAAATTACTGATATTCAACATGATACTACAATTATGGGCGGACGTGAAGTATCACGTCCCTACCAACAAAAAAGCACCGATTTCATCCCTTAAAACAGGATAAAATCGGCACCATTATTTTTCAATTCCACTTCACAGACCCATAACAGACCCTTCGGACACATCGAACACATCGAACCTATCAGACCCATCATCCACGGAAAGCATCAGTGAGATTTAACACCAGCCGTGCAAAACCGTGGGATCTGTGAGATCTGTGTGAGCCAAAAGGAGCAAAGCAGCAGTGAATCATCAGTGAGATTTAACACCAGCCCTGCAAAACCGTGGGATCTGTGAGATCTGTGAGAGCCCAAGCCCATTAAAGCGAAATCTGTGTGAGCCCAAGCCCAGCAAAGTGGGATATGTTATTTATCGGCTGCGATAGCTTTGAGCAGGGCTACAGTGAAGTCCCAACCCTTTTGCACTGCAGGGATATGGCAGCATTCGCGTGGAGAGTGAACGTCCTTCAACGTTGGTCCGTAAGAAATCATTTCCATATCTGGACGAACCTTCAAGAACAAACCACATTCCAAACCAGCGTGGATAGCCTCAACCTTTGGCTCTACGCCATACAGGCCTTCCCATTGAGCCACAGCGAACTTCAGAAGCTGGCTGTCGGCATTTGGAGCCCAGCCTTGGTAGCTGCCTTCATATTTCACTTCCTTAGCGCCTGCCAAGCGGAAGATAGCCTCGATTTGGAGAGCGAGTTCTTCTTTTGCGCTTTCGGTAGATGAGCGGCTGAAGAATTCGAGGTAGATTTCGTCGGCGTTGGTCTTAACGCTTGCGAAGTTGGTAGAGGTTTCCACCAATCCTTCCACTTCCTGACTCATATAATATACACCGTGAGGAGCAGCGAAGCAAGCAGCCACGAGGCGCTTAGCTGTGCAAGCATCGATTACGGTGGCAGGAGCGTCAACGCTTTCGATAGTGACCTCGGCATGAGGCTCAGTGCGCTTGTATTCAAGTTTAATGTCGGCAGCCACGGTGTTGACCACGGTTGCGAGCGTTTCCTTGTCGGCAGGCTTCACACCAATCACAGCCACACCGTCGCGAGCGATAGCGTTGTGGAGGTTGCCGGCATTGAAGCTTGCAAGGCGATATTCGATTTTAGCGTCGAGCATGTAGAGAATGCGTGCCAACTGCTTAGTGGCACTTGCCAAGCCCTTGTTGATGTCGGTACCAGAGTGGCCACCCATAAGTTTGCCAATCTTGATAGCGAAATATTGGAGGTCGGCAGGAGCAGCCTCTGGCTTATAGTCGAACCATACAGGGGTAACCACACCACCTGCGCAGCCGATAGTGATCACGCCGTCGTCTTCGCTGTCGAGGTTGAGCAGATAGTCGCCCACGAGCATGTCGGCCTTGATGTTGGTGGCACCGGTGAGGCCGGTTTCTTCGTCAACGGTAGCGAGAGCTTCGAGCGCACCGCACTTGATGTCGGGGTCGGTGAGCGCTGCCAATGCGATAGCCAGGCCCAAGCCGTCGTCAGCACCGAGGGTGGTGTCGGTTGCAAACACCCAGTCGTCGACGATGCGGGTTTGGATAGGGTCGGTGAGGAAGTTGTGATTAGAAGAAGGGAGCTTTTCAGCCACCATGTCCATGTGCCCTTGGAGCACTACCCCCTTAGCATTTTCAAAACCTGGTGCGGCTGGACGGAACATAGCCACATTACCTACTTCATCAACCTTGTACTCAAGATTGTTTTCCTTTGCAAAACTAACCAGCCATTCACGAATTTTGTCGAGATTGCCAGAAGGACGAGGCACTTTTGTGATCGCGTCGAAAATTTGCCAAACGCGAGCGGGTTTTAAATCTTTTACTTCCATAATAAATTTTTGGTTTTATTTATAAAAAATGTTAGTTATCGCTTCGTGTATGAAATTTATGTTAAAACGGTGTGATAACATTCGTAAAGGTACGAATTTTATTTGAAATATTGAGCAAAATGTCACAAACCTTTTTTATATTTGCATAGAATTTTAAAAAAGCAAAAGTGAAGCTCGTAATTGTGGTAATAGCATTGGTGGGCATAGCCGTGATGCTGCTTGGCGTGAAAATATTTTTCGTGAAAGGCGGCAAGTTTCCTAACACCCACATTCACAGCAATAAGCACATGAAAAAGCGTGGCATCACTTGCGCACACGATAAGGAATTTTATAAATAACTACACATACAAGGAAAAATGAACTTTTTAAACAAACTCTCTAAACTTGCTTTAGTGGCATTGGTGATGGTGGGCTTCGCTGCCTGCCAAGGTGAACAGAAGGGCGAAAAGGCTCCTGAATCTGCTAATATGCCTAAGCAAGCAAACGAAAACATGACCGTGCGTTATGTTGACGCCGACACACTTTTGAAATTCTACAACCTGGCTAAAGACTACAACGAGTCGGCTACTCGTATGCAAAACCAGCTCGACGCTCTGCAAAAGGCTCAGGAAGACAAAATCCGCAACCTGCAAGCAAGCTTCGCACAAAAGGAAAAGAACAATGTGTACGCTACCAACCCTCAACAAGCACAAGCCGACCAAGCTACTTACCAAAACGCTATGTCTGCCGCACAAAAGGCTGTGGCTAACAAGCAAGAGGAAATAGCAAAAATCCTGCAAGAAAACCAAAAGGACCTCAACGATAAAATCAACGAGTTTCTGAAGAAATACGCTAAGGAGAAGGGCTACGATATGATTCTTAACAAGGCTGCCACTTTCTACATCGACCCAAAATACGACGTGACAAGCGACGTGGTGGAACAGCTCAACAAGGCTTACACCAAAGTGGCTCCAAAAAAGGAAAAATAATCCACACATTATATAAATAAAAAAGCACGGTTCTATTTTGCAGCCGTGCTTTTTTTTTCATGCGCTCGCGTGTGTGCGGATTTAGACCTCACACAGATCTCACTGTTTTTTAGGGCTCACACAGATCCCACTGATCTCACTGAATTTGCACGCCTGATGTTAAATCTCACAGAGGTTTCACGCTGCTCTTGAAAACGGAGCACTCGGAGCACTCGGACATGCCCCACGACCTTTCTACCTAACTCTGTGAGATTTAACGCCATCAAAAAAAATCAGTGAGATTTGTGAGATCTGTGTAAGCCATAGGAGCAAAGCTGCGGAGAGCATCCGTGAGATTTAACGCCAGGCGTACAAATCCTGTGGGAGCCTAAGGGAGCCTAAGGGAGCATGGGTGCGGAGAGCCTCTGTGAGATTTAACGCCATCAAAAAAAATCAGTGGGATCTGTGGGATCTGTGTGAGCCTAAGCCACCCTATAAAGCGGGATCTGTGCGAGAGTGTTATTCCTCGGTGAGGTGGTCGTAGGTTTGGTAGAGGAAATCGTTGTAGGGGAAGCGCTGGAGGTGCACCTGCTTCGCCTTGTCGTAGAGCATACGCTTGAGTTCCTCCACATTCTCGCCCGTCTTGGCAGAGATAAACACGCAATTGTTGTTCATACGCGCCATCCATGTGTCTTTGAGTTCTTCGAGCGGAATGTTCTCGCGCAAGCGTGGGGTGAGGTCATCGGCGTCTTTTTGCACATACGAGAATTGGTCGATTTTGTTAAACACCATAATCATCTCCTTGTCGCCAGCGCCACACACTTCCTGAAGGGTCTTGTTCACCACCTCCACCTGTTCCTCAAATTGAGGGTGGGAAATGTCCACCACATGCACCATAATGTCGCTGTCGCGCACCTCATCGAGGGTGGTCTTGAACGAATCCACCAAGTGGTGGGGCAATTTGCGGATAAAGCCCACGGTGTCGGTGAGCAGGAATGGCAAATTCTCAATCACCACCTTACGCACGGTGGTGTCGAGGGTGGCAAAAAGTTTGTTTTCGGCAAACACATCGCTCTTGCTCAGCAAGTTCATAAGCGTGGATTTACCCACGTTGGTATAGCCCACGAGGGCGATACGAGTGAGTTTGCCACGGTTTTTGCGCTGAATCACCTTCTGCTTGTCCCAGTCGGCAAGTTTCTGCTTGAGCAGCGAAATTTTGGTCTTGATGATACGGCGGTCGGTCTCAATCTGGGTTTCACCCGGACCACGCATACCGATACCACCACGCTGACGCTCCAAGTGGGTCCACATACCGGTAAGGCGTGGCAGCAGATACTGGTATTGCGCCAGTTCCACCTGCATCTTGGCGTTGGCGGTCTGCGCACGGCGTGCGAAAATATCGAGAATCAGGCTGGTGCGGTCGAGCACCTTCACCTTGGTTTCCTTCTGAATGTGTGCGATTTGCTTTGGCGAAAGGTCGTCGTCGAAAATCACCAGGTTCACCTCGTGCTCATCCACATAGTCCTTGATTTCAGCCAATTTGCCCTTACCCACGTATGAGGTGCTGTTGGGCGCGTCGCAGCGCTGGAGAAACTTCTTCACCGTGCGTGCGCCAGCGGTGTGGGCAAGAAATTCAAGTTCGTCGAGGTATTCGTTAGCCTTTGCCTCGTTCTGTTGAGGGGTGATCAAGCCCACGAGCACTGCCGTTTCGTCGATCAGCTCATTGATAATATTTTTGTCTTCGATTAATCCCATGTTGCTTCTATAATATTTCGGGTGCAAAATTAGCAATTATTTCGGTGATTCACAAACACAAAAGCTCCCCGCACGCATAAGGTGCGAGGAGCAGATATGAGGAGAATGCCACAGCGGGCATCACTGTCTGGAAAATGGATTATTTCTCGTTGGTGTTGATGTAGCAAACCGATACGCGGTTCCAGTCGGGTTCTGAGAACATGTCGCCAATACCCTGACCTTCAGCCTGAATGCGGTCGGCACTAATCTTATAGGTTTTCACGAGCATATCCTTCACGGCGTTGGCACGAGCGGCGGCGAGCTTCTTGTTGATTTCAACAGAGCCTTCTGGAGAAGCGTAGCCCTTGATGGTTACGGTAGCTTCCTTGTGGCTCTTCAAGAATGTGGCCACGCGTTCCACGTTAGGTTGCTGTGCGCGTTCGATCACGCTCTTGCCCTGCTTGAAGAACACGTTGGTTTCGAGCGAAGCGCTCTTCACCTTCACTTGGGTTTCCTTCACCTTCACCACTTCTTTCACCTTGCCCTTTTGAGCCTTGCATGCTTCGAGGTCGCGAGCGAGTTGAGCTGCACGAGCGTTGCAAGCGTCGAGGTCAGATTCAGCGTTGTTGAGGTTGTTGCGAAGCGTGTTGATTTGGCCGTTGAGCTCGTCGATTTCGGCTTGGGTGTACTTCTTAGGACACACGGTGAAATAGCGTGCGCCGTTGCTGTTCTTGAAGTGGTAAGTCAAACCGGCTTGAAGTTCCACCGCTGCGCAGTTGGCATTGTAGCGGCTTGGTTGAGCATTGGTGCCTGTACCACCCTTGCGGTCCACCTTCTTTGCGTCGCCGTTCATATCCCAAAGGATGGCAGGCTTCAGCGAGATGGTCCAAGCCTTGGTTTCGCCAAGGTTGAAGTTGAAGTTCACACCATATTTAGTGTACCAAGAGTTTTCGTCGGTCACGTCGGCACCGTTTTGGTAAGCGTGAAGCCAGCCTGCACCAACCACAGCCTCAACTTCCACCGCACGAGGCGCGCCCTTGTAGCCGCCAAACACGTTAGAGAGGTTGAAAGTGGCGAAACCACCCACAAACTGATGGTCAAGCATATTGCTGCTCTTTACGCCGAGAGCCGATTGCCATACGTTGGCTGGAGCCTTGCCCCAACTTGAAGTGTTCACAGTCCATTCACCTTCCACACCGAAACCAAAGATTGGGGTGAGCTGCTTGCGGAGTTCGGCACCAAACATGCCACGAGCATTCTTGAAGAACGCATAGTGCTGGAATGGCGACACCGCACCGCCCTTGAGTGTGAAGGATACGTTGTCGGTCAATTTAGTTCCTTCCAAAGTGACCTGTGCTTGTGCTGCACAGAAACCAAGTGCAGCAATCGCTAACATAGTAATCTTTTTCATAATACTCTTAATAATAAATTGAAAATTTTAATTTATATCCTCAATATCAACACAAAGTTACCACATTCTCCCCACAATTCCAAAAGAATCCCCACATTTCCCCCACCCCCACCGAACACACAACAAAAAAAATACAAATCAACTGCACACATATATGATATTTATTTTGTAAATTTACATATTTGAAATATCTGAATTTTTTCTAACAGAATTCGTGACCACACTGCTATGAACGATAAAAAGAAACAATTATATCTCGACTTTGAAGCCTATGAGCGAGTGGCAGAACCACACAAACGCGAGAAAGCCGAGGCTTGGCGTGCCGCCATTGGCCTCCAAGACGTAGATGGGTTAAAAGTGTCGGAATACTTAAAAGAAACCGCCGCTAAACACATTGAGGGCGACATCACGATTGATGATGTTCGCGAGCAATTGCGTTCATACTATATCAACAAGACAACCCACGACAAGGACGATGTGGCGAGTGAAGAAGCCGACTGTGTGGCAGCAAATATCACCAAACTATTGAGCGAAAAATCGTTTTCGTTTACACCTTTGGAGTTTAGAAACATTCATCGCCATCTATTTGAAGGCGTATTCAAACATGCGGGAGAAACTCGCACTTACGACATTACTAAAAACGAATGGGTGCTACAAGGCGACACCGTGATGTATGGTCGCGCTGCCGATATTATGGCCACGCTGGAATATGACATACAGCAAGAAAAAGAATTCTGCTACACAGGTTTATCAACCGACGAAATCATCCTACATATTGCCAATTTCGTGTCGCTACTGTGGCAAAACCACCCCTTCTGCGAGGGCAATACCAGAACTACAGCAGTTTTTCTAATCAAATATCTGCGCTACTGCGGATTCACAGTCAACAACAACTTGTTCGCCGACAACTCATGGTATTTTCGTAACGCTTTAGTAAGAGCCAATTACAGAAATCCACAGAAAGGCATTGAACCTGACCACTCTTTCCTCGTAAGGTTTTTACGAAACCTTTTATTGGGAGAGCATAACGAGCTCAAAAACAGGTACATGCTCATTAATCAGACAGAAATACCAAACATCGACCGAACAAGTGACCGAACAAGTGACCGAACAAGTGACCGAACAAGTGACCGAACAAGTGACGAGCGTCTATTAGACTCAATTCCTGACAACATCAAATCTTTAGTGATTGCTATCGGGAAAAACGAAATGAGCGTGAAAGAGATGATGACAACTTTAGAGCTGAAGCATCGCCCCAACTTTATGGCACAATTATTATCACCAGCAATCAACATGGGGCTTGTGAGAATGAAATATCCCGATTCTCCTCGTCATTCTAAACAAAGATACTTGCTCACTGTAAGAGGATTGATACTTATCGACAATCTCGACGCGCAATAGCGATACACTCTCTATAAAAAGGCAAAAAAATCAGCCGGGCTGTGCGCTCGGCTGATTCGTATTTGAGAGTGTAGTGTGTAATCTCTGATTTTATGCTTCAGCTGCGATGAGTGCTTCCATCTTTTCCATTGCAAGGCTGATGCCTTCCTCGTTGCGACCGCCAGCTTGTGCGAAGCCTGGCTGACCGCCACCGCCGCCTTGGATAGCCTTGGCAGCTTCACGAATCATCTTGCCAGCGTTCATGCCCTTCTTCACAAGGTCGTCGCTCACGAAGATGGTGAGTGTGGGCTTGCCGTGCATGCGAGTGGCTGCGAGCAGCACGGTGTTTTCAGGAGCATCCGACTTCACCATGTAAACTGCGGCCTTCACCACATTAGGATCGTAAACGCCATAAATCTTCAAGGTGCGAATGCCGGCAATGTCGGTTGCATGTTTGTAAACATTCTCCTTCACATTCTTGGCAGCCTCCATCATGTAGCCTTCCACTTGCTTCTGGAGCGAGGTGTTCTCGTTGAGCGAGCGTGCCACAGCCGAAACCACGTCGGGCGCATTGTTGAACAGCGCACGGAGTTTGATCAGCACGTCTTCTGCATCGTAGATGAAGTCTTCTACCGCTGCGCCAGTGATAGCCTCGATACGGCGAATACCGGCGGCAATACTGCTTTCGCTTACGATTTTCAAGAAACCGATATTGCCGGTGTTTGCCACATGCGTACCACCGCAAAGCTCTACCGATTGGCCGAACTTCACCACGCGCACGCTGTCGCCATACTTTTCGCCAAAAAGAGCCATTGCGCCAAGGGCTTTAGCTTCGGCGATAGGCATGTTGCGGTGCTCTTCGAGTGGAATGGCACGACGAATCATGGCGTTGGCACGGCGTTCCACCTCACGGATTTCTTCAAGGCTGAGTTTCTTGAAATGCGAGAAGTCGAAGCGGAGCATCTTGGCATCGACCTGTGAGCCTTTTTGCTCAACGTGTGTGCCAAGCACCTCACGCAGAGCGGCGTGGAGCAAGTGAGTGGCAGAGTGGTTGCAAGAGATTGCCATACGCGCTTCTTTGTTGATAGCGGCTTTGAAAGTGGCAGTCACGTCGGTTGGCAACTTCTTCACAATGTGCACTGGCAGATTGTTTTCGCGCTTGGTGTTGGTCACTTCCACCACCTCGTCGCCAGCGGTGAGCGTACCCTTATCGCCTACCTGACCACCCATTTCGGCATAGAAAGGAGTGCGAGAGAGCACCACCTGATAGTATGATGAGTTCTTTTGAGTCACCTTGCGATAGCGCAAAATCTCGGTGTCGCATTCAAGCAAGTCGTAGCCCACAAATTCGGTGTTGCCTTCACGCACGTTCACCCAGTCGGTGGTTTCGGTTTGTGCGGCGTTGCGGGCGCGTGCCTTTTGCTTTGCCATTTCAGCGTTGAATTCTTCTTCGCTCACGGTCATGCCGTTTTCCTTGAGAATGAGTTCGGTGAGGTCGAATGGGAATCCGTAGGTGTCGTAGAGGGTGAACGCCTGCACACCTTGAATTTGAGTCTTGCCTTCCTTCTTGGCTTCGGCAATGATGCCTTCTATCATCTTGATACCGGTGGCAAGGGTGCGGAGGAACGAATCTTCCTCTTCCTTGATCACGTGCTTAATGAGGTCGGCTTGAGCAGGAAGCTCTGGATAAGCCTCGCCCATCGATTCGATGAGGGTGTCAACCAAGCGATACATGAATGCTTCCTTGAGGTCGAGGAAGGTGAAACCGTAGCGCACAGCACGACGCAAGATGCGGCGAATCACATAACCAGCCTTGGCGTTGCTTGGGAGCTGACCGTCGGCTATAGAGAATGCGATGGCGCGCACGTGGTCGGCAATCACACGCATTGCCACGTCCTTTTCCTCCGAATCGCCATACTTCACGCCTGCAATGTCGCCGATGGTGCGAATCATTGGTTGGAACACGTCGGTGTCGTAGTTGCTCTTGGTGCCTTGCATCACCATGCAGAGGCGTTCGAAGCCCATACCGGTATCAATCACCTTTGCAGGGAGTGGGTGGAGTGAGCCGTCGGCGTGACGCTCAAATTGCATGAACACGAGGTTCCAAATCTCAATCACAAGCGGATTGTCTTTGTTCACGAGTTCAGCACCTGGCACTTTTGCCTTTTCTTCCTCATTGCGAAGGTCGATATGGATTTCGCTACATGGGCCACATGGACCGGTATCGCCCATTTCCCAAAAGTTGTCGTGCTTGTTGCCGTTGATGATATGGTCTTTAGGAAGATGCGCTTCCCAATAGCTTGCTGCTTCGTTGTCGCGTTCGAGTCCATCAGCCTCGCTGCCCTCAAACACGGTGGCATAGAGGTTTTTAGGATCGATTTTCAACACATCCACCAAAAATTCCCACGCCCAGTCGATGGCTTCGTGCTTGAAATAGTCGCCAAACGACCAGTTGCCAAGCATCTCAAACATGGTGTGGTGGTAAGTGTCGTGGCCCACTTCCTCCAAGTCGTTGTGCTTACCGCTCACGCGAAGGCACTTCTGGCTATCGGTGGCTCTGCGCCACTGTGGCACCTTGTTGCCCAAAATAATATCCTTGAACTGGTTCATGCCGGCATTGGTGAACATCAATGTCGGGTCGTCCTTCACCACCATTGGAGCCGATGGCACAATCTGGTGACCTTTGCCCTCAAAGAAGGTTTTGAACGATTCTCTAATTTCTTTTGCTGTCAACATATAGTATTCTGTATAATATATTTTTTCTGAGGATTGTTGGGCAGTACGAAACTAATTTCATAACTTTACACCCTAATTTAATTTGCAAAGTTACAGCGAAATTGCAATTTATGCAAATGACATAGATTAAATCTAAACGAGTTTTCAGTATGGACGAATTGAACAAACGATTTTACCGCATCGGCGACGTGGCCGACATCCTTGGCATTCCAGCATCCACCCTGCGATTCTGGGAAAAGGAATTTACTATCATCAAGCCAGTTCGTAACGCGAAAAACACTCGCCTATACACCCCAAAAGACATCGAGACAATCAAGATGATACACTATCTGGTGAAGGAAAAAGGACTGAAACTCGACGCTGCGCAAGCCATGATCCGGCGCAACCGCGACGGCGTGTCGAAACGCTTCGAAGTAATCGACCGCCTAAAATCCATCAAATCCCAACTCCTCCACCTAAAAAAAGCCCTCGAAGAAGTCAAAGATTAGAAATTAGAAGTTAGAGATTAGAGGTTAGAAGTTAGACGTTAGACGTTAGAAATTAGACGTTTGAAATTAGACGTTTGATTTTTATAGCCCTCTAAAAAACAACCGATTTAACCCAATTAAAAATCCATTAGCACCGATTTTTTAGAATTTATTTCATAGGTGCAAATCGGGTTTTAATGGATTAAATAGGTGTTTCCTCCCCCCCCATCGTCCGCGGAACCTCTGTGAGATTTAGCACCAGCCGTGCAATCCTAAGATCCGTGGGATCAATGTGCCGTTTGGCGATGAAAATAGGAGGTGTAATGGACGAGATTACAGGTTGGTGTTGTGCAAGTGGAACCACTCTTTTGCTTTTTCAGCCGACATATTGCTCTTTGCGTCGGTCTCACGGACAGAGTCGCGTTCTTCTTTTGGAATATAAGCCACTATTAATTTGCTTTCCAACGCCGTTTCCTCATTGTAAACCCTCACATTAGAGTCTTGAATGTTCCATTCCGTTACCACTTCACGCATAGCATCGCGAAACGCGTCTTGCAGCCCCACAAGCCAGTCAAGCTGATGACCATGCACAATCAAACAAATAAGATAACTTTGGGGGTCGATAGAAAGTTCCCTAAGACGAATAGGAAGACGGTTGAATGCCTCATCTCCATGTTGCTTGTTTTTGATTTCGTTGAAAAGACGCAATGAGTCGGCAAACTTGCGTTTGATTTCATCCATAAAAACACTGCTTGCCACCTCCTTTGGAGCGGAAGCCTTTGCCTCAATGAATGCAACCCTCGGACTGAGAAGAACCACACACTCACACGCCTTCTGTCCTGTGGAGTTGACGACAAGAGGGTCTGCCTCTATACAGAACACATCGGAGTCTGCAAAAGAGAATTTCATGAACGACTCGTAAAATTCCATAACTTACAAGCTGATTTCGTCCTTATAGAGGTTGATTGACTCGTCGATAATAGGATTTTGTGGCATTTGGTGCTGAAGGTTGCCCACCACACACTCTCCATTTTCAAACGAGAGAACAGGTATAGAGCAATCGGCACGGTGAGCCATAATATAAAGTCGCTTGATGACGAAGTAAGAGTGCGACGCAATAAAGAACTGCACCCCTGCTTGTGCCAGTAATTGTATGGTATCGAGCAAGCGAGTAATAAGCGACGGATGGAGGTTTGCCTCTATCTCATCGATAATGATGATTGATTTGTCGTCAAGGTAATGATTTCCCAAAAGGAGGTCAAGAATCGATAATTTCTTCACCCCCTCTGAGGTCATTGAAATTTCATACACCTTACGACTATTATCACGGAATTGCCATTCTTTTTTATCGTCGTCAAATTCCAAACGGCCATGCACCATATCGCCCACCATTTGTCGGGCATCGGAAAACGATTTAAAGTTTTTGCCCTTTTGAGTGCGGCTCAATGCACGAGCAAGGTCGCTGTAAGGTTCCTCAAAACCAAAACGATTGTCATCCTTGGCCTCAAGAATAATATCCTTAATCGACAATATCTCCTTCGCAGGAATAAATATACTATTCGACAGGCGAGGCGCAAATGTGTTTTTGTCGATATTCACCTGTTTTGTGGTAGATGGTCCAAAAGAATAAGCAAACACCTCATTGGCATCAGAAACCATTGAGAAATTCAAGCTACTCTCGCCTTTGCGAACGATACTTCCCAACTCAGTAGCTTGAAATGTCCAATATAGTTTGTCCGACAAGATTTCCCTGTCGGTTCGGTTCTCCTTGCCACGCTTGTAGGTTTCCACAGTTTTGAGTGCAGAAAAGAGAGCCTTTAGGATAAACGTTTTGCCCGACTGATTTGGTCCGATGACAAGGTTGATGCCACCCAGGTTATCAGCCTGAACACGTTTTATCGCTCCAAGGTTTGATATGTCGATTGTTTTTATCATGAGATGAACAAAAAATAAACAGGATAACCCAGCTCTCTAATTTCTGAAAACCATAAACCTACAGCCCACAATTTTCAAGTCGGCAACTCCTATACGCCAGGGGAATTAGAAGGGGAGGTCGTCGGCGTTAGAGGGTTCGTTCATGAAGTCGGGGGCAGGGGCTGCTGGTGCGGCGGGAGCTGCTGCTGGCTGTACGGGGACGCCACCTACTGCTGGAGCAGCGGCTGGAGCGCCAGCGTAAACTGGAGCCTGTGCGTCGGCTGGTTCTGCCTTCCAACCACGAATGCTGGTGTACCAGCGGCCGTTATACTCGCGACTTTCGATGTCGAAACTCAACTTCACCATCTGGCCTTCCTGAAGGTCGTATTGGGTGGCACGGTCGCCGAAGAAGTCGAAGTGCACCTTCTTTGGGAAGTTTTCTTGAGTTTCAAGCACATATTCTTGCTTCGACCAGTTGTTACCTGCCTTGGAAACGCCAGTTTGCAGAGGCAATTTCAGTATGATTTTACCAATAATTTCCATTAAAATCTGATTTTATAGTGTTGTTCAATAATGTTTTTTCAAAACACAAAGTTACACATATAAATTCATTCAAGCACCATTTGTGGCTGAATTTATTTTCAAAATATTCCTCACCTCCCACAGAAAAAGAGCCACCTTGAAATCACACCAAAGTAGCCCTTCGAGAAGCTGATGTATATCTTTATCGCCTCTACTAACTAAACTTTCAAATTATTCCATTTCTTTAATTGCATTCAGGAAGTATGCCTCACTCTTAATCATGTTGCGAGCCTGGAGCACCATGGTCTTGGTTTCACTAAGGATGTTAAGAAACAGTGCGCTTGCACGAGAACTTGATGTGGAATCGTTGCGCACACGCTTAATGTGATTCTTAATAATTTCGGCTATGGTGTCGAACAAATCGTCGCGTTTAACCATCACATCATCGAGTTGGCTGAAATCCTTCTTAGCCAGCATTTCGGAGATTTGGCGGAAGATTTCGTCCACCTTGTCGTTGATCAACTTCAGGTCTTGAATCTGCTCGGCTGATAAGCCACGGTGATTATTGTTGATGTGGTCGTATGCTGGGCGAGTGCTGTGGAGCAGTGCCTTCGACACTTCCGACACATAGTCAACAATCTGCACATAATAGTGCGCCGTTTCGATGTGTTGCTCTTGGAGTTTTTTCACTGTAGAGCAAATCTCGTATTTGCGCTTATTGGCTTCCTCATACATTTTCTCACTCATTGCCACAGTGTCTTTCAGACCCTTGCGGTTTTCGGTGAACAGCGATACCAACATTCGATTGTAGATATTTGAAGTTTGGTTCATCACATCCACCACCATTTGGGTGCAGTTGTAAAGCACATCTTCAGGAGCATCGCCATCATCGATGAGGTGTTCTTCTTCGGTTTCGGTTGCGTCGGCGCTCTTAATCACGAAGCGCTTCAGCAAAATGTAGGCGGCGATAAGAACCAGCGCGGCAAGTGCATAGCCACCGCCAAACATCAGCAGCGAAGTGATGATGAACGACATGCCGAATGCCACAAATGCTGTAACGAACCAGCCCATAATCACTACCATCACACCGGAGATACGGTAAACGGCACTGTCTCTGCCCCAAACTCTATCAGCCAACGATGAACCCATTGAAACCATAAACACTACATAGGTGGTAGAGAGTGGCAACTTCAACGAAGTACCGATACAAATCAGGATTGAGGCGGCTGCGAGGTTGACCACGGCGCGAATACGGTCGTAGATGATGTCGCCTTTCTCATCGCTGCTCAATGGCTGGAAGCGAGTGTTGATATATTTCACCCAACTTGCAGGAAGCACGCGGTTGTACCATTCGTTGAGTTTCACAGAGTAGCGAACCAGTGCTCTTGAGAATGGAGTGGAATTGAAGCGCTCGTCTTCTTCCTGCTGTGATGCAAGGTTAAGCTCGGTTTGCGACACCTTCTTGGCATCTTTTGAGAAAAACAGGGTAAGCGCCATCACCACACCTGCGATTGCCAGAAATTCGATGTTCACCATCTTTGGATCGTTGAGCCCACCCATCATCATTGATGAGCCTCCGTCTTGTGCCAAGGTGTAAGCGTCTATACCAGCCAAAGGCACACCCACGAAGTTCACCAAGTCGTTGCCGGCGAAAGCGAGTGCCAAGGCGAATGTACCGCTAAGGATGGTAATCTTCAGAATGTTCACACCAAGTTTCTGGAGAATGAAGAACAGGAGCGAAGAAGCAAGCCACACGCCGCCGAGCACCATGAGCAAGTTGTCGGAAATAAATCCGGAAATCTCTTCGGTAATCAGTCCAGAACTCTTCAAACCCTTGAACATAGCGAAGTAGATAATGCCAACAATGGCGACACCGCACCACACTGCGCCAAATCTGCCAAACTGCTTAGCATAGCGGAAGGTGAACAGAATGCGCGAGAAGTACATCACTACCGAGCCAACGATAAAGGACAGAACCACCGAAACGAGAATGGCTGAAATCATGCCTAATGCCTTGCCTCCGTTTACAAATTCGCCGATTCCGGCATCAAGGTCGCCACCGTAAATCTTAAACACAGTCACTGCCATCGACGCGCCCAGGAGTTCGAAAATCATCGACACGGTGGTAGATGTTGGCAACCCAAGTTTGTTGAAGCCGTCAAGCAGTATCACATCGGTGAGCATTACGCCCACATAGAGGAACATAATCTCGGAGAATGTGAACATTTCGGGGTGGAACACGCCATTACGTGCCACCTCCATCATTCCGTGAGAGGTGAGGACACCAACCAAGATGCCCACAGCAGCCACGCTGATAATAGTCTTGTAAGATGCGATTTTTGATCCAAGTGATGAATTCAAAAAGTTGATTGCATCGTTCGAAACTCCCACTATCAAATCGACAATCGCGAGGATAGCAAGAATTACTACAATTACAGTGAATACTGGACTCATAAATTTATTCTTTTAAAAAATTAATACTTTCTTTGTCGTTTAGCCCAAATCGGTCGTTAGGGTACGCTTGATCTGTTTTTTGGGGTTGAGAAAAGGTGTAACTATGGCTATTAAGGGAATTTACGCCCTTAACAGATAAGATATAACTACTTAATGATTAAATATTTACTTTGCTAACGAGAATTCAAATTCCAACCCACCGCCTTCACGATTGCGAACTGTGATCTCGCCCTGGTGGAAACTTACGGCATTCTTCACAATCGCCAATCCCAATCCGGTGCCACCCATAGTGCGGCTGCGGCCAGCATCGATTCTATAGAATCGCTCAAACATGCGTGGCAGATGCTCTGGTGCTACCCCTACCCCATTGTCGCTGAAGGTGAACACATGGTAGTCGGGGGTGGTGTCTTTCAACTTCACGGTCACATCACGGCCACCGCTGTAGTTGAAAGAATTGACCATCAAGTTGCGGAAGATGGATTCCACAAGCGATTCGTTGCCACGGATCTTCACATTCTCTGGCACATCGATGTGAATGCGAAGTTGCTTTTCAGGAGGGAACACCTTCATTTCGTCGGCCACCTTGTGGATAATGTCGGTCACATTCACCTCGCTGCTCTCAATTTTCTCTGGAGCATCGGAAATGCGGGTAATCACCGAAATGTCGGCAAGCAGTGTCGAAAGGCGTTTCACATTGTCGTAGGCAGTGCTCAGCAGTTGCTTCCGGGTGTCGAGTGGCAGCGCTTCGCCATTGTTTTCGAGTGTTTCCAGGCACGCCTGAATCACATGCACAGGAGTTTTGATTTCGTGGTTGATATTGTTGGTGAGTTGGTGTTTGATGCGGTTCTTTTCGCTCTGCTCAAACAACACATCGCGCATATTTTGGTCGCGCTGTTCTGAAGTCACTTTCAAGTTTTTGTACAGATTCACCACATGGGCTGAGATTTCGCCAAGTTCATCGTTGGGAAACTGCTTGGTGTCGTAGTCGTCGATGTCGTCGTATTCAGCAGCCTCCACAAACTTGCGCAGATTCTTCACACTTCGGCTCACCCTGTAGGCTGTGAACCATGCCAGCACCGTCATCAGCAGTGCAATAAAGATAATCAGATTGCTATTCACAGGATCAGCCTTGAGGGTATCGACCAATGTGTGGTTGTAAGGCAATGCCGTGCGCACCACCAAGCCGTCGCCACGAGTGGCTGAGTAGAAATATTGGCGTGAATCGGTCGAGGAGATGCGGCGGCGCTGGAAGCCGTGCCCATTGGCGATAGCCTCTTTCACCTCTTTGCGGTTGAGGTGGTTTTCTTTCACATTACGGGAATTGGTATCGAAAATCACGCTGCCCGAAAGGGTGATGACCGACACACGCGTAGAATCGCCTATGCCAATCTCTTTCAGCACTTTAGGACTGAGTTTCTTACCTTCGCTGATGCAGTCGAGAATACGCATATTCTCCATTTGCAGGCGGCTGTCCAGCACCTCGGTCTTGAAATCCACCTCGCGGGAATACTGCAAAGCGAAAAACACCAGCGTCAACGACCATGTGAAAAACATGATCAGCAAGAATATGCGCGTGTGCACACTAATCTTTGGTTTTGAAGCCATAACCAAATCCTTGTTTGGTGAAAATTCTGTTTCCATATCTGCCTATTTTTTTGCGCAATCGCGCAACATTCACATCTACTGTGCGATCTACCACGCACACATCTGCGCTCCACACTCTGTTGAGGATTTCCGAACGCGAGAACGCTGTGTCGGGGTTTTTGAGGAAGAATGCCAGCAAGTCGAACTCGGTGGCGGTGAGCGTGATGGGCTCATCGTCCACGAAGCATTCTTTTTGCGGTGTGCGAAGTGTGAGCGTCTGGAATTTGAGCACTTCCTTCTCGTTGGAGTAGCGTCCGCTACGGTGAAGCACGCTCTTCACTCTTGCCACCAGTTCACGCATTGAAAAAGGTTTGCGAATGTAGTCGTCGGCGCCGTTGTTGAATCCTTCCAGCAAGTCGTCTTCCGAGTCCTTCGCTGTGCAGAAAATGATAGGAATCGCATTCAATTCCTCGCGACCGCGAATCACTTTCGCAAGGTCGAAGCCCGACATGTGTTCCATCATCACATCAAGAAGAAACAGGTCGTAGCGTTCGAGGCGCTTGGCGAGTGCTTCTTCAGCAGAGAATGCTGTATCGACGCTGAATCCCTCAAGTTCGAGGTTCACCTTCAACACGTAGCAGATTGACTGCTCATCGTCAACTATCAGTATTTTTGGAACATCAGTCATTGTGCTTCTTTTTTCTTTGCAATGCAAAATTATAATAAATGATAGACGTGAATATAACAAAGATGTTACAATTCATGCCACAGTGCCTCAACGGGCAAATTGTAACATCTTTGTAATATTTTCATAGGTCAGTATTGGGCATAGATAAATGGGGTTACATCTGATGTGGCGAACTGGAGTACCAGTTGCACCACTATCACAAACACCACCAATTTCACCAGCCAGAAGCTCTCCACAAACCAGTTTTTCACTGCCGCATAGATGCTGCACGGCACAAAATGCGCCACCAGCAAGAGCACAAGCATAATGCACCACACATAGCGCACACTCACAAACGGTGGCAGATATGCGAGGTCGAAATTGGTGAAAATTCCACCGATGATGGTGGTGGCCTCAGCTACCGAATCGGCACGGAAGAAAACGAACGCGAGCATCACAGTGGTGAATGTCAGCAAACCAGAAAGCAGCTTCACTGCCCAGTTGTCGGGGATTCGCTTGAGCCACGGCATACACATTTTGTGAATCACCAACGCCACTCCATGAATCGCGCCCCATATCACATAGGTGAAGCCGGCTCCGTGCCAAAGGCCGCCTATCAGCATGGTGAGAAACAGGTTCACATATTGGCGAATCTTGCCTTTGCGGTTGCCACCAAGCGGAATGTACACATAGTCGCGAAGCCAAAACGAGAGCGAAATGTGCCAGCGGCGCCAAAATTCGGTGATGTTGAGCGAGCGGAATGGATGGTCGAAGTTCACGCCGAGGTCAAATCCCATAATGGCACCCAAACCAATCGCCATATCGCTATAGCCGGAGAAGTCGGCATAGAGTTGCACGGTAAAGCCAATCCCCGCCATGAGCAGTTCAAAACCGCTGTAGCCTTGAAGCGTTTCGGGGCTGCCGAAAATAATAGATGAGTATTGCGCCAGATAGTCGGCTATCACGGCTTTCTTCACCACACCCACCATCACCAGCCAAAAGCCGCCGTAGATTTCGGCTTTGGTCACGTCGGTGGTGCGCTCAAGTTGTGGCATGAAGTCTTTGGCTCGCACCACAGGACCAGCCACCAGGCATGGGAAGAACGAGAGGTAGAACAAATACTGGAGATAACTCTCCACAGGCGGCATCTTGCCCTTATACACATCCACCACATAACTGATGGTGCGGAAGGTGTAGAACGATATGCCTATCGGGGCAATAATCGCCAACGGGTGGAAATTGCCGCCCACTATCTCGTGCCACGACAGCATGAAGAAGTTGGTGTATTTAAACACCATCAGTATGCCCACCGAGCACAGTAGCGATGCGCACAACATCAACTGGCGAGCCCTCTTCGCTTCAGTTCGGGAGATGCGGAGTGCCAAATGCCAGTCGATAACCGAGGTGACCACCATCAGCAAGAATATCCACCCACACGACTTGAAGGCGAAAAATAGGCTGAACGCCACCACAAAGAGCATCATTTGCGTCTTGCGATGACGAATGCACGCAAAAATGGGCAGAAACACCAAAAACATCAGCCAAAACGCTCCGCTCGAAAACACCAGCGGCACCGATGGGTCGGGGGTGAAAAACGATGCGATATTCTGTAGCGCAACCGAGAGGTTACCCGATATGAGTTGCAATGTTGTCATAGCGTTTCGGTGTTAGGATTCGACGCTTCGGGTTGTGGCTCCACAGGCTCTGCCACTGGTTGGACGGTGGGCTTTGGAGCAGGCTCGGCTTTTGGCTTTGCCTTCACTTCGTTATCGGTCATACTGAATGTTTCGGTATGGCAATACGCACGCGCTTTCTGAGGGAGATTGAGCACGATGGGATTGTTGCTTTCCTCCACTATCCACTTGCAGATACGGTCGGCCCACTTCGCCGCCGATGCCGGCGTGGGGTGCGCACCGTCTTTGGCTCGCTCGTAGTGCTGGTCGGGGGTGTAACTAAGGTAGAAATTGCCTTTTGGCACCACGCTTTGAATCATCTTGTTGATACCAGTGTCTTTCTTCCAGTTGGGCGGTCCAATCCACACATACGGAATGTCGGCAAACTCTGCCACTATCTGCTTCACATATTTGGTGCGACGCGCGATAATATCGTTGACAAACAGCTCGTTGCCACCGAGGCTGATGATGATGTAGTCGGGGCGATACTTTTGAATACATTCCTTCACTCTGCCACTTGTGGCCCACACTTCGGTAGATGAGCCGTACCAAATCACGGTGTTCATCTGATGCTCATTCTCTTCGGCATACGCCGCTATGCGTGGGCTCAGTCGCTCAAGCATGGAGTCGCCTATGAAAAGAATGTTTTTTTTGGTGGTGTCGAGGGGGGCTCGCTCCACGGTGGCAATGGCTTTGCCCGAAACCGAATCGGTGGTCACCACATCGGCAAGCTCAAGCTCATCGTCGGGTGTCGAGAGCAAATCAGATGCGAAGGTCGCGGTGTTGATGCCAAACGATTCCTCTATGCCGTCTTTGAAAAACGACAAGCCGGCAAACAGCATAAAAGCCACAAGAAGAAGCGCAAAAAAGCTAAAATACGTACGTTTCATTCAATGGAGTGGGTTTTTAGTGGAAGAAAAGGTTTATGTACCAAAAAGTTGAAAGAGGCTGCGTCAAATTTGCGGTTCCAAATGCTTTTGGAAATTTTGACACAGCCTCTTTATATCACATGAGGCAAAGCCCCGTGTTATTTCACAAGTTTCACGCCAATGCCTGGACGGTCGGCAGGCACGGTCACCTGACCGTTCACAATCTTGATGCCGTCGAATCGGTCGTTGGCAATGAGCCAGTTGCCATCAAGGTCAGCCCAGTCGCAGAGTGGCGAAAGTTGAGCCGCAGCGGTCACAGCGCATGAAGTTTCAGTCATACAGCCAACCATAATCTTCATGTCGAGTGCGCGCGCCAATGTCACCATCTTGTAGGCTTCGTTCATACCGGTGCTCTTCATCAACTTGATGTTGATACCTGAATACACACCGTGGAAGCGGCGAATGTCGGGCAGGCGTTGGAATGCCTCATCTGCCACGATAGGCAGTGGAGAGCGCTCGGTGAGCCATGCGGTGTCGTCGAGTGGCTTTTCCTTTTCCAGTGGTTGCTCCACAAACAAGCAATCCTTGTCGGCAAGCCATTCAGCCATTTCAAGAGCCTCTTCCTTGGTTTTCCAACCTTGGTTGGCATCCACATAGAGCTTGATGTCGGGGCGAATGCTGCGCACCAGTTCATAGAGGTGCTTGTCTTTTTCAATGCCACCCAAACCCATTTTCACCTTAATCAACTTGAAGTCGTAGGTTTCGGTCATTTTCTGGCGAACCACCTCATCGGTGTCGATACCGATGGTGCAAGTGGTGAGAGGCGCCTTTTCTGGATTCAAACCCCAGATTTTGTACCAAGGCTGTCCCATGAGCTTACCGAGAAGGTCGTGCAAAGCAATGTCGACACCAGCCTTTGCAGCACGGTTGTTGGGTGCCACGCTTTCCACATACGCCAAGATGTCTTCTTTGCGGAATGGGTCGTTGAACTGCTCAAGATTGAGACTGCCGAGGAATTTGCACACGCTTTCCACGCTTTCGCCGAGATATGGAGGCATAGAGCATTCGCCATAACCCACCACGCCGTCGTATTCCAGTTCCACCTGCACATCAGGAGTGGTGGTGCGGCTGTATTTAGCAAGATTGAAGGCGTGCTTCAACTTCAATTCGTAAGGGAAGAATTTCAGTTTCAGTCGTCCGCTTCGTTTGATTTGTGCAGGAGCGTCGTTCTTACCAAAGAGCGAGATTGGAGATGCAGCAGCTGCAATTCCAAGACCTGCACCCAAAATGAATTTTCTACGGTCAATTGACATATCAATGTAGTTTTATTGATTTATGGTTTCGGTTGATTTTCTCTCTATTTTGATGTTAAAAGTACCAAGGGTGATTGCGCACATAGGTGATGTAGGGCGTGCCAATCTCGCCTGCGATTCTACTTGCTGAAAGTGGCGAGTAGAGGTAGGTGGGGTCCTTGGGGTCGAGGCTGTTGATTTTCACCTGACCGGAGCAGTGAATATACTTGCCGTCTTGCATGTAGATGCCCACGTGGGTCACACGGCCCGACTTGGTGCCGAAGAACAGCAAGTCGCCGAACTGGCATTTCTGCCATTCCGATCCTTTTATCTTCAAGCCGTAGAGTGCTTGCTGTGATGCGTCGCGCGCCAAAATCACACCGCTGCTGAAATAGCTCACTTTCACCAGTCCGGAGCAGTCGGTGAGTTTGGTTGATGTGCCGCCCCACAGGTAGCCTGAGCCCAACATGCGGTGAGCGGTCTTCAACACGAGGTTGAGGTCGAGGTCTCTTTTTGCCCATTCCTGAAATTCGTCAACTTCGCTTTTTGGCAACCAGCCAAGGCGGCCGTCGGGGGTGGCGAGTTGAATCCATTCGCCGTTTTCTGCCTTGTATTCGAGAATGTTGCCCATCACGAGGTCGGTAACGGTTTCGTCGCCAGCAGGCTCGGTCACGAGGCGTGTGCAGTAGGTGTTCACAATGTAGCGCTTAGCCGCACGCCAGTCTTTCATCTGCGCCTCAGTTTTACAGTAGAGCGACGATTCTGGCACATACGAGATATAGTTGTCGGGCGTTTGCACGCGATACCAGTCGGAAGTGCAGTCGAGCACTCGCACAGGCTGTCCCATGATGCCTTGAGTGGCCATTTCGCCAGCGTGCTTACCTTCGCAGCGCATACTTGCCACCGAGAGTTTCACCAAAGCCCATTTCTTGCCTTCGGGCACGGCATTGTAAAGCACATTCACCTTGTTTTGCACATTGGTGAAACCGTTGTCGGCAAGTTCTTTGCTGATGGCGTCTTTCTGCTCTTGAAATCCCACGGTGCCGGTCACGGTCACCTGCTTGCCAGCGGTGGTGGATTTCACATCAAAGATAGCTGTACGCTTATCGGGAGCGATACGGCTCTTGAGTTTGCTCAATACGTCGGCAGCATCTGCCGCCATGGCGCTGACGCTGATGGCCGACATCAGCACAACGCTTAAAATCTGGAAAACCTTTTTCATTTATGATTGCTAATTTTTTGTTTGCTAATTAAAATAATTGCCGAACCGCATTATTTGACTGGCTCTATGCTGTTGAGTTTAAACGATGAATTCCACTTGTCGTAGTAGAGGTTGCCGTTTTTCCATTCCACCTCGCCCATTTGGCAATCCACGGTCTCGCTGCGAATGTACTTCTTTTCTGGGCTCAACTTATCGCCCACACCCTCGTTCGATGCCATACGGTAGATATCCATGCCGGTGGCATAATAGTCGCGCATCTGCTCACTGTGCTCGGTGGTGCGGCCAAACGACGCATCGGTTGGCACCCAGCCCACGCCCTCGAAGTAGGTTTCGCCCCAGTCGTGGAAGTTCACTTCGCCAGGGTGGAGCATATAGCCGCTCTCCCAGCGTGCAGGAATGCCGGCAGCACGGCACAGGGTGATGTAGAGCAAGCCCACCTGACCGCAGTCGCCGTGCTTGTTTTCCAGCACATATTCAGGAATGTTCTTGATGGTGCTGTATTCACGCGCGCCTGCCCATGGGAAGCGTGATGCAATCCAATGGTAGATGTGGCTGGCGGCAAGCACAGGATTTTCTTCGGGAGTGCCCACAATCTGCTCTGCCAACTCACGCATAGCATCGGTAATCACGATGTGGGGATATTCGCTGCTGGTGTATTTCACATATTCGGGAGTGTTTTTGTAAGGCTCCACCATCGCCAAAAGGTCTTGCTGCGCAATGTGGCGTTCGCCCACATCATAGCTGAAAGTGTATTCAAAGTGGGTGGGCTTGCCCTTCTCTGCCACAGCCTCCATATACACGGTGTGGTGTTTGCTGCCCTCGCTCCAAGTGACGGGGCGATTGCTGCTTTCGAGTTTGATATTCTTTTGACGCAAATTCTCGTAAGGGATAGGCATCCACACACGCAGCGTTTCGCCAGCGGGAATGGCATCGGCATCCACATCGAGCGTGAAGGTCACATTCACATGGTGCCAGTCGCGCACGCCGTTGGCATCGGGCACGGTGCGCATGGCGCGCACCACATACTTGCGCAGCTTCTCGCTGCCCTCGGTGTTGTCGGCTTGATTGACTTCGGCAAATTCCTCGCCCAAAAGCCAGAGGTTGCGCACAGCCTTGCGAAACCACAGTTCTTTGCCGTCGATATTCATCACCTCGATGGCTTTCTCCTTTTTCCAGTTGTTGATTTGCTCATCGGTGGCATCGGGCATCTTCTCACGAATCTGCTTCACGCCATCTTCGGGCAAAAGGGTGAAATCTTTGCGAATGCGCCCCATAATCTGGTTGAGCGAGTCGATGGTCACAGCATTTGCTTTACGCACTTTTGATGGCAACTTCCTCATCAGTTGCGAGGCTTGGGTAAATTCGCCCTTGTTCATCAGTTGGTCAACACTGGCGCGCCAATTGGTGGCATCGGTGGCCGCTTGCGCACTCATCAATCCTGCAAACGCAACGAAGGCGATTATAGTTTTCTTCAACATTGTAACTTTAGGTTTGTTTTTGTATTCAAAAAATTAATTCAACCCCAAATTTAATCATTTTCCCCGAAATATCACCAACCTCCACCCCCACAATCTTCCCCAAAATTAAATTTTTCCGGAAGTTTTCAGGACATCACTTAGTCAAAACCACTTGCCAAATGTTAAATCTTTGCACTCACCCAAACTTTTTGCCGTAATTATTTTACGGAATAGTGAAAATATCCTATTTTTGTAGCAAATATAAGTAACAACCAAAAGCCCTGTAACTATGCTGACAAAATTTGCCGTAAAAAACTACCGCGGATTCAATGACAGAATTGAGTGGAACTTATCAAATCCGAGCAACTATTCTTTCAATAGCAACGCCGTGAAAAACGGTGCTGTGAAAAATGGTATCATCTATGGTCCTAACGGTTCTGGTAAATCAAATTTTGGATTAGCGATTTTCGACATTGCCAACCATCTTTCACACAAATGGAAGAAGCCGGATTACTATCTGAACTACGCTTGCGCTATTGGGTATGAACAACCTGTAGAGTTTGAATATACTTTCAACTTTAAAGGCTGCATCGTGAACTACAATTACAGCAAAGTGGCATCCGAACTAAAGGGCTTAATCATTACGGAATTGCTGAATATCGACGGAAATGAGGTGTTACGAAAAGACGGCGACTCGCTGTTCGTGGCTCCGGAATTTGGGTTGACCGATGCTGCTATCAGCAATTTAAAGGACAGCGCAAACAATATCTCCATCGTGAATTATTTGCTTAGCGCAGTGCCACTTGCCAAAGACCACCCGCTGATCTCTCTCAGAGATTTTGTGGAAAATATGCTTTTCTTCAGAAGTTTGGATAACCGTGAGTTTATCGGACTGAAAGAAGGAGGCAGCAACATAGAGGAATATATCATTAAAAATAACTTGGCCGACGACTTTTCTGCATACCTCAAAGAAGTCAGTGGTCAGCACTATACGTTTGCCCCAATTTCACAAGGCGAAAATATGCTCTATTGCATTATGGGCAAAGTGAAAATTCCTTTTCAAATGGTGGCATCAACAGGCACTAAAAACCTGGAGCTACAATACTACTGGCTGAAAGAGATGGGCAATGCCTCGTTCGTGTTTATAGATGAGTTTGATGCTTTTTATCATCACGAGCTCTCCTATAAGATTTCAAAACGATTGTTCAAAAGCGATAGCCAGTTGTTCGTCACCACGCACGACACTTTTTTGCTAAGCAATGATTTACTTCGCCCCGACTGCTTCTTTATATTGAACGACAATCAGATTCGCGCCATTTGCGACTTAACAGACAAGGAATTGCGATTCGGTCACAATTTGGAGAAACTGTATAGAGGAGGGACATTCAACTTATGATACTCTTTGTGTTTGAAGGCAGCAACCGTGAGCCTTACGTTTACAAGACCATCGAACGGCTCTATTTCCCGAAAAAGAATGACAATATCATTTGCTCGTTCGGGAACAACATTTATGACCTTTACAGCGAAATGATGAAATATGGCGGTGATGGCGACATTGTGTCAATCATGAGAGAGCGGCTTTCTGAGAGCGGAGACTCCACCTTGCACAACATCAGAAGCACCGACATTTCTGAAGTGTATCTTTTCTTTGACTACGACTTCCAAAATTCACAATTTTCGCTTGAGGAAATCAATCAGCGAGTAGATGTGATGCTGAAAATGTTTGATGACGAAACAGGCAATGGCAAACTTTACATCAATTATCCGATGGTTGAATCCATTCGCTACACAAAGGAGCTGCCTGATGAAGAATATCGGCATTACACCGTGAGTCGTGCCCAATGCCACGATTTCAAACGCCTTGCCCGTGAATTTTCTTTTTATGACAGTTTCGACCATATTCTATTCAAAGAAGGAGAGAAACCCACAAAAGACAAATATTTGAAAATCAAGGATAATTGAAAATTCTTGATAGAAATGAACGTGCGCAAAGCCAACCTGCTCGTATCGGAGCTATACGCTTTGCCAAAAAGCAAATCCACAATTAGCCAACAGGCGATATTTGGTGGTCAACAGCGCCTATACGCCACCAAAAATGAAAGCATCGCCGTTTTAAACTCTTTTCCAATATTCGTCTACGACTATTTTAACATCAATCTTATCGTCAAGTCATAAACACAAAAAAGGCAGAGGGTGCTTGGTTTTGCACGCTCTGCCTTTGTATGGTGATTTGAACGTCGGTTTACTTCAGGGTGTGGAATGAACTGCCGTCGAAGCAGTGAGTGCACACTTTGCACTTGGGCAAACCGATGGCCTTCACTATGGTTTCCACTGTGGAGAACTTTAGCGATGAGAGTTTTAGGCGACGCGCTATCTCGTCGACCATACGCTGATATTCGGGGCTGCCTGTGGTGGCGTAGGCCTCAACATTCTTGTTCATGTCGCCCTCAAAATCTTGGATAATGCGACGGGTGATGAGTTCAAGTTCGCTTTTCGACGCTGAGAAGTTTACAAATGGGCAAGCGTAGATAAGCGGCGGACAGGCAATGCGCATGTGCACCTCTTTTGCGCCCTCATTGATGAGTTCGGCAGCGGTGTCGCGAAGCTGTGTGCCGCGCACGATAGAGTCGTCGCAGAAGCACCAGCGCTTACCTTTCAGCATATCGGTGTTTTGAATGAGTTTCATCTTTGCCACAAGGTTGCGCATAGACTGGTTGCTTGGCATAAACGAGCGAGGCCATGTGGGGGTGTATTTGGCAATGGCACGCATGTATGGCACCTTATGACCTTCGGCGTAGCCCACAGCCATACCGATGCCCGAATCGGGAATACCGCACACGCAGTCCACTTCCACATCGTCGGTTTCGCCCATGGCACGGCCACATTCGTTGCGCATCTGCTCCACGTTGCGTCCCTCGTAGCATGAGGTGGGGAATCCGTAATAAATCCACATGAATGAGCAAATCTGCATTTCCTCGTTGGGCTTGCGCATCTGTATCATTTCGTCGGCAGTGATGCGGACAATCTCGCCCGGCCCCACATAATGAACAGTTTCGAATCCCAAGTTAGGGAAAGCGGTCGATTCAGAGGTCACCGCCATACCATCATCGCTCTTGCCCACCACTATTGGGGTGCGTCCCCAGCGGTCGCGGGCAGCGATAATGCCATCTTCGGTGAGCAGCAACATTGAGCACGAGCCTTTGATGGAATTAAACACATTCTCAATGCCTTCCACAAAGTCTTTGCCCTTGATTATAAGCAGCGAAACGAGCTCAGTGGGATTGATACGCCCCGACGAGAACTCGCTCAAATGCATATTTTCAGCCAGCAACTGCTGTGCCAATTCTTCCAAATTATTGATTTTCGCTACCGTAACAAGTGCAAAACGTCCCAAATGCGAATGTATGAGCAGCGGTTGTGCATCGGTGTCGCTAATCACGCCAATGCCCGAACGGCCCTTGAACTTGTCAAGCTCATGCTCGAATTTGGTTCTGAAATACGTTTGCTCCAAACTATGGATAGAGCGGAAAAACTCGCCCTCATCACTGATAGTAACCATACCAGCACGGCGAGTGCCGAGATGTGATTGGTAGTCAGTTCCGTAGAACAGTTCTGCCCTACACTCTCTGTTTTTGAGTTTTGTGCCAAAAAAGCCTCCCATTTCCCTAAATTTAAAGTAGTTTCTAAAAAACTCGATAAAGTTACAACATTTTCCCCAAACCCCCATACTCCCACCCTATTTTTTCACAGATTTTCTTGGTTCAGTTCAGTGGAAAATTTGTGGGGATAGATTATGCTTTGTTGCCGAATTGTGAATGGAATCAAAAACAAAAACATAAAAAACAGCCTTGGAGCAAGGCATGGAATGCTTCGCATTTGGCGGAGGGACTGTGCGCTTTGCGTCATTGGAAACGAGTTTCCATGCCGCCAACCACACAATCCCTCCGGCACCCTCTTACGAGGGCATTCCACGTTGCCCCAAGGATAAAAACCGCTCGCCGTTTCACGGCGAAAAACCCCTGATGATAAAATGATTTCTTGGAAGGAGGTTGCATCAAATCTCCCAAAAACGATTTTGCATGGTAGGGACGCGATACTTCGCGTCCGCGTCAAATGATTGATACTCAGTATGGTATTGCAATTATGGGCGGACGTGAAGTATCACGTCCCTACCGGGTTTGTTTTTCGCCGAAGGCGAGCGGTTTTTATCCTTTTGGCGATGCCACCGCCCTCGCTGGGGAGGGCGGCGTTGGTGATGTGGTGTGCCTGATTCAAGCCTCAGCCTCAAATCACAAACCAAAGAAATCACAAACCAAAGGGACGGTTCTTCTATGTTGTAAACCAAGGGATTTTGGTAATTTAATATTTATTTAACATTTTGAAGAGCAATAGGATAGGTGT
>SFGS01000020.1 GCA_004557565.1 Bacteroidales bacterium | reverse complement strand
AGAGGGTGGCGGAGGGATTGTGTGGTTGGCGGCATGGAAACTCGTTTCCAATGACGCAAAGCGCACAGTCGCACCGCCAAATGCGAAGCATTCCACTTTTCCCCAAGGCTGTTTTTTATGTTTTTGTTTTTGATTTCATTCACGATTCGGCAATAGTACATAATCTATACCCAGAAATTTCCCACTGAGCCGTTTTTCACAATAGATAAAAAATTGGCAGCATTCTCGGTGGTGAGAATGCTGCCATTATTTTTTGTGATTGTAGTGCTGTGATTAGCGAACGCGGCCTACATAGCTACCGTCGCGAGTGTCGATTTCAATCTTTTCACCCACGTTGATAAACAAAGGAACGCGCACTTCTGCACCTGATTCTACGGTTGCAGGCTTGAGAGTGTTGGTTGCAGTGTCGCCCTTCACACCTGGTTCGGTGTAGGTCACTTCAAGCACAGTCTTGATAGGCATTTCAGCGTAGAGCACTGATTCGGTAGAAGCGTCGGTAACAACATCTACAACGTCGCCTTCCTTCATGAAAGCAGAACCGCTCACGATTTCCTTATTAATAGGAATTTGGTCGAAAGTTTCTTGGTTCATGAAAATTGCGTCGTCACCGTCCATGTAAAGGTACTGGTAAGGACGGCGTTCTACACGAACGTCTTCGAGTTTTTCACCAATGTTGAAACGGCGTTCAAGTACGCGACCGTCAACAACGTTTTTCAGCTTAGTGCGCATGAAAGTGTTACCCTTGCCTGGTTTTACGTGCAAGAATTCAATGCAAAAATAAAGCTGGTTGTCCAAACGGATACATACACCGTTTTTAATGTCTTGAGCGTTAATCATAAATTTTTTTGAATATTTTTGTTTAGAAATTATTGTTCAAATTAAATTTCACTGCAAAATTACGCTAATTGTGTAAAAAGTGCAAAAAGTTTACATTAAAAATCACTCACTTACTTGTTTATTTTCAAAAAAGTGACTAATTTTGCAGTCGCAATTTGCATAAGTGCTAACAAAATAAAATTAAAATAAAGATGAAAAGAACATTCCAACCATCAAACAGAAAGAAAGCTAACAAGCATGGTTTCCGTCATCGTATGAAAACTGCTGATGGCCGCAAGGTCCTCGCACGTCGTCGTGCTAAGGGTCGTTACAGCCTCACTGTTAGCGACAGCGTTTACAAGTAATTAGATACTTGCTACACGCAATCTGACAACGCATAGCCGTTATCCCTCTTTGGGGGTGACGGCATTTGTCATTTTTAGATGTGTGAACCATCGGGGCCACTGAGTACTCTGAGTTCAGTGGAAAAATACTGGGGGACTGAAACAAAAACATAAAAAACAGCCTTTTGGCAATGCCAGTGCTTCGCACCTGTCGTTAGTGCTGTGGTATGTCTGATTTCAAGCCGAGGCTTGAATCAGCCACACCACAGCACCAACGCCGCCCTCCCCAGCGAGGGCGGTGGCATCGCCAAAAGGATAAAAACAGCTCGCCTTCGGCGAAAAACCAATCTTCAGAAATCAGATTATCCGAAAACGCTAATAAAAAGAGCCCAGAATGCGTTATGCGTGGTGGAATACGATAATTGCGTTTGTATAAAATGATTATATTCAATGTGTTATATTGATTGTAGGCGGATGTGTAATATCACGCCCCTACCCAAATGTTAGTTATCGTTTTGAGAAATTTGCTTTTTTTTACCAAGAAATCATTTTATCATCATCGTTTCCAATGACGCAAAGCGCACAGTCGCACCGCCAAATGCGAAGCATTCCACATTGCTCCAAGGCTGTTTTTTATGTTTTTGTTTTTTATTCCATTCACAATTCGGCAACATTGCATAATTTATCCCCACAAATTTTCCACTGATTCGTACTCGGAGCACTCGGATAGTTTATAACTTTCTGCCTTTTTTGGGGTGGGGGTGGTTAGTCGTCGAGGTCGAGGGTGGTGTATTCGTGGCCGGTTAGGAGGGTCATGTAGTGGTTGTAGGTGATGAATTTGCCGCCCATTGATGCGAGGTGGGGTGTTTCGAACTGGCAGTCGATGATTGCCACGCCCTCGGCTTGCATTTTTCGTGCAAGGTAGATGAGCGCCAGTTTTGATGCGCTGGGCACGAGCGAGAACATGCTCTCGCCACAGAAGGCGTTGCCTATTCTCTCGCCATACAGTCCGCCCACCAGTCTATCGCCGTCCCACACTTCCACGCTGTGGGTGATGCCCTCGCGGTGCAAGCGTGTGTAAGCCTCAATCATATCATCGCCGAGCCATGCGCCTTCGGTCACGTTGCGTTGCGAAACCGTGGCACAGCCATGAATCACGCCATCAAAATCCTTATCCCACGTCACACGGTAGGTGTGTTTGTTTAAGAGCGTGCGCATCGAGTGCGAAATGTGAATCTCGTCAGGGAAAATCACAAATCGCTTCAGTGGGCAATACCACATGATAGGGCAGTCGGCATCGTAGGGATACCAGGGGAAAATGCCGTTGGAATAAGCCATGATGAGTCGCTCTGTGCTCAAATCACCGCCCACAGCCAGCAATCCATCGTCTTCACCGAATATGGGCTCTGGAAACCAAATATCGTCGTCGTCGAGTTGAAAAACCATAGTTAGAATTATGATTGCTTGATAGTTAATGTGCCGTTTTGCAAATCCACAGTGGCTTCGCCGCCTTTTTTCAGTTTGCCGAATAGAATTTCACGCATGAGCATGGTTTTGAGTTGCTGCTGTATCACACGGTCCATTTCGCGTGCGCCGTACTCCTTCGAGTAACCGCTCTTGAGCAGATGCTGGTGTGCTTCGTCGGTGAGCGTGATGCTTACCGATTTCGCTGCCAGTTTGGCGTTGAGTTCACGCAATTTCTTGCCAAGAATGAGTTTCGCCATCTGCTCGTCCATATCGTTAAACACCACAATCTCGTTGAGGCGGTTGATAAATTCGGGCTTGAATGTGTGCTTCACCTGCTTGAGCATGGCACTGCCAGCAGTGGCTGTGGAAGCGAATCCCACGCTTGGCTGTGAGGCGTATTGTGCGCCGGCGTTGCTGGTCATAATCAGAATTACATTCTTGAAATGCGCCTTGCGGCCCTTGCTGTCGGTGAGCACACCGTAGTCCATCACCTGTAGCAGAATGTTGAAGATGTCGGAGTGCGCTTTCTCAATTTCGTCGAGCAGGAGCACGCAGTCGGGTGATTTACGCACGGCATCGGTGAGCAAGCCACCGTCGTCGTAGCCCACATAGCCAGCAGGTGCGCCAATCAGTTTTGCCACTGTGTGCTTCTCCACATATTCGCTCATGTCGAAGCGCACGAGTTTCACGCCCAGCTCCTGCGCCAGCATTTTCGCCACTTCGGTTTTGCCCACGCCTGTGGGACCCACGAACAGCAGACTTGCCAGCGGCTTGTTTTCGTCGGTAAGTCCAGCCTTGGAGAGTTGCACGGCTTCCACCACGGTTTGGATAGCGCGGTCTTGACCGTAAATCACGTCTTTCATGCGACTTTCGAGCGATGCGAGGTTCTTGTTGTCGTCTTGCTTGATGGCAAGCGCGTCGATTTTCGCCACTTTCGCCAGCACCTCGGCAATTTGTTTTTTGCCGATTTTCTTGTACTTTTTCCCCTCCATCTCGGCTTGCGCCCCGACTTCATCGATGATGTCGATGGCCTTGTCGGGCAAGAAGCGGTCGGTGATAAATTTTGCGCTCGATGTCACTGCATATTCAATGGCGGCGGCATCGTATTTCACATGATGATACTTCTCGTAGATGGGCTTCAGACTCTTTAAGATGTGGATAGCCTCGTCGATGCTTGGCTCTTCCACATCAATGGTCTGGAAGCGGCGAATCATACCAACGCTGCGGGTGAAATTCTTATTATATTCGGTGTAGGTGGTGGCACCTATCACCCTGATTCGGTCGTCGTCGAGGTAAGGTTTCAGCAAGTCCGACACATCGCTGCCACCCTCTGCACCTTTTCCTGCCCCTACGATGTTGTGAATCTCGTCGAGATAGATGATGCAGTGTGCCTCACTTGTCACACCCTCCATAATTTGCTTCAATCGCTGCTCCATGTCGCCACGGAAGCGAGTGCCAGCCAGCAGCGTGCCCATGTCGAGCTGGTAGATGTTGCACCCTTTCAGTCGGTCGGGTACTTTACCTTCCTCAATACGGCGCGCCACGCCATATACCAGCGCAGTTTTACCTACGCCCGGCTCGCCGATGTGTAGAGGATTGTTCTTGTCTTTTCGGCACAGCACCTGTATGGTGCGGTCGAGTTCTTTCTCTCTGCCAATGAGCGGATTTTTCTCAGCGAGGTGCTCATTGATGCATGTCACATATTTTTTCCACTTGTCGTTTTTGTGGGAGGGGCTTGAGAAGTCGTCCTCATCGCCAAACAGCAGATCCTCGTCGTCATCGTCGAAAAGTCCAAATGGATTATCACCTTCACCGTTTGAATATTGGTCGTCGTCTTCTTCTACACCTGTGGAGCGTTCGTGAAAATGAATTTCGGTCGCAGTCATAATCTCAAAGTCTTCCACATTGGCGTGCTTGCGAAGCAGATATGCCGCCCATGAATTCTCAAGGCAGAGAATGGCGTTGATTGCCATTGGCATATCTATGGCTTTGCGCTCAGCCATGATGGCCTGGCGCACGGCATCGGTGAAAACCTGCTGCAACTGGAAGGAAGGCTCGCAAATGTCGTTGGGTTTCGCGCCTTTCGAGTCGTCTTTCGTCGATTCCTCAATGTGTTCATCGAGTTCATCCAAAAAATTGTCGAGGTCGAAGGCTTCGTTGCACGACCACATCAAGTCTTGCATCTGTGGCAGCGTCATCATGCCGTAGAGCAAATGCTCCGGAGTGATAAAATCGCTATTTTCCACCAGCGCTTTTTGAGAGGCGTATTTCATCGCCTTGTTCAAATCGCGGTTGAATGTGATTTTCTTTTGTTCCATTTGAGTGTTATGAGTGTGTGTTTAGTTTGCTTCTTCCATTGTTATTTTCAGTGGATAACCTGCATTTTTCGCCATATTCAAGGCTTTGGACTTTCTTGTGTAAGCCACATCGTAGGTGTAAGTGCCCACAGTGGCGCAGCCTTTGCGGTGCACCGTGAGCATGATTTCCTGTGCAGCGGGTTGCGACTTGCGAAACACGGTGGTGAGCAAATGCACCACAAATTCCATAGTGGTCACATCGTCGTTGTGCAGTATCACATGAAACATTTTCGGCTCGTCAAGACTGATTCTTATCACTTCTTTCAGCGCTGAGCCGCCTTTAGTTTTTGGAGTTGGCATAGACTGTGGATTTATAGTGTCTTTTTTAGTTTTCGATATACCATTTGAATAGAGCTTTCACGCCGTCTTCAATTTCCATTTTATGGGTCCAACCGAGGCTGTGGAGCTTCGACACATCGCAGAGTTTGCGTGGTGTGCCGTCGGGTTTGGTGGCATCAAAAGCAATAGTGCCAGTGAAGCCCACGGCTTTCGCCACGAGTTCGGCAAGCTGCTTGATGGTCACCTCCTTGCCAGTGCCCACATTGATGTGGCAGTTGCGGATTTCGCCCAGCGATGGAATGGCGCCGCCACGGCCTTCGCTGCTGTTGCGGTCCACCTTACCATCGGTGCTGTTGCCGAAATGCACCGACGAGTATTTGTCGATGCCGATGATGTCGCTGAAGTTCACGTTCAGCAGCACATGTACGCTGGCATCAGCCATGTCCTCGCTCCAGAGAAATTCGCGCAATGGAGAGCCGGTGCCCCAAAGGTTCACCTTGTTGTTCTCGATGCCGTAGTGGCTCAGCACATCAAGAATGGCTTCTTCCGATGCCTTTCCGTCGATGCCGTTCACTGGGCGTTTGTCCATGTCTTTGCGGATAGCGTCCCAGTTGCCTTCGCCAATCATGCGAGCGAGATACACCTTGCGCATCATCGCAGGCATCACATGGCTATTTTCGAGGTGAAAATTGTCGTTGGGACCGTAGAGGTTGGTAGGCATCACGGCTATGTAGTTGGTGCCATATTGCAGATTGTAACTTTCGCACATCTTCAAGCCCGAAATCTTAGCCAAGGCGTATTCCTCGTTGGTGTATTCCAGTGGCGAGGTGAGCAAAGCGTCTTCCTTGATAGGCTGTGGCGCATTCTTGGGGTAGATGCAGGTGGAACCCAGGAAAAGCAGTTTTTTCACGCCGTGGGCATAACTCTCGCTAATCACGTTGCACTGCATCATCATGTTTTGCATGATGAAGTCGGCGCGGTAGAGCGAATTAGCCATAATGCCGCCAACGTAAGCCGCCGCCAGCACCACAGCGTCGGGGCGTTCGTCGTCGAAGAATTTTCTGACGGCCAGTTGGTCGGTCAGATCGAGCTCGGCATGTGTGCGGCCCACCAGATTGTGGTATCCACGTTGTTCGAGGTTCTTCCAAATGGCAGAGCCCACCAGTCCGCGGTGCCCAGCCACATATATTTTCGCATTTTTATCCATTGTTTCTTTTTTTTGAGTCAACGAGTCAACGAGTCAACAGGTCAACGAGTTTTTTTTTGAGTCAACGAGTCAATGAGTTTTTTTGAGTCAATGAGTTTATTTGGTCAATGGGGTGGGTGAGTGGCTTTTGAGGAAATTTATGAGGTTCATAATTCCAGAGGAGATTTTTTTTAGTTGCGATTGGAGTTCGGTTCGTTGTTCTGTGGTGCAGATGTTGAAATCTTCACAGAGGTAAAGCATACTTTTTACTTCGCCACAACTCCCTTTGGCAATATGGAGGAAATGAATAAATTTTGCATCATAACCCGATTCTGAGCCTTCAGCGATATTATTCATGATACTCACTGCTGCCCTCTGCATCTGGTCACGGAATCCATAGTCATTGCATTTCGCCATCATGCCATAGACGTTGTTAACAAACGCCCTGGCCTCTTGCCAAATATACAATGTTTCAATTCCTCTCTCCATCACTCAGAAAAACCTGTTAAATCGTCGCCTCGTAGACTTTATAAATACTTATTGTCTCAAAAAAAACTTGTTGACCTGTTGACTCGTTGACTTGTAGACTTTTATTTTACTATACCTTTTTCGAGGTATTCTGCGAGGTTGACGCGGATTTGGTCGCCTGCGTTTTCGATAGCCACCTTTGCCACGTCGTGGTCAACCATGATTTTCACGAGTTCCTCAAATGAGGTGCGCTGTGGGTCCCAACCGAGTTCGGCTCTTGCCTTGGTGGGGTCGCCCCAGAGGTTCACCACATCGGTAGGGCGGTAGAAGTCGGGGCTCACCTCCACAAGCACCTTGCCTGTGGACTTGTCGATACCCTTCTCGTCTTCGCCCTCGCCTTGCCATTCGAGTTCTATGCCCACGTGGTGGAACGCCAAGGTGCAAAATTCGCGCACGCTGTGTTGCACACCGGTGGCGATCACGAAGTCTTCAGGCGTGTCGTGCTGGAGAATGAGCCACATACACTCCACATAGTCGCGAGCGTAGCCCCAGTCGCGCAGGCTCGACAGATTGCCCAAATACAGTTTTTCCTGCTTGCCAGCCTTGATGCGAGCTGCCGCAAGGGTGATTTTGCGGGTCACGAAAGTCTCGCCACGGCGTTCGCTCTCGTGGTTGAACAAGATGCCAGAGCAGCAGAACATATCGTAAGCCTCGCGGTATTCTTTCACAATCCAGTAGCCGTAGAGCTTAGCCACCGCGTAAGGGCTGTAGGGGTGGAAAGGGGTGTTCTCGTTTTGCGGCACTTCTTCCACTTTGCCGTAAAGTTCGCTGGTGCTGGCTTGGTAGATGCGACATTCCTTGGTGAGGCCGCATTGGCGCACAGCCTCCAGCACACGCAGCACGCCGGTGGCATCTACATCGGCGGTAAATTCGGGCGAGTCGAAACTCACCTGCACATGGCTTTGCGCCGCCAAGTTGTAGATTTCGGTAGGTCGCACCTGACCGATTACCTTGATCAAACTCATCGAGTCGCTCATGTCGGCATAGTGGAGGTGGAAATGTGGTTTGCCCTCGAGGTGGGCAATGCGTTCGCGGAAATCTACCGACGAGCGGCGAATGGTACCGTGCACGTCGTAACCCTTTTCAAGCAGAAATTCAGCCAAGAAAGAGCCGTCTTGACCAGTGATGCCCGTGATAAGGGCCACTTTGCGATTGTTTTCGTTCATATATTGATAATATCTTGTAATCCTTATAACCCACAAAGATACCAAAAAATCTGTATCCTCACAAATTCACTCTTTAATAGTGTGGAAGATGGCGGCGAAAAGTGCGGGTAGGGGAGCGATGGCAGAAGTAAGGAGTGTTTGCCGAAATGAAATAAAATAGTTATCTTTGTGGGACTGTAACAGTAATATATGGGACAAAAAGATACATACGACGAGGCACTGATTGTTGAGCAACTCCATCATCAGGAGACGGTGAACGCCGCATTCGGTAAAGTGATTGAGCACTATTCGCAACCGCTTTACTGGCAAATTCGCCGCATGGTTATCGATCACGACGATGCCAACGATGTGCTGCAAAACACTTTCATCAAGGCGTGGAGCAACATTGGCAGTTTCCGTGGCGATGCCAAGTTTTCGACATGGCTCTACAAGATTGCCGTGAACGAAAGCATCACCTTCATCAACAAGAAAAAGGTGCAAAACAACATCTCGCTCGACGACGATTCGTCGTTCTTGACCAGCAACCTTGAAGCCGACAGGTATTTCGATGGCGATGAGGCTCAACTCAAACTTCAGAAGGCCATTGCCACACTCCCCGACAAACAGCGACTGGTGTTTAACATGCGCTACTACGATGAGATGAAATACGAGGATATGAGTGAAATTCTCGGCACATCGGTAGGGGCATTGAAAGCGTCGTATCACCACGCTGTTAAAAAAATTGAAAGTTTTTTTGGTGAGGAGGATTAAACCTTTTCTATTTACACAAGTCAAACAAGCGCTATGAGACAAGAAGAAGATTCCAAAATATTGAGCAAGTTGGGTAAAAAATCCGGGTTTACCACCCCGGAAAACTACTTCAACGATTTTGCCAAAAACCTCGCAGAGAAGTTGCCAGAAGCAGCCGCTCCTGAAGAGAAAGAAAAACCAAACCTATGGGTGCGATTCCGCCCCTATGTGTATATGGCAGCCATGTTTGCTGGTGTTTTCTGTATGATTCAGGTGTTTAATTTGTTCAATGGCAGCTCAAGTAGCCAAAATCCAATGGCTAATGGTCAGCTTGGTGGCACAGAAATCGTGGTAGGCGCCGATTCCGACACCACTGCACGCAGTTACCGCGACAGTGTGGAAAATAGCAACGCCACATTCGAAACCATCACCGACGACCTCAACCCCAATCAGATAAACTAACTTACACATATACCACGGAATTTTTTTCTTCCCAGGAAAGTCAACGAGTCAACAGGTCAACGAGTTTTCGAGTTTTCGAATTATCGAGATTTCGAGATTTCGAATTATCGAAGAAGCCGAAGCAATCGTCTTAACTTCTTTAACTTCTTCAACTTCTTTAACTTCTTTACTTCCAAAATCCTCATTCGTGGTCATTGCTTTTCTCGAAATTATCGTTATTTTTGCATTTAGATATAGTTTGAATTATTCACCCTCGCTATGAGGAACAAATATGTATAACCTATGAAAGTAACCAAATTGTCAAATATTATTATTGCTTTAGTTATGGCTATTTTCCCATTCAGTCTTTTTGCCAATCAGAAAGTGGAAACCCCTGATTTCGATTTTCCGAAAGAGGTGTCGGAAAAGGCAACTGCCGACCTCGCTGCGGCATTGAAAGTCAACAATGGCGAACAGACGATCGACGCTCTGGTGCGTTACGGTATAGCCGAAGGCAATATCTCGCAAGAGAATTTGCCTGCCATTATCGATAAAATTGAGGCGGTGCTGAAAAAGGAAAATCGCCCTGATTTCAAGGCGCTGTTGCTCACCCTCGAAGCCAAGGTTTTCCGCTCATATTCGAATGTGTATGCCGGTTGGCGAAAAACGTCGGAAGCCGCCCGCCCTGCCGATTACTCGGAATGGGGCAGAAACGACTTCAATGCAAAGATTAAAGAACTGATGACAGAAGCCGTAAGCGATAAGGAAGCATTGCGCAAGTGTGCCATCACCGACTATGCCAACATTTTGAGGTGTAATGAATTGGGCGCGCTCTACCAGCCCACGCTCTACGATTTCGTGTTGGCGCAAAAGGGTGAATTTGCATCAGAATCCACTGATGAGCAAACTGACCAATGCGAGTATTTGCTCAAGGCTGGATATGTGCCAGCCTATCTCTTCAGCAAAAACCAAGGCCTCAATACGGCGGAAAAACTCAAACTTTACGACCAATACAAGGACAACGAACATTCGGGCTGTCTGCTCACTGAATTGTCCACCTCCGCCGAGAGCTATAAGCATCTGAAGGATTATTTGCAGAGATACCCTAATGGGGTATATGTCTATCAAGTGAGCGAGCGGTTGGCAGAAATTGAATGCAAGAAGGTGGACATCATACGCGCCAACAGCGTCAGTTCTCGCGACTCCATTCGTGTGGAGTGCCGGGTGAGGAATGTGAACGATTTCTCAATCAGCGTCTATCAAGTGCCCGACAGTTATGTGGAAGCACTGGAAAAGCGTGGAGAAACCAATATCGACACAAAAAAATGTAAATTTATCGCCACCTACGATAAGCATGTAGATGGTGCTATGCCATCTTTCACCGACACCGCAACCACAGCGGTGCTGAATCCGCTCCCTTATGGGCAGTATGCGTTTGTGGTGGCGTTTAAGAACGGAAACAAAACGATTGAATCCACCTTGCGGACCAACGATTTGCTCCTCGTTTACGACATAGCCTCATTCACTGTGGCTCGCGAAAAGAAGGAAACCAGAATATTTGCGGTGGACCGCACCACTGGCGCACCCCTGAAGGGGGTGAGCGTGAAGGGTGAGAACATCGATGGCGTGACTGCTGCCGATGGCTCGTGTGCGCTGCCTGTGGAATTTGATTACGACCGTGAAGTGAGCCTCACTAAAGGCTCCGATAAATACGCTCCGAAGGTGTCGGTTTATCAGTTTGACGATACCGACAACATTCAGAAATCAATGAGTGTTTACACCGACTTGGCGATTTACCGTCCTGGCGAAACCATCAAGTTTGCCGCTGTGCTCTATCGTGTAGGCACCACTTCAAAAACGGTGGCTTCGGGTGAGGTGATTGAAGTGGAATTGAAAGACGCCAACTACAAATTGGTGAAAAAACTCAAACTCACCTCCGACGCTTTCGGGCGCATTGAAGGCGAATTTACCATTCCCACTGACCGCATGAATGGCAGATGGCTGGTAAAATGCTCTGGCAGCGGATTCTACGGCAGGCAAGATGTGGATGTGAGCGAATACAAAACGCCCACTTTCGCCGTAGAGTTTCCCGACGCAAGCCATAATTTCGTGAGCAAGCAGCCTGTGAAGATTACAGGCACAGCCACCACCTATTCGGGTATGCCTATTGCCAACACTGAAGTGAAACTGACGCTCTCAAAGAGGGCGTGGAGTTGGTATTGGCGTTATGAGAGCGAAGGTGGCACCACGCTCAACGATACCACCGTCATCACCGATGCCGACGGCCGCTTCACCATCGAATACCCTGCCAGTCTGTTTGGCAATGGCGAAGTTAAATATGCTTGGGATTGGCGCAGTTACACGCTCAGTGCCAAGGTCACTACCGCTGCTGGCGAAAGCCGTGAGGGCTACCACTCGTTTGTGGTAGGCAGAATCCGCAGCATTGAAATCAAGGACTTCACCCACGAAAACAGCAAAAAGGCAAAACTGCCTGTGATTTTCAACTCTACCGATGAAGCCGACAAGAGTTTGGTGTGCACCTACACGCTGAAAGACGAGAGCGGCAATGTGGTGAAAGCAAGTTCTTTCAAAACTGATGCCCTCGAAGCCGATTTCTCTGAGGTGCCATCGGGAGTATATAGCATTGAGGTGCAAGTGGCTGATGAACCCAACATCACCTCAAAAGCAGAAGTCGTCATTTACCGTAGCACCGACAAGTGTGCACCAGTGAAAGACTGTCCTATCTGGATTCCTACTGAGGCCTACCGTGTTGACGAAAAGAATGTGGCACACACCACCATCGGCGTTTCGGCATCGGAATCTCACATCTACTATGTGGCAACAAGCCGAGCTGGCATCGTGAAGGAGGGCTGGTTGCACTATAAGCGAGGTATGCACGATTTCGCACTGCAAATTCCTAATGCCCCCGATGAATATATATCGGTGGAATTTATCAATGTATATAAAGGGGAAGTTTGCCGATATTACCACAAATTCATCTCCACCATCAATGAGCAGAAACTGAACATCAAGCTCAACTCTTTCCGCGACAAGCTTGTGCCAGGCGAAAAGGAAAAGTGGACCATGCAATTTGTTGATAAAAATGGCAATCCAGTGCAGACGGCGATGATGCTTGAAATGTACGACAAGGCACTCGAAAGCCTCAGTAGCAACAAGTGGAATATTTATGCGTCATACCAATTTGCACGCCGCTACACCATCGACACAGGTTTTTTCGTATATAGCCGTTACCTTTCCGCATCATATCAAGATGAGGTGAAAGTGAAAGGTTATTCGCCAGAGTGGCCGGTATTTAATATGTATGGTAAGCATTTCTTCCCACAATTTTCACAATTCTTGGTGATGGACGGTGCTCCCGTCATAGCCTATGGCAGTGCGATGAAGATGAGTGCGAAATCACAAGGTGTGTTGGAAGAAAGTAAGGTTGAGACTATTGATAGGGCAAATGCTGAACTTCCGAAAGAGAGCAAAGCAGAGGAGAAACCGCAACTCAACGAGATTAAACTCCGTGAGGTCGACATCAAGACCGCACTTTGGAAACCGATGCTCACCTCCGACACAGGTGGCAATCTGATCGTGGAATTTGAGGCACCGGAGTTCAACACCACTTGGGTGATGCAAGCCATTGCCTACACTGGCAATATGGTGAGCAGCAGTATCAGTCGTGAGGTGCTCACACAAAAGCCCATTATGGTGAAATCGAGCCTGCCACGCTTTGTGCGCGGTGGCGACAAGGTGACACTGAAGGCTAATGTGATGAACACCACCGATGAGGCTACCACATTCTCTGCCATGGTCGAACTGTTTAACCCTCGCACCCAAGAGGTGGTGGCGACCAAGAGTTTTGATGGAAATCTTGCAGCGAAAGGCACCGAGGTGGTGGGTATTGAATTTGCCGTGCCCGACACCATTCCATTTGTAGGTTTCCGTGTGAAAGCCACCAATGCCACTTTCGGCGATGGTGAGCAGGTGATGCTTCCTGTGCTGAGTGATATTGCACCCGTGATTGAAGCCGAGCCATTTTTCGTGGATGCCGCCAAGCCTCATTTCGAGGTAAAAATGCCTTCGTTCCCACTCGATAGCCGTGTTACGCTTGAATATTGCGACAATCCTGTGTGGTATTGCGTTACGGCTCTGCCCACCATCTATGAGCCCAACTATCACATTGCCACCAGCCTTGCGCACAATCTTTTTGCCGAAGTGCTGGCGCAGGGTGTGGCTAAGTCGAATCCGCTGATTAAAACAGCCATTCAGCAATGGATGGCCGACGGTGCCGACAGCACACTCACTTCAATGCTCGAAAAAAATAAGGACTTGAAGATTACCGACTTGTTGGCATCGCCATGGGTGAACGAGGCCGACCGCCAGTCCCTTCGTATGTTGAAACTCATTGACCTGTTCGACGAGAAGAAGATGAGCGCCGAGCACAAGAAGATTGTGGGTGCTTTGCAGAAGTTGCAGCGTGCCGATGGCGGATTCCCATGGTATGAGTACAACGGTTGCCGAAGCAGTCTGTGGACCACCGAAGTGGTGCTCGAACTGATTGGCGAATTGCAGCACTTGGGCTACACCTTAGATGATGCCGACATCAATCAGATGGCGAAAAAGGCGCTTGCCTATTACGATAGCGAAATGCTCAAACTGTGGAACCAGCAGCAGAAAGTGAGCAAGAAGAATTACAGCGGATTTAGTTCGTATGTGTATGTGCGCTCGCTGTTCTCTGGCGTGAAACTTCCTTCGGGTAACGATAAGATGATGAAAAAGGCACTCTCTGCCATGACCAAGGATTGGAAGGGGCTGCCAATGGGCGAAAAGGCTTACTTTGCCATGGCACTCAACCGTGGCGGTTACAAGAAAGTGGCAATCCGCATCGTGGAATCGCTCCGCCAGTTCGCTATCGTGAAGCCTGAATTGGGCATGTATTGGGACAATCTGCAAATCGGTTGGCGCTACTTCGACAAGGTGGCAGTCACCGCCACCATTCTTGAGGCAATGCACGAGGTGGGTGCGTCGCAGACCGAAATCGACCAAATTCGCAAGTGGATTCTGCTGATGAAGCAATCCAACGACTGGGGCAGTTCAAGCCTTGCTGCCGATGCGGTGTATGCTATCCTTTCCACAGGCAGCCAGTGGCTCGAACGCAGCGAAAAGCCCATCATCACCATAGATGGCGAGGCGGTGCAGTTTAGCCATATTGATGAATATGTGGGCTACTGCCGCAAGACTATCCCTGCCAAGAGCGGCGCCACGCTGACAATCGACCGCAAGAGCGCAAGTCCGGCATGGGGTGCCGTGTATTGCCAATACAAGGCTCCTATGGCTTCGGTTGAGGCGAAAGAAATCACCGAAATGAGCATCAGAAAAGAATATCTCGTTTATGGCGCCGACGGCAAACTCATCCCTGCCTCCGACCGCAATTTCAAGGTGGGCGACAAGGTGCAAGTGCGTGTGGTGATTAAGAACAACAAAGACCTTGATTTCGTGACCGTCACCGACCAGCGTGCGGCTTGCTTTGAACCTAAAGACCAACTTTCGGGCAGCCGTTACATGGACGGCACATATTTCTTCCAAGAGACGAAAGATGCCCAAACCAACCTGTTCTTCACCTCGCTCGACAAGGGCACACACATCATCAGTTACGATGTGTATGTGACGGCTGAGGGCCATTTCAGCGTAGGCATAGCCACCGCCCAATGCCAATACGCTCCCCAGCTCTCCGCCCACTCCTCTGGCACCCAAATCACCGTGCAGCCATAGAGATGTGGTGTGTTACTGTTATAAATCAAAAACCAAATAATTTATCCACTTTTGTCTTGAAAATGAAATTTTTCTTTCATTTTTTTGCGGCAAAAGTGGATTTTGTTTTAATATTTGTTTATCTTTGCAGATGTAAAGTCACTTGATTACTAACTCTATAAATAAATCAACCCAATTATGAAGAAAACCATCCTCCTCTCAGCAATGGCTTTTTGTGGTATGGCGGTAATGGCACACGCTGGTGTCGAAGTGAATCCGCTTGCCAATTCCAAGGGTCAAGACTACAAAGTGAACGCAAGTGTGTCGCGCCAGTTAGTCGACACACATGATGCCAACGCCACTGTGCTCTCGGAAAGGGTACTTGCGCCCGGTGTTTCCGAACAGGAGTGCGTACTTAAAAACGGTGTGAAATACAAGCGTATTGTTAAAGCCGATGCTCAGCCAGTTAAGGTGCTGAAAGCGCCTTCATCGAAAGCCGACGCCGAGGGCGCATTGCTCAATGAAGGTTTTGAAGGATGGGACGGCACTACTAAAAACTGGATTCCTGCCACTTGGAGCGAAATCAATTCTGAAGGCGAGGCTGGAAGTTACGATGGTGGTGCGTTCACATGGTTTGTGAGCGGACAGGCAGGCACGCTCCCAACTCCTGTGGAGGGGAAATACTATTGCGTGATTCCTTACGCAAGGGTGACGCGTGCCGACAACAAGAAAGAAGACCTTCCACAAGACGAGTGGCTCGTAACTCCAAAGATGAAGTTACGCACTAATGAGCAACTCTCGTTCAACATCAGCTATTCTCCGCTCTATCTTTACGACATGTCGAACGAGAACATCAACTTCGGCACCATGGAGTTTATTCATCAAATTATTTCGGCTACGCTGAAGGTGTATATTCGTGAAAATGGTGGTGAATGGAAGGAAATCTACGACATTGAGCCAGCGTGGCGAAACTACACGCTCAATGATTTGTTTAACAACTACTATAGCCAAAGAAGCGAAGATGTGGTGATTTCGCTGAAGAATTACGAAGGCAAGGAAGTGGAAATCGCTTTCCGATATGTGGGTATTCGCGGCAACACGATGGAACTCGATAAAGTGGTGGTTGACAAGGCGAAACTCACAGCCCTGTATCAACGCCCAGCTGGTACTATGTATTGGGGATTGAGCAAGAATATTGAATATCCATTGACTGTTACCGATGGCGGTTCGGCTCGCACTTTCCTCCACGTTCCTGCCTACACGGATTTGACTTGGACTAACCGTTCGTCGGCTAATGTGGAATCTGTGTCGTGGAAATATCTGGCAGACGATGGTACAGCCCAAACCTCTACCGACAAGGATTTGGTGTCAGGCTTTATTCCCTCGCGCAGTATCGAAGGTTTGCATCCTACTCCAGAACTTACGGTTAAGGCTCAAGACTTTGCCGACGAAAGCTATAAACTTCCAGTGCTGGACGTGTATGCAGGTGGTGCCCCTGAAATGGATGGCAAAACCTATCCGCTCACTTTAGCGAATGTGCAAAAAGATGATGTAAGCTTCCTTTTCAACAGCCAGTCTATTCCGCTGAGCGGTTTCCACAAATTCACCAAGAATATTTGGACCCAAATGCTTTTAGGAAAGAATCCTACCGATTCCGCTTATTATGCGCCATTTGGCTTTATGACAAAATACGAGAAGCCAGCCAAGCCTTACATTGTGAAGCGTGTGTGGGTGCTCGCTTATGGTATGATTAGCGAAACCTCGAAGTTTGGTTTTGCGTTCTACCGCTGTTCGCCTAACGATATGCCGTATGCTGGCTTTGCTGGAGCTGAATGTGCGTATGCCGACATTGTGAAGGTGCCAATGGGCAATTTCAACTACTACGCCATTCCATTTGATGTTGCTCCAATCGAAGGATCCAATCCTGTGGTAATCGACCGTGATGTGTTTGGGCTTGTGTATGGTCTCGACTGTGACCAGAACAACACCATCTATCTGCTTCAAACTATCTCTTATGATAAAAACGACACTAATTCGCAGTACTTCTACCTCTCTGGTATGAATAATGGTAAGCCCACTTCTGCTGTGCTGCCAGCCGCATCTTTGACCGACAATAACGGCAACGAGTTGAAGACCCATCTTTTTATGGAACTCGAAACAGAATTTCCATGGCTCAAGGCGATTAAAGAAACAAGCCTTACCGTTGGCGCGGTAGGTGGCGATGTGAAGTTGTGCCTCGATAGCTATAAAGATGCGTCGGAACTCACCGTGGCTGTGACCGACGAGCAAGGCGCAGAAGCCACTTGGCTCACTACCGTAGGTGCAGGCAATAACACCGATGCCGTGATTACAGCCACTGTTCAACCTCTGCCCGAAGGTGCGTCGGAACGCGTGGCAAAGGTGAAAGTGTCGTACCCCACTTGCCAAGATGTGGAATTTACCATTACTCAAACTCCAGCCACAGGCATTACCACAGTAAAGAATGGTCCATTGGCTGTGACTGTGAATGGCGACAATATCGTGGTGAGCAACGTGGTGGGTGAAGTTGTGATATACGATGTGACAGGCAAAATGGTGGCCAAGGCACAAGCCAACGGCACCGCCAACATCGCCACATCGCTCACCAACGGCGTTTACATCATCAAATCCGCCACCAAAACCGCAAAATTCATCAAGTAACCACCCTCAACCATAAAGGTGATTTCCCATAATAATTAGGCTCTCTAAGCTTTGCAAAAAAGCCAGAGAGCCTAATTTTATTATGTTTACGCTATAGCGTTTGTTTTTGTGTGGTAATTTTTTATTTCTGGGTGTAGAAGTAGTGCCAGAGGGGGGCTGCCATGAGGGCTTGCTTTTGTTGGTCGTTGATGAGCATGTCGAGCACTTCTGTCTTGCTCATCAGCAGCACTTCTATGTCTTCGCTTGCGTCGAGGTGCTGACCGCTCACTTTCTCCACGCCTTCAGCCACGAAGCAGTGGGTGAGGTTGTCGCAGATGCTTGGGTTTTGCCCGATGGTCATCACTTCGCGCCATTCGCCGCCGGCATAACCAGTTTCTTCAAGCAGTTCGCGCTTTGCGGCCTCGACAGGTGCTTCGCCGTCTTCCACCACGCCGGCGCACAGTTCCACCAGCACTTCATCGAATCCGTGGCGATACTGGCGCACCATTACCATTTGCCCATCTTTGGTGACGGCTATCACATTCACCCACGCAGGGTATTCAAGCACATAGTGTTCGGGGTTGATGCGTCCGTCGGGCAGTTGCACCTTATCCACGCGAGCGGTGAGCCATGGTCGCTGAATGATGTAGCGCGATTCCAGAGTTGCCCATTTTTTGATTTCTTTTGCCATAGTACATGATTTTCTACAAATTTAGCAATTTCATATCTATCAACATCAAAAAAAAGTGATTTTTGCGTATCTTTGTAGAAACAAAATCTACACAAACTAATTAACATAATGAATGGTATTGGACTAAAGAAACAACGAATTGAATACTTCGACCTGCTGAAGGGCATCGCTATTTTCATGGTGGTGATGGGACATGCGCTCACCATGTGTGTTAGAGGGCTTGATGCCGCTTTTCTCTTTAAGTTGATAGGCCAAGTTCACATGCCCGTGTTCTTCTTTATCAGCGGCTATCTCACCTATAAGGCGAATGCCGACAAGCAATTCATTACCCCAGGACTGAAAAAACGCTTCATACAACTCATTATCCCATTTTTAGTCATCACACCGCTGTGGGTGTGGTATTTTCCACATAGCGGACTGCAATCGCCATTGAGCGACAATCTGCCCGACCTCTTGCGCGCCTATTGGAAAGACGGCTACTGGTTCACGCTGTGCCTGTTTGAACTGTGCCTGATTTACATTCCGATTAGCACCATTCTCCAACGCCTTAAAGGCATATTCCCTCAAATTGTGGTACTGCTTGCCACCTACGGTATACTTATCGCCCTGTCGATAACCTTTGCCGATGAGGAAGCGAATGTGGATTATGTGGGTTTCGGACTGCTTGCGCGCTTCTTTCCTGTGTTTATGATGGGCGTGATGGCAAACCACATGAAAGAGGCGTTCAATCGCCTTGTGCACAACCAGTGGGCATTGGCTATTGCCATGGTGGTGTTTGGCTTGTCGTTCTACAGCGTGGTTTATCCATGGGATATTTGGGGAACCGATATGGCAAGCATGTGGCCGGTAATCGGTTTCGCCACCATTCCAGTGATGCACTTCGCCCTCATAATGGTGGCAATAGCAATGGTTGAGCCATGGTCGCTCAAGGAATATCGCACCGAGGGCAAAGAGCCGTCGGCGATTGCCCGATACTTCAATTTCCTCGGCCACGAGAGCCTGGGCATCTACTTGCTCCACTATTTCTTCCTGTTCCCCCTCACTGCGCTTCAAGAGCCGCTGAAAGAGGTGGGCATGGCTGTGGTGCCATTGGCTGCGTTGTCGATGGTGATGGCGTTTTGTGTGATTGGCGTAACCCTGTTGGTGATTTATGCGCTCAAGCGTAGTAAGGTCACCGCTCTTTTGTTTCTTGGTCAGCCATTTAAATAATGGATGCAACTGTCTGAATGTAAAAATATTAAAATGAATATATAAAATAATAATAGTTATGAAACCTAATCGAATAACAGAACTTTTCGGAATTCAATATCCAGTGATTGCTGGTGGTATGGTATGGTGTAGCGGTTGGCGTTTGGCTGCCGCTGTGAGCAATGCCGGTGGTTTGGGACTGCTGGGTGCTGGCAGTATGCACCCCGAAACCCTTATCGAGCACATCGACAAGATGAACGCCGCCACCGACAAGCCTTGGGGCATCAACATTCCACTGATGTACCCCGAAATTGAGCGTCTCATTGAAATCATCATTGAGAAGGGCGTGAAAATCGTGTTCACCTCGGCTGGCAGCCCAAAGAAGTACACCGCACGCTTCCACGAGGCTGGCATAAAGGTGGCGCATGTGGTGTCGAGCAGTAAGTTTGCCAAGAAATGTGAAGAGGCTGGCGTTGATGCCGTGGTGGCTGAAGGCTTTGAGGCTGGTGGCCATAACGGTAGGGAAGAAACCACCACTTTGGCGCTCATTCCACAGGTGCGCGATGCCATTTCCCTGCCATTGATTGCGGCAGGTGGCATCGGTTCAGGCACGGCGATGCTTGCGGCTATGGCTCTTGGAGCAGAGGGCGTGCAGATTGGCACACTGTTTGCCGTGAGCGAGGAAAGTTCGGCAAGCGATGCCTTCAAGAATCTTTGCGTGGACCTTGGCGAAGACGGCACCATGCTGGCGTTGAAGAAAATTTCGCCCACCCGACTGATTAAAAACGAACTGTTCGCAAAAATTGCGGAAGCCGAAAACCGTGGTGCCGAAGCCGACGAACTCCGCGAACTGCTCGGACGCGCAGCATCGAAGCGAGGCATCTTCGAGGGCGATTTGCAAAACGGCGAACTCGAAATCGGCCAAATAGCCAGCACCATCAAAGAAGTGAAGCCCGTAGCCCAAATCATGCACGAACTCATCACCGATTTCCACACCACCCAATCCAAAATCCAAACCCTCTAATTCCCATAATTCGTATTTGAATTATAGTTATGGATAGTTAGGCATATCATTGATATGCCTAACTATCCATTTGCCAAAATCGCATTTCTGCTTCTGCACTTTTGCAATCTTGCTTGGATTTCAAGTGAGATTGCATTCCCAATACATTTTTCTATGAGATTCTTGTAAAAAATCTCAAAAAGGTGTATATTTGTACTGTAAAAAATCTTAAAAAGGTGTGTTTTTGATTTGGTGAAAATCTCAAAAAGGTGTAAAAAGCGTTACGATGAGACGAAAAATATATCAACAACTTCTTGATTGGAAGAAGAATAGAAACGGAGAAGTGGCTCTTCTCGTAGAGGGAGCACGTCGTATAGGTAAGAGTTATATCGTAGAAGAGTTTGGTAAGAATGAATACGAGTCATATATCCTTATTGACTTCAATAAGGCACCACAGATGGTAAGAGACTGGTTCGACCTTTATTTGGAAGACCTCGACACGCTGTTCCTTTATCTGAGTCAACATTACAAGGTGAGGCTCCATGAACGTAAGTCGCTTATCATTCTTGATGAGGTGCAGTTGTGTCCCAGAGCGAGGGCTGCCATCAAGTTTTTGGTGAAAGATGGTCGATATGACTACATTGAGACTGGGTCGTTGGTAAGCATAAAGAAAAACACACAAGGCATTGTGCTCCCATCTGAGGAGCGCCCGATACAGATGTACCCCATGGACTTTGAAGAGTTTCTATGGGCCACGGGTAACGACATGCTGATGGACTTTATACGGAAGATGTATGAAGAACAGAAGCCAATGGGGCAAGCTTTCCATCGTCAGGCCATGGATGCTTTTCGTCTCTATATGATAGTGGGTGGAATGCCACAAGCCGTAAAGAAGTATGTTGAGACGAGAGATTTTGATGCAGTAGATGCAGCCAAGCGCGACGTGTTGACCATCTACCGTAACGACATCTTCAATTACGCAAGCGAGAAAGCCGACAAGGTGGTGTCGATATTTGATCAAATACCTCCCCAGCTTTCTAAGCATGAGAAGAAGTTCCGACTGTCAGCCCTAAAGCAAGGTGCTAAATATCGAGATTGGGACGATGCTTTCTTTTGGCTGAAGGATGCAAGAGTTGTCAACATCTGTTACAACTCGACGGAACCGAACATTGGGCTGAAAATGAACGAAGACCGTACTACTTTGAAATGCTATATGAATGATACGGGCTTATTAATCAGTCACGCTTTTGATGAAAAGGGTATCGTCTCATCTGAGATTTATCAGAAGCTGCTCTTTGGAAAATTAGAAGTGAACGAAGGTATGCTCATTGAGAATATCGTGGCGCAAATGCTAACTGCCAGTGGCAACAGGCTCTTTTTCTATAGTAAGTCATCAGAAGAAGTCGAAAATCGTATGGAAATCGACTTCTTACTGCAAAAGGGCAAAGTGACCAACCGTCATAACATCCGCCCAATAGAAGTTAAAAGTGGCAAGAACTACACGTTGTCTTCCATAAAGAAGTGTATGAAGAAGTTTGGAGAAAATATGACCTCTCCAACCGTTCTACATGCAGCAGACTACAAAGTAGAGGACGGTATCACCTATCTTCCACTTTATATGACCCCCTTATTATAACTAAAAGAGAACGCAAATCATGCACGAATTCACCACCGATTTCCACACCACCCAATCCCGCATCGCCACCCTCTAATTTAACCCAAATCGGTCATTAGGACGTGAAAGGATTTTTTAGATTACTTCTTGCGGCCTTTCGGCTTTGATAAGATGCCTTTTGCTTGTTTTTAAATCGTAATAGCTCGCTATCACTCATTAAAAGACAAACGAAATTCATTCTTCTAAAACTCCGAAATACCATAAGCCCTAATGACCGATTTGGGTTAAAATATCTCGTTTTTTAACGGTAGAAACGTGGTAATTCACGCTCGCCCAAATCTAAGGCGATAGCGAGTTACCACGTTCCTACAATGTTAACTGTGTATATGATAATGCCTAAGCTTTGAAGCCGACAGATGGCCTATCATTGGGTTTTTCATCATCTTCTCCGTCCATCATTGCTCGAATACGTTCATATTTAAGCAGTTCACTGGCACTAAGGGAAGGACGAATATTTGATATAGCAGTTTTCAAGAGATCCATTGTTATTTTGCTATGCTGGCGAAGGGCATTTCGTGAAGCCTCATTTACGATTAACTGAATGTCGGCAGACACGTAATCCTCTGTTAAATCAGCTAATTGTTGGTAGTCTAAGCCGAAATCGTATGGACGCTTCTTCAAATACAACTTAAACAGGGCCATTCGTGCTTCCTTGTCAGGCACACCTAAATAGTATTTCTTGTCCAATCTGCCTGCACGCAATATTGCAGGGTCTATCATGTTGGGATAGTTGGTCGCACCGATTATAAAAATGCCCTTTTCGCCTGTTCTGTCCATTTGGGCAAGCATTTCGTTTACTGCACTCCGTGACATTTCGTGTATATTGCTATTGTCACGATTGGGCACGAGTTCATTCATCTCGTCAATGAAAATCACTGTTGGTGCGTTCTCCTCTGCCTCTTGAAACATCTTGGCAATATTCTCTTGCGTAGCATTAACATAACGGCTCTTTAGAGTAGCGGGAGTGATGCATAAAAAGTTGAATCCGACCTCTTCTGCAAAGTGCTTTGCAAAAAATGTCTTACCACAACCGGGAGGGCCATATAGCAACATGCCATTTGGTATGGTGACACCATAGCGTTGGTATTCTTCTGGATTGTGGAGAGGTTCAATCACTTCTTCACGCATTTGTTGCTTCAACTCTTCCATTCCGGCAACTGCTGCAAAGCCTTCACCTTCCTTTTTTGTGGCAGTAGGGGAAGGGGCGTTGTTTGGTTGCTGTTGTGACAGAATTTTGCGTTTCGTAGATTGACGCTCAACTTTCACCTCGCCATCAATAGCCTTGATAAACTCATCTGCGCTTTGGAATCTGTTTTCAGCATCATAGTTTAGAGCCTTGGCTATCACATTTAGCAGTTGGTCGTCAAGTTCATATTTGTCTTTTTTCGTCAATTCGAGTTCTTTGTCTCGCTCTGCTAATATGCTTTCTACCAAATCTTGTCCATTGGTTCGGGAAGTGTCGATAAACCAAGGTAGTTCTCCATAAAGAAGATGATATATCATCGCCCCTACAGCATACAAGTCGGATTGCACTGAGCATACTCCAGAAAATCGCTCAGGTGCGAGATAGAAAGGGTTGAGTTCGTCTAAGTTTGGTTTACTTGGCTTCTGATTTAAGAAGCGAGCATAACCAAAATCTATCAATTTCAAGTCGCCCAATTCGCCAACGAGATTCAGAAACACGTTTTGTATCGTCACCTCGTTATGAATAATGGGCACAGGGCGTGAATGTAAGAATGCCAAAGCCGACAATACCGCCTTGGCTATTGTTTTAATTTCATACACACTGATATCGCTGTCGCGGATAATTCTCTGTGACAAGGTTTCGCCACTTATAAACTCCGTCACGAACCAAGCATACTGACAGCCCTGCATCATCAACGTTCCCGAATCAATGAATTGGCATAGGTTATGGTGATGCAGTTGCTTGGCAATCTCCATTTCTATTATTCGTCCTTCATCATCAATCTGATTGCGATTTAGCTTTGAGTAATTGATGAGTTTCAAGAAATGGGTCTTGCCATTTGCGTCTTTCACACGGTAGGTTTCCGCATAAGAACCTTGCTTATGCGGAAACGCAACTGTGTAAGTACCTATCTTATCGTTCTTATTGAAATACATAAAAATTATATTTACTATTTCAATAAACCACCAGCATTGACTGCTTCTTCATTCGGCATAAGGTCAATAAGACCACATGCTATCGGGTGAAGTTTGTCAACAGACGGTTGATTGTTTATCTCTTCCAAACCTCTGTTGATAAGTTGGCGAGCTCGTGATGCGTCTTTCCAACGAATTGTTCCAAAACGATTATGGCAATCACGGATAAGTCCCATGCATTGATATACCAAAGTTAAATGAACAAACAAACTGCTGATTTGATCAAGGATTTCACGTCCAAGTTTAGCATCCTTCACTCGAATTACATTATCTACTTGACTACGGATTTGATTGACCAATTGAGCAGACTTGTCATTACCTAAGTCGTTTTGTGCTTTCTCCAGTCTGTCAAATTCTTCTCGAAGTTCTCTTTCTACACGTTGCCATTCTGTACTATCGTCAAGTTCCTCTATCTTGCGTAGAACTTCCTTTAAATTTGACTGAGTACGCATAGGGTCGTTGCCACTTGAAGCCAATTCTTTTACGGCATCAAGTTCTTTATTCAACTCCTCTACAGAAACACCAGAGGAAAGTAGGGCCTCTAAACTTCGTTGAGCAGAATCCAACTCTTTATTTACCCATGAAATAGCATCCTCAGAAGACTCACGTTTGCTTAAGTCTAGTTCTTTTTTTACCGTGAAGTCTACAGATGGGAAATACACCTCCATTGTCATCATCTCTGAGGAATCAACATGCAGGGTGATTTCGACATTGGAATTTTCGGGTATAAGTTGTTCCACTTCATCACCTGTAACAACCACATTAGATATTTGCGTATTTAATGCAGCTGTTTTTCCTTCTGCTTCTAAGCCTGATACTTGATAAACAGGAATAGACAACACGTCAGTAGAAACTCCAGGGCGCAATGCCTGTGTCGTTTTTCTATCAGGCACAACACCTACGGCTGGCAGAGGCTTGTTCTTTTCCAACCCTTTGGCTGGTAAGAATACACCACGCTTCTTGATGTCATTATAAACAGCTATACCTATATTATAAGGGAGAGGTGCAGCACCTACTTTGACACCTTGGATAATGGTAAATTCAGAAGGGAAAATCTCAACAGCATTGCCTTGCTGATTGTAAGCCTTTACTTTAAATGTGTTTGGCTTACCTTCAAGTAAGAATGCCTCAATAACATTGCCATTTGTATCTACAGAAATTCGGTCACTTCTCCATGCGCCATCTGCACGTTGCAATTCGATAGATAACTCGTTAGGACTATTGTTTCCTGTCTTTTCCTTGTCGATACTGATGCTTACCCATTCTGATGATTCGACCGATGTTGATTCATAGCCAATTTGCAGAAACACAATATCCGCCTTTGCTTCCTTTTTAATTTCAGCCTCATTAATATTTGCATCTATTGTAGAAGCATAAAGAGCAGCTCCACGTGCGACAGCTGTCATTGGGTTAATACTGGTATCAACATTTTGCGTAACCTCTTCTTTCAACATATCACGAATTATTGGTGAATAGGTTGGTCCGCCAACAAGTATGAGTGAAGACAAGTCTTTTCCAGTAAGCCCATTTCGTTCCAAAAGATTCTTACAAATGTTAACAGCTTTTTGGTACTGTTCGCCAATAGCGTCTATAAGTTGCTCTTTGGTAATGGTTATTTCGAGATCAATCTCCTCCCCATTATCATCTTGCCCCAAATTAAGATTGCGGTCATATGTAGAATAGTCAGCACTATCTGCAAATGATAATGCTATTCTCATTTCCTCCGCTGGTCCTTTAAGAGCATCTATTAAAGCTTTCTTTTTCCATTCTGTTGTCTCATATGAAGAAAGGACATAGTCTTCTTTCAAACTTGGCATAAGAATTTTGTTGACAACAGCTTCATCAAGATTCTTGCCACCAAGGTAGTTGTCACCTTCTGTATCGAACACAGTCAAAATGCCATCTTCGACCTTAACCAAAGCCGCATCAAAAGTTCCACCTCCAAAGTCAAAAACCAACCATTTGCCATCTTTCTTCTCACTTGACAAACCATATGCCATACAAGCAGCTATAGGCTCCTGTAACAATTCACACTGCTTGAAGCCTGCAATACGTGCAGCCTTCATTGTGGCATCTTTTTGTATTGCGGTAAACATGGCAGGCACTGTAATAACCACCGAATTGACCGTTTCATCATTGATAAGGCTTTTCAGTTCTTTCAAGACCTCTGCAGAAAGTTCTTCTGGGGAATAGCTTTCCTTGGGCATATTCTCATTGGAATACTTCTTGTCAGAACCCATTTCACGCTTAAATTCCAAATAACCACACTCTTTTGGAGGTTCATTCTTGCTCAAAGCCGTGATAGCATCTGAATATACAGAATCTTTTGCTTTCATGCCAATACGCAAGGCACGTTCCCCCTTCTTGTTTTTTGAGAAATAGACACAAGAAGGCAATGTGTCCATAAGGTTTTTAGTCTGTTTGATAACAGACTCACCATTCTCCATTCTGGCTATAGCCGAGTTTGTCGTACCAAGGTCTATGCCATAGTCTATTTTGATTCTTGCCATAATTATTGTATTTAAATATTTTGACTTACTACGATTTCTGCAGGTTGTATCATCTTGCCATTATAATTAACCTGCATCTTGATCATTCCTGTGATTATACGCTTGCCTTCTGGTAAACTTTCGTCTGGAACGAATCTTGTTTGAAATTGCATACCATCGTTATATTCCTGTCCGAGCAAACTAATGATTTCATAGCCATTAGCACGCACATTGTTTATCATACGGTCTTTTGCTTGAACAAGTTGTTTGTAACCTCTAACGGATTTATCCATTTTTGAAAGGTTAGTTTCTATTCTTGCTATTTCATCCGCAAGTTTTACCACAAGTGAATGGTCTGGCTCTCCTGTAGTTTTATTTGCTGACGGAATATAAGCATCAAGTTGCTTTTGTACAATAGCAAGCATCTGATTGTCAAGCTTGATTGATTCTTCTTGCATCTTCTTTTGCGCTACTTCCAAAGCCCCTTGCGCTTTGCGCACTTCATCGATAGATGTGTCACCTGATTTAATGCGCTTAGCTAATAGATAGGAACCTGTAGTCACTAAGGCAAGGAGTATGATTACAATCATGATTCCCCACAACGTGCGACTTTGAAGCATGTCTTGATTGACACGAACATTATTGTCTGTTGCGTCAATCTTTCCATTTATGTCTTTCCTGTCTGCTGTCTGCGCTTTTTCTAAAATGCTACAAGTGTTCCGCAAACTATCAATAGCCAGTTGCTGAGCCTTGTTATCTTTCTTAAGAAACTCTATCTTTCGCTCACCGTCCTCCCATTCATCTGCAAGCGTTTTCAATTTATCATCAGCATTCTCTTGCCAGCTCTGAAGAACCGAGCACTTCTCTTCTAACACTGTAATTCTATCGACATCACTTGCCGACTTCGCAGCAGCAAACTGGCATGTCAATATCATAAACGCAATAATGATATTTTTTTTCATTTTTCTCCTTTCTAAAATAATTCAAAGGGACAATTCCTTTTTTTAATCGTTAGTAATAGCTACACCTCCCAATACGACACTGGATATAACACATATTAAATCTATAGATTGAATAAAACTAAAATAATAAAGAAAAGAATCATACCTAAAAGCCTAACTACACACCCAGCTATAAATCCTTCGTCATTTCCATTAGTTAAGTTTATTAAGAAGAGGATTACAATTCCTAATAAAGCCAAGCCAAATTTAGCAAATCCTATAGATGAAATAAGTAAATAAATGCCAAATAAAGGCAATAAAGATATAGCAATCCAAAATAGAACCTTTCCCCATTCCTTTAACAGATCTTTTCGAGCCCGTTCTCTTCTGCCCATTTCCACACTTGCCTTTTTTCCTCCGATTGAATCACCGCCAAATATGTCGATGATTTTTGAATAGTCACAATTCTTTTTTGCTAATTCATAAGCTCTTATAGAACATAAGTCAAGGTTAATGCCAAGCTCTTTCTCTAGCCGATATAAAGCAATAACCTCATCTGTTGTCTTGCAAATAGACAATTTTTTTTCATCTTCAAAAAGTTTTTTCAACTTAGCTTGGGCTTTTGAAGCTAGAGTTGTGTTGGGATAATCGTATATGAATTTTTTGAAATCATCAATTGTTCGACACGCCTTAAACTTTATTTCTGAAATTTTCTTTTTTGCTTGAGCAACATATTGGCTATGAGGATACTTCTGGATGAACTTTTCTAACTCTGCAATGGTTTTTGCCGACTGATATAATTCTTCAGCAGTTCGTAAATCTATATCATCAACTTTTAAACTAAAACACCATCCACATCCATACTTATACTTTGAAGAAAAAATTGGCCACTCAAACCCCTTATTTTTTTTGATTATGCCATAAAGAGAGTCTCGAATATTTTTGTAACATCCCTGTTTGAACTCTGAATCCAAATCAAACTTGTCCATGTACAATTGTGCTCGCCATGCTTCAATAAGGACATTCTTAAGTTTAGGAAACCCTTCATCCTGTGCATTCTCTACTTCTTTAACAACATAATTAAGCGCATTTATAACTATTTCCGATGAAATGTGTAAGTAATATCTGTGCTTATTGCCCAATTTCTCCTTAATGGAAACAAGAAATGGTGCACATTCTTTCAACAATTGGATTGAATATTTAATCAAATGAGGTTGACTGGCAAATTGTTTGAAACACTGTCGTATTGCCTTATCTTCTTCATATACCTCTGATGGAGGCAGGTTGTCAATAATGTTTTGTAGAATATCAACATTCTCTTTACACCTGTCTTTTGCCATTTGACCTACCACAATGTCGAGGGCATATTTCTGTAGCTTCATCGCTTTAACAGCCGCATCAGGTTCTTCGGAATCATTATAGTAGTCGATACCGCATTGCAAGATTTCGAGTCCCAGTTTATCTGCGATTATTTGGTATTGCAAATCTGTTGATGCAAGAAGACTTTTCAACTGAGAGAGAGCTGATTTAGTGTCTGTCATCAATTTCTCTCCAGCCTGTAGTCGTGCTTCAGGTCCTTTGTTTTTTGTTTTTTGAGCAGTTTCGATAGCGTCTTCAATGCTGTCAATAAGAGGTTTGGTTGCTTTTTCCTCAATATGGCTTTTCCATGTGTTGATGGTTATAAAAGGAAGCAACTTATTTGCATCAATTTCTTCACAAAGTGCGTCAAGGAAAGAAAGTGCCAAGGTAGAGGCATCAAGGTTGCTGCCAGTGCCCACTACCGCAGAGATAAGTTCACTGATATACTGTGAGTTTCCATACAAAGTTTCGGCGTAAGTTATGGCACATGCATAATCTTCACGGATTAATGCTGACACAATACGGTTTTGCAACGATGATGCACTTTCTTTTTTCTGCCAAATTTCTTCAGCTTTGCTTATTTCGCCAGAAATAAGATTATTGAAAGCCACCTCGTCTAAAGGCGTGACTTTTACAAACCAGAATTGGGCATACTGTATTTGGTCTTTCGGCAATGTGAGTGCGGCTTCTGCATCTGCAACCGATGTTTCTGTGCGTTCAATGGAACCAAGATATTGGGTAAGGTCTAAAGGAAATGATACAGGTTTTCCCACCTTTAAAAAGGCTTTCATGCGATTGTGGTTAGCCAGTCTTTCCTTTGTGGGAGAGTTGGAGTACACCCCTAATAGGCGATAAGGATTGTGTTGTAGTAAATTCATTCCTATTCCGTTAACAAATAAAGTCAACCGACTCCTTTGTTGACGAAATCCACTCACCAATACATACAAAAAAAGACGTGGAGTCAATCCTGTTGCCCGTTCCACGAATTGAGGCTCTCGCATTGCCCGACAAGTCGAAACGAGCAACGCCGAAAGCCCCACGCCGATGTAAGTATATAATATGCCCAAAAAGGCTACAACCGAAGAACCGATTGAAGCCAATGGGGTTGTATATATATTACACCTCATGAGGCGTTCCCGTTGCTTTGTTTTTGACTTGTCGTTGAATTTGCGAGATTCCAATTCGTCAAAACCAAAGCGTACAGTTACGCCTTATATGTATAAATCTGAACCCTGCCTCTTCCCATTGGGACTTTCAGCAAGGATTCATTTGCAAAAATACACCTTATAGTTAAGAATTGCAAAAACGGCAAACGAATTATCAAATTTTAACAGTCGGTGGTGGGTGTCTGCTTAATTAGAAGTATAAGGGGTGAATTGGGGGGCTGACTTGTCGGACGCGTCGGCCTTGTCGGACTGGGCTGATTTTAGGGGGATGGTGGGGGAATGAAAATAAAGCCCTGCGACTTTTGGGAGTTGCAGGGCTTGTGATATTTATGGGGTATTGGATGTCGCTTTTTAGACTGTTTTTTCGTTGAACATTGTGCCAGCGGTTTCGGCTTCGTATGTGTTGGTTTCGTATTTTCCGTTGAAGCGGATGCCTTGGTCGATGATGTTGAATTCCACGTCTTTAATTGTTGCGTCGGACACGTTGCCTACACCTGTGGTGGTTGATTTCACCATTGGGGCGGTGATTTTGTAGCCGCTGCGGGTGAACTTCACGTTCAAGCCTTCAAACACTGCAATGTTTTCGGATGCTTCCTTCTGGTCTGCGTCTTTAGCAAAGCCTACGATGGTGACGGTAGCAGTCATATTGCTCTTGTTGATGCGGAAGTCGTATTGCGTTTTTTCGCTTGAGAAGTCTTGCTTCGTTTCATCGGTAGGGTCGATGTTGGTCTTGCAGCGCAAGAATGGGAGAGCGGCTGTGGCGTGCACAGTCTTGTCGGCACCCACATTGTAAGTCATGTACAGCACACCCACTTGCAGGTCGATGATACCTCTGAAGTTGGTGATTTCCACACCTTGGGTAGTGGCAGCTGGGCAAGAGAAGCGGTAAGCTTGCATACCTTGGTCGGCGGTGAGTTGCATATCATCAATCTTGAATTGGATAGTGTTGTCTTTACCCACTGTAGCCATCACATTCACAGAGATGGTGCTATTGGTGTAGTTGATTTTGAATGCGGAGTTGTTAACATTAAACTCAGAAACGTCTTCCGAACCCATTGTCACGGTGCGGTTGTACATCGACAGGGTGAAGTTTGTTTCGTTGTTTTCATTGTTGTCGAGGCATGAAGTCATGCCCATCAGCATCATGCCCATTAAGAGCATTGAAAAGATTTTCTTCATAATTTATAGTCGTGATTTTAGTTATTGTTCCTATTAATTAGATCCAACTTCACCTCGCCAATGTTGTCGATGGTGTAGGAAGCATCAAAGTCGTCGAAAAAGTCGATTTCTGCCTCGAAATCCTTCAACTTGTACTTAGCGAGTGCCACATCGCCATTTGTGGTGGGCGATGCCACGCTGGCTTTAATCTTGTAGCCATTGTCGCAAGGTGCGAAGTCGAGGTTTTCGTATGTGAGGGTACGCTCCTTGCCAAGATTGCCGTCGTAGTCAAGTCCGGTGATGGTGATTGACGCCTTCTTGGTGGTAGGGTTGAGCGTGGTCACGACAGTGCCGTTGGAGAGTGTGCGCATATTGCCGTCGGCATCCTTGATATCGGCTGTAACACCAGTGAATCGCATTTCGGCGATAGTGGCATTCACCTGATAGTGATTCTCCACGATGAACGAGAAGTGCGATTTTGATGTGGTGCTGCTTGTCAGGTCGATGATGCCAGAAAAGTCGGTCACGGTGTATGAGCCTTGAGAGCGAGTGTCGGCGGTTTGCTTGATGTAGTAGCCGCCAGTCTTAGCGTCAACGCTCAGCGACATGCCGCGCAGGTCGATTGTGCCCATCTTGCCAGTAGGCAGAGTGATGCGGCAAGCCACGTCGGCTTTACCATTTTCGGTGTCGAGAACCACTTCATATACAGCAGCGTCGGCACGATATGTGCCAGTGTATTCATTTTCAAACGCAGCGATGCCTATGTGGTTCACCATCTGTGCTTGAAGATACATAGTCTTGTCGCCTCCATTGTCGCAGGATGTGACAGCGAAGCCTAAGAGAATTGCAAGAATGATAGTTGCTTGTTTCATTGTAGTATTGGTTTTCTATAAATTTATTAATTAGTCACTTTTCCATTTGCAGTTACGGCGATGCTGCCCAACTGCATGGTGGCTTCGTACTTGTCGTTTTCCAAATCGATAGTGGCTTTTAATTTGGAAACTGGATACAGAGTGGTGGTGGTGAGCTTACCGTTAAACTTATAGGTGGTGGTAGTGGGAATCGTGGTTTCCGATTCAACCACATAGCCTTCTTTGGTAACGGCCACCTTAGCCTTGGTCAGCGTTTTTACAGATGTGAGCGTGCGCTTTTTCGACTGGTCGAGAAGATACATCACGGTCATACTTGAAGTGAGCGAAGCTGGGTCGATGCTGAATTGATACATTGTGCCATCGCTCTTCGATGTGGTGCCGTCGGTATAGATGCATGATGTGGCGCACTCGGTGCTGAAAATTTCGGGCATGGTGGAAATCACGCGGTAAGTGCCGTCTAAATCATAGTTCACACGAATGGTGCCCTCGTTGAAGTCGAAGCGTCCGACCAGGTTTTGCACGCCGTTGCCGCTGCCCTTGAAAGTGCAAATTTGGTCGTTGGTTTCGCTCTGAATGTCGGTGATCTTCACGGTAGTTTCAGCCGCGCCGTCGATAGCCACGCGAAGGGTTACTTCGGTCACTTTGCGATTGTTGCGGTCGATAGTGTAGTCGATTTTGCTTTCCGACAGGGGTAGCACCTCGCCACTCGCCGACTTCACAATGTGGTTGATCATTTGCGCAGAGCGTGTAACGGTTTCGGGTTGTGGCTCTTTATTGTCGTCGCCACAGCTTGCCACAGTGAAAATCAGGGCAAAAACTGACAGTATGCTAAAAAATTTCTTCATCATGTATGAAAGTGCGTTAATTTAATATCACGCAAATATAATATAACTGCCACAATAATGTGTGAGCGTATCACACATTTTTGCATTGTGGCAGTTCTTTTTAATTATTTTTCAAAGATAGAGCGAGCCTTTATCTTTCCAGTGTATGCCCATGCAGTCGAAATCGATGGTGAATTTGCGGTTCACCAGGTCCACAGTGCCCTTCACATTGGTCATCTGGCGGCTATCCATTGGAATTTCGGTAGCTCCATCCTTGTATTTGAAATAAGGGGTGATTGACGCGCTTTCGAATGTGTAGCCTGTGGCGGTGTTGGTGATGGTGCTGCCATCTCCGTCGTTGAAATATACCGCAATTTCCTTGATTATAGGCATCGCTTCAACAAATTTCATATTCTTCATCGCAAAACGCAGTTTCTTCTGTGCGCCCTCGGTCGATTGCTTGAATGCGAAGCTCTTTTGATTATCGCTGCCAGAGGGCAGATTGTCGGAGCAGTTGTATGGGCTGGTGAGCAGCACTTCGTAGGTGGCGTCAACATAGAAAGTGATGTTGTACACGTTGTTCTCGGTGTCGATTTTACCTTTCAATCCACCCACGGTGTAGCCTCCCGTAGCTTTCACCGACGAAGCCTCAAATGTAAACACCGAGCCTTCTTGTGTGAACTTAATGCCATCAATCACAAAATTGACCGCTGGCATTTTTTCAGCGAATTTCACATTGTTGAGCGCGAGAGTCGCTGTTTTGTCGGCATATTTTGCGGTGAATGTGGCGGTGAAGTCGCAGTCGTAAATCAGTACGCTGTTGATGCGCGTTTTTGCACTCATGGCAAAGGTTTGGGTGGTAGTCATGTCTTCACCTTTATTGTTACCATTGTTGTCGTCGCCGCATGAAGTGAAGCCGGCAACCATAGCGAGCATTGCAAATGCAAATAAGATTTTTTTCATCATAGTTTTGAAATTCTGTGTTATTTGTAGATTATTGTTGATTTATCAGATGTTTACGCGCAGGGTGGCACCCATTGATGCGCCGCGTCCACGCTGGAGGAAGGTGTGCCCGATCGACACGAAATAAAACGAGTTGTACTTCGTGCCAGTGATGTTTTTGCCCCACAATTCCAGCGAATATTTGTCGCCAGCGAGAGTGACTGATGCGCCCAACAGGCAGTAGAATGGTTGGCGCACATCGTTTGCCTCGTTCCAGTATATTTCGCCTGTGCCACGCATGTTGGCGCCGATGGTGAGAGAGCGCAACCACTGGCTGCCACCGCTGAAATCGAATTGGTGCAGGGCTTCTACAAACAGCGTGTGGCTGGGGCTGTAAGGCACATATTTGTCTTTATAGTCGGCCTTGCCGTCGTTGTATTTCACGAATTTCGCATTGGTGTAGCCGTAGCTCACGTTGAAGTTGGTGCCACGCCAAGGGTTCACCGCGATGGCAAACTCTGCGCCGATGGAGCGAGTTTTGCCGGCGTTGGTCATCACACGGCCTGTGGTGGTGCCGTTGGGAAACACGGTGAGCTGACGGTCGCGGCAGTCGAGATAGAAAGCACTGATGTCGGTCTTCACTCGGTGGTTCCAGCACTCGAAGTGCCCGCCCAACTCGTAGTTCCACGCCTTTTCGGGTTTGTAGCCCACCACCTCGTCGATGTCGTAGCTCGCCCCGATGCCCATAACGCCCATCAGCTTCTGCTGAAGCACATCGCTGAACATCTGTGTGTTGAAGCCGCCCGATTTGCTGCCTTTTGCCACGCTCAGGTAGAGCGAACTCGTCTTGTTGCCGCCCACAAGGTAGGTGAGGGAAACTTTAGGCAGCAGTTGCAGAAACTCTTTCGAAATGCGGCCTCGTTCGTTGATGTCGATATTTTCGTGCGAAAACACTTCGCCAGTAGCCTGTGTGGTGATGGTGTAGCCAGTGTGCGTTTCGCTGTGATATTTCAGCGACGCATGCTCATAGTCGAGGCGCACACCACCAGCAAAGGTGAAGTCGCCCAGCTGGTAGCTCGACTGGTGGTAGAGCGCCACGCCGTAGGTGTCGTTCTTGAAGTCGCTGCCAAGCACAAAGTCTCTTGTGTCCCACGAAATGGGGTAGGAGGGCATGGCATTGTTGCGGTTGCGCTCAATCAGTTGGCTGATGCCCTTGTCCTTAAAGGTAACGGGCGAATCCATATTGTAGTGCCGATAGAAACCGAAAGTGCCAAACAGCCAGCTATATGCCCCTGCCGATGTGGAGCGAGCCACGATGTCTTCGGTCACGGCGTGCTCCTTTCTCTCTTGGGTGAGGGTGAAGTACGGATCTACGGTGAAATCTTGGTCGAGCGTCATGTTGTCGTCGAGATACTGGTAGCTGGTGATGCCGCTTATCGAGAAGTTCTCATAATTCCGCTTAATGGTCAAGCCGTCGAGAATGCCGGTGCGGCGATAGAAGCAGGTGTCGTTATAGGCAATCACGTTCTTGCCCAGCTGCTCGTAGGCGTAGCCGCCCTCACGGCTGTGGACAAACGAGAACACATTGCTCACAAACAGGTCGGAGGCTGGCATCCACTCCACTTTCACGCGCGCTCCGGTCTGCTTTTCCCAGTCGGTTTTTTGACCGTTGTACGCGTTGCGAAATTCGCCGTCGGTGGCATTGTGCAAAATGTTGAACGCGATGCCCAAATTGTTAGCCAACTTCATATAGTGGCTTGCCCCGATTTTGTAGGTGTTGTGCGAACTGTATTGAATGAGTGCTCTGGTGCCGGCGTAGCTTAGAGGCGACAGGGTGTAGATGTTCATCACGCCAGCCATGGTATTGCGGCCAAAAAGTGTGCTTTGCGGTCCGCGAAGCATTTCCACTTTGGCGATGTCCATCATGTCGAAGTCGTAGTTTTCCTTGCACAGCACAGGCACATTGTCGATGTTCAAGCCCAGTGCAGGCTGGTCGATGCGCGTGCCCAATCCACGCACATAAATGGTGGAGGTCATGCGGCTGCCGTAGTCGGGAATGTAGATGTTGGGCACCATGTCGGCTGCCGACTTTGTGCCAGTTATGCCGTTGCGCTCCAAGTCGTTGCGTCGGATTTCTGTTGCCGAAATGGCAAGGTTGCGTATGTCGGTGCCTTGTTTGATAGCCGTCACGGTCACCTCTTGCAGGTTGAGCGTGTCGGCGGTGGTTGATGCGCTGGCTGTGAGGGCCATTGCGCCGATAGTTGTTGCTGTGAGAACCAAACGTTTTTTCATAGGTGCAAAATTACATCATTCCATCATAGCCAGCAATCACTAAAGGTAGTGATTTTTCACCCCGAAGTGGTTAGAAAAGCTGGAGGTTAGAAATTAGAAGTTAGAAATAGAGATTTGTGGTTTATGGGGACAAAGATAGCGGAGAGTGGACAAAGCCAGCGAAAAGCTCACCGAAATCGAGGTGCTTCACAGCAGCACAAATATAAATTAGTTCCATTTTGTGTTGTATAGCATATTTAAATAATTGTGCATATCAAGCAAAATGATTAATTTGGCAGAAATTTAAGATTGTGTATTTATGAAAGCAAAATTGATGCTCTCTTTTAGCGCTATTGCCTTTTTTGCATTTTCTGCTGCAAAAATGTTGGCTGGAGGAAATCAACCACTACTACCCAAATTGGGGACTGATGGCGCGGGCACCATGGGAGTGCAACCACTTAAATACAGCGCAAAAGAGTTCGACCGCGAAAACGGCCTCGACCTCTACGACAGCAAAGCCCGGTGGTACGACTCCATGATCGGTCGGACACCCACCCAAGACCCTCTTGCGGAGAAATATTATGATATGAGTCCATATTTATGGTGCGCCGCCAACCCCATTACCCTCACCGACCCCACAGGGATGTACTTTAATTCGGCCGATTCTACTCAAGCAGCAATATATATGGAACGGCTAAATCAGAGAATTATTTTCTTAAACAAATCTGATGCAAAAGATAGGCATGAACAACTTTCAGAAGTAAACAAATCCCTTCAGGATATTGAAGATATGAGAAACGACCAAAATCGAAGGTACACGTTTGAAGAAGGGCTTATAGAACCAGAAGTAGCATCTATTGAGGGTAAAACGGTCTTAATTCGCATTGATATAGGTAAAGAGGGTAGTTATGCCCATGAAATACGTCATGGCGGTCAAATTGCAAGAAATGAATGGGCTTTGAAAAAGGCACACCAAACAGCCGATACGGGTCAAGCCACGAAATAGACGCTTATCGGGCAGAATATTCTGCTGTGGGAATGATGATAAACGACTGTTGGGTTGAACTTTTTCAAATGCCAATGGAAATTCGTGTGAAAACTATTAAAGAGATTAATGTGAGCTATTTAAAAAGACTTTACCAAAATAAAAAATTTTTATATGGAGGATTTAGCGATGATTGGTATAAAAAATAATAACGACTTTTTCAGAATTTCAGTAGCCGCTATAATGCTGTCAATCATATTAGGGTTTAGGATAATGGCTACCCCCCATGATATCGTAGACAGTTATAGCGAGACATTTTATGCTTTCTATGGCTTTTTTCCATATGAATTCTACTTTAGTGACAATAGAGCAAGGAGGTTAACCGTTAACTTTTATGGGAAAAACCGCTTAGTTATTGAGAACAATTCATATGTGTTAGGCATAAAAATTGTGCGAGATAAAGATAGAGGTCTGTTCCCTTTTCGTGACACAATTTATTTTCATGTGATTGACCCTCCCCAAAAAGAATTGAGTGTACGCCACAGGCAGATAATAGTTGACAGCGTTACTTCGACAAGGCATATTACTGCCTCTCAAACAGTCCCACCATACAGAGACATAAAATTTAAAGACACCAATATGGTTTTCCCGTTATTACAAAAATCCGACACAATTTTTGTCAGTAGGAATAATCGACATTTGAGGATAAGAGATTTTGAATTTTCTGTCCACCAATACGCTACTCTGCCTAATGGTGAAGCATTAAAACAGGAGTCTGTGAAATTTTCTCCACAAGAAAGGATGCGCCCCAGCATATATAAAAAGTTTTTAAAATGGGTCGAAGAAGAGAAACGCAAGGACAATGGCTTGGTTCCCGATGAAAGCCTTCTGAAAATATTAGACAAATATTATGACTGGAATTTTTTACATTAACGATAAAGAAAAAGAAAGTGTATTGAAATGAAATCATTATCATATATTGTAATCGTCTATATGTTAGCACAGTCCTCTTGTGCCCCGAAATTATTAAAAGAATATGCTGGATCGCCTCGTACCTTTTACGAAAAAGATACAACAGAATTGAAATTAGATATTGACAGTGTGAAACAATATAGCCGTGTATTAAGTTTTTTTGGGGTCAAGAACAATGAAAAATATTGTATTTTCATTGATAGTGAAAAGTGTGGCCAAAACTTTAATAAGAGCCGATTTTATGGAATAGTGAGCGCTGTTCGGCGTGTTCATTTAAGCCCTACTGGTTATGGACATTATAAATATTATATTTGTTTCGGAAATGACACAATACCTATAGACTTGAATATCAAATATTATGTTTGCCTAAAACATAAATTATTTAAATAAAAATATAATGGTGGCAATATGTTGTTTTTTGAAAAAATGCTCGACAAAAGAAGCTACATTCTGAACTTCACATCACTATGCAATATCAAGTACTACCAGGGCTATATGCGCGTGGTGTTGAACCGGCAGATACAGTAACAAAGTTTATGTCTATAATTCTAAAGCAATACAGGCCGTCATTCCTTTTGAAAGATTTGTTATACCTAAATAGTAATTAACAATTAGAAATTCCTTAACGATGAAAAGATTATTCTCATTATTATTATTGTTTATATCTTTAAATTCATTTGCGCAAATATTAATATTGGGCAAAAATAATCAATTGGATAGAATGATTCGTAATAGCATAGAATCATATATCGAGAATGTAGATGAATTCTGTACGAAAAGAGGTTTGACCCCCCCTGGCGTTTACTATGTGTGCAAAGAAGGGTTAACCACAAGCTTTACAAGAAACGATTCAATCAGGTCAATACCGAGAGTGAAATATGTTTCTTTGGATAATTATGATTCTCGTTCGTTAAAAAAAATGCTTAAAAAAGGTTTTGGTGCCATGTTTGTTGAAACCAAATTGCATAAAAATCAGATTATAATTGCCGTATCTGACTGCTCGGTATCTAATTATAAGGGCTTCCCTGCTGTAGGCATTAAAGATTGGGGAATCTATACTTATGAATATTCAGAAGATAAGGAGGATTGGGTTTTGGTAAAATCTGAAATAGGGGGGATATAGCCGTATGGAACGTCAGGTTGACATATCTTTCGCCCACAATGTAGGCAGTGCGGTGTCGTTCTCAAGCAATGCCTACGGACGCTTCGGGCGTCTAGCCGCCAGTAACGCCAATGATGATGGGGGCGCAAAATGGCTAACGCTTACAATGTGTGTGGATGGGTTAAGCGCGTAACCGCAACCATGGGCATTCCTGCCATTTTTTTTGGAAATGATATACTAGTTGTTGTGTGTAGGCAGGTATGCAGAAAAGATGCAATGGAGCGAAGCGAAATGGAATCTTTTCGAACCTTTAGCTCGCTCGAACTTGTTCGGGCAAATGCCTGTAATAGATATGTAGGTATTATGCATTCCAGCGGAATGCGACAATATCAAATCGCCCATTGATGGTGAAATCGCATCCCGCTGGGATGCAAATTTGTTATGCGATATTTGCAGGCATTTCGCTTCGGTTATGCTCCATTTCGCTTCGCTCATTACGCATAACCTTCGCTGCATACCTGCCTACGCACATCTAATCCCTACGGGATTTTTTCAATCATTACTAAATTATCACAGGGACAATATGTATATCATTCCCTTTTTTTGCATGATGAGGGGGCCAAATGGGGGGGATGGGTGCTTTTTGTGCTTCGGCTTAGTGGATATGGATTTTCGCCAAAAGTGTTCCATTTTTTGGCGTCGGATGAAAAAAGGGTGAGGGAGTTTTTCATGGGGGAGTTGGTGTGATGAAAGTGGAATTTCTTTTGAATTTCTATATTATAAATGAGAAAATTAGTTGCATTTTTCCTTCGGTAATCGGTGAGTTTTTCTTAACTTTGCAAAGCACAAAATCGTGGTATCGGCACTTTCTCGCATTGATAAGATGCGTATAGTGCTGATGGTCAGTGTTTTTGTACGAATTATAAATGAGTTTGGAGATGCAGCAAAGCTATAATTTTAACAGACAGGTAATGGAGATTTTCGTAAAATCTGCGAAGGTTTCTTGTGCTTGCTATAATTGCAGTGCTGGAGATTCCATAATGGTGTGATGAGTCAGGCCCACGGCTGGATAGTGGCGTCGGGCTCATTTCTTTTTTGTTGAAGAATAATTAAATATTGATACGAATATAAAATTATGGTTTTAATCGGTATTCAAAGTACTACCTTAGCGGTGACAGCCGCTCTCACCGGCGTGGTGCTGGTGGCGGCGGCATTGATTATTGCGTGGCTGATAGCTCCACGCTCCTACACAATGAAGAAAGGCGAGCCTTACGAGTGCGGTATGCCAACTCGTGGCGACAACATGGCTCAGTTCCATGTGGGCTATTATCTGTTTGCCATTCTCTTCTTGATGTTTGATGTCGAAACCGTGTTCCTTTTCCCATGGGCTACCATCTGTAAGGAACTTGCTGCTTCAGCATTACTCGCGGTAGGGACATTCCTCGTGATTTTAGTTTTAGGTCTGGCTTATGCCTGGAAGAAAGGAGCTCTTGAATGGAAATAAAAAGTCCAAAGATAAAAGGTATCAAGTACGAAGATTTCAAAGACAACGAATATATCGACAGTCTTGTTGCAGAATTGAATGCTGCAGGTGCTAACATTGTGGTGGGCAAACTTGACCAGTTGATGCAATGGGGACACGCCAACTCACTGTGGCCCTTCTGCTTCGGTACAAGCTGCTGCGCTATCGAGTTTATGTGTCTGGGTGCTGCCCGTTACGATATGGCACGCTTCGGTTTCGAGGTGGCTCGTAACTCACCCCGCCAGAGCGATTACATCATGTGTCAAGGCACCATCACCTATCGTATGGCTCCAGCGTTGGTTCGCCTCTACGAGCAGATGGCAGAGCCAAAGTATGTGATTGCCTGTGGTGGTTGCACCGTGTCGGGTGGTCCATTCAAGAAGAGCTACTGTGTGGTGAAGGGTGTAGATGAAATTATCCCTGTCGACGTGTATATGCCAGGTTGCCCTCCACGCCCCGAAGCCATGTTCTATGGCTTGATGCAGCTCCAGCGCAAAATCAAGGCTTCGAAATTCTTCGGTGGCGACAACCGCAAGGAAGCACGCGCCAAATTCTTTGAAGCAAAAGCAGCCGCAGAGAAAGACCTCGCACTCCGTGCCGAGCAAATGCGCCTGGCTGAAGAGAGCAAAGCACCATTGCTTGATATATAATAATTACGATTACAAGAACTCTAAGTATATATATACATTATTTATATGGCAAATATACAAGAAAAAATCAGCGCTCTTTGCCCAGCCGCCACATTCGACGAAACTGGTGAATTGCTGCTGGTAAATGTGCCCGATGAAAACTGGCACGCCCTCGCTAAGGCATTGAAGGAACAGCTTCACTTCGATATGCTCAATGCTGTGGCTGGTGTTGACTGGAAAGAGGCATTGGGCTGCATGTATTACTTGACCAATACCGAGACTCAAGAAATGATTCACGTGAAAGTGGCAACCACCGACCGTGAACACCCAAGATTGCACACTGTGAGCGATATTTGGGCAGTTGCCAACTATCAGGAGCGTGAAGTGTACGATTTCTTCGGAATCGAGTTTATCAATCACCCTGATATGCGCCGCTTCTTCCTTCGCAACGACTGGGTGGGCTACCCACTGCGCAAGGACTACGACGCAAGTCCGGAATTGAACCCTCTTCGCCTTGAAGCAGAAGAAAATGAAGACGACACTTACTCACTCGTGGAAGACGAGAACGGTGAGCTCAAGCGCATCGACAAGAAAGTGTTCGGTCCTGAAGAATATGTAATCAATGTGGGTCCACAGCACCCTTCCACCCACGGTGTGATGCGCTATCGTGCCGCTATCGATGGCGAAACCGTGAAGAAGGTGGATGTGGTTTCGGGTTACATTCACCGTGGTATCGAAAAACTCTGTGAAGACCTCACTTACCCATCACTGCTGCTCTACACCGAACGTATGGACTATATGGGCGCGCACATGAACCGCCACGCCACTTGCCTCTGTATTGAAAAGGCACTTGGCATTGAGGTGCCTCACCGTGCCGAGGTGATTCGTATGATGATGGACGAATTGATGCGTCTGTCGAGCCACTTGCTCTCTTACGGCTGTTTGACCATGGACCAGGGCGCTACCACAGCATTCTTCTATGGCTTCCGTGAGCGTGAATACATCTACGACATCTTCGACAAGACTTGCGGCGCGCGTATGTCGATGAGCTACGACACCATCGGTGGTGTGGTTCGCGACGTTCACCCCGACTTCGTGAACGATGTGCGCAAGGCTTGCGACGCTATTGAAAAGGCAATTCCTGAATACCATAAGCTCTTCTCTGGCAATGTGATTGCCCTCGGACGTATGAAAGACGTGGGTACACTCTCGCTTGAAGACGCCAAGAACTACGCTATCACTGGTCCTTCAGGCCGTGCATCAGGTTTCCACTGCGACGTTCGCAAAACTCACCCTTACTCACTCTACAATGAAGTGGAATTCGATGAAGTGGTGTATGAAAACGGCGACAGCTACGACCGCTACATGGTGCGCATGAAGGAAATGGAGCAAAGTATCAAGATTTTGCGCCAGTGCTGCGATATGATGGACAAGGAAGGCCACCAAGGCGAATTCTGCGCAAAGGTGCCTAAGATTATCAAGCTTCCAAAAGGCCACTGGTACCAGCAAGTGGAAGCCAGCCGTGGCGCATTCGGTGTGTATCTCGAAAGCGACGGCGAAGGCAAGCCATTCCAGCACCCTTACCGCATCCACTTCCAAAGCCCATGCTTCAACCTCGTGGGTGTGGTGGATTTGACATGTAAGAACAACCTCATCGCCGACCTTATCACCATCACAGCGTCGCTCGACTATGTGATTCCTGATATCGACCGCTAATTATTAACTCGAATATAGAAACTCAAAAATATATTTTAAAGATATGTTTGACTTTGGAATAGTCACCAAGTGGATTAATGACCTTCTTTTGGGCGTGATGCCTCAATGGTTGGCAACCACTATCGAATGTGCACTTGTGGGTGTGGCGCTCTTGCTGATGTATTCAGTAATCGCAATCATCTACATTTTCTACGAGCGCAAAGTGTGCGGTTGGATTCAATGCCGCCTTGGTCCTATGCGTGTGGGCCCATGGGGCTTGCTCCAGGTGTTTGCCGACGTGTTTAAAATCCTCACCAAGGAGTTGATCGTTCTTTGGGACACCGACCGTCTGCTCTTCTCGCTGGCTCCTTACTTCGTGGTAGTGGCATCAATGCTGATGTTTGCCTGCCTGCCTTGGGGTAATGGCCTTCAGGTAATCGATATGAACATTGGCGTGTTCTTCATCGCCGCTGTTTCATCAATCGGTGTGCTCGGTATTCTGCTCGCTGGTTGGTCAAGTAACAGCAAATACACCCTTATCGGTGCTATGCGTAGCGGTGCACAGATGGTGAGCTACGAAATCTCTACCGGCATCGCTATGATGACCGTTATCTGCCTTGCTGGCACAATGAGCATTACTGGCATTGTGGAAGCGCAAGCCGATGGCTGGTTTATCTTCACAGGTCATATCCCTGCCATTATCTCTTTCGTGATCTACATTATTGCCGCTAACGCAGAAAACAACCGTGGTCCTTTCGACCTTCCTGAAGCTGAGCACGAACTTACCGCAGGTTACCACACCGAGTATTCTGGTATCCACTTCGGTTTCTTCTACTTGGCTGAATACCTCAACCTCTTTATCGTGAGTGGTATTGCCGCACTCCTTTTCTTGGGTGGCTGGATGCCATTGCACATTTCAGGTTTCGACGCGTTCAACAATGTGATGGACTACATTCCATCGCCAGTATGGTTCTTGGGCAAGGCATTCTTCATGTCGTTCGTGTTTATGTGGATTCGCTGGTCGTTCCCACGCGTGCGTATCGACCAAATGCTTAAGCTTGAATGGAAATACTTGATGCCAATCGGTTTGTTCAACCTCGTGTTGATGGCATTGTGCGTGTCGTTCGGATGGCATTTCTAATGAATAAGAAATACATAAATTAATAAACAAACAACAAAAGCATTTTCGTGATTATGGCTGATAATTATGGAAAAATCACCCAAGTAATTGGCCCAGTGGTGGACATTACTTTCGATGGTGAAGGTTCGGTGGTGCCCGAAATCTATACCGCTTTGTCGGTAGAGCGCCACGACGGAACTGAAGTCATCTTGGAGGTGGAGCAACACATTGGTGAAAACACCGTGCGCTGCGTTGCAATGGACAGTACCGACGGTCTGCAACGTGGCACTAAGGTGAAAAACCTTGGACAGCCCATTTCTGTTCCCACTGGCGAACAGGTGAAAGGACGATTGCTGAATGTGATTGGCGAGCCAATCGACCACCTCAAGGAAATGAAGGGTGGCGATCGTCGCGCTATTCACCAACCAGCGCCTTCTTTTGCCGACCTTTCTATCTCGCAAGAGATTTTGTACACAGGTATCAAGGTAATCGACCTTATCGAACCATTCTCCAAGGGTGGTAAGATTGGTTTGTTTGGTGGTGCCGGTGTTGGTAAAACCGTGCTTATTATGGAGCTTATCCACAATATTGCACGCGGACACAATGGTTTCTCCGTGTTTACCGGTGTAGGTGAACGTACTCGTGAAGGTAACGACTTGCTTCGTGAAATGATCGAGAGCGGCGTAATCAAGTATGGCGACAAGTTTAAGGAAAACATGGCGAAGGGCGAATGGAACCTCGAAGATGTGGACATGAACGCTGTGGAGCAGTCGCAAGCTACTCTCGTGTTTGGCCAGATGAACGAGCCACCAGGCGCACGTCTGCGTGTGGCACTTTCTGGTCTGACCGTGGCAGAGCAATTCCGCGACCAAGACGGTGGTGGTAAAGACATCCTCCTCTTTATGGACAACATTTTCCGTTTCACTCAGGCAGGTTCTGAGGTGTCGGCACTTCTTGGCCGTATGCCTTCGGCTGTGGGTTACCAACCTACCCTTGCCTCTGAAATGGGTAAGCTCCAAGAGCGTATCACCTCTACCAAGAGCGGTTCAATCACCTCTGTGCAAGCAGTGTATGTGCCTGCCGACGACTTGACCGACCCTGCTCCTGCCACCACGTTCAACTTCTTGGACGCTACCACCGTGTTGAGCCGAAAGATCACTGAGCTTGGTATCTATCCAGCCGTTGACCCACTGGCATCAACTTCACGTATTATGGACCCACACATCATCGGTCAAGAGCACTACGATGTGGCTCAACGTGTGATTCACCTGCTCCAGAAGTATCAAGAGCTTCAAGACATTATCGCCATCCTCGGTGTTGATGAATTAAGCGATGCCGATAAGCTGGTAGTGTCGCGCGCACGTCGTGCTCAACGCTTCCTCTCTCAACCATTCTTCGTGGCTGAGCAGTTTACTGGCGTGCCAGGCGTGATGGTGCCATTGAACGAAACTATCCGTGGCTTCAAGATGATTCTTGATGGCGAGGTCGACGACCTCCCCGAACAGGCATTCCTCAACGTCGGCACTATCGACGATGCGATTGCCAAGGGTAAGAAGATGCTTGAAAGCATTAAGTAATAATTTTACGAAAACTCATTTCACATGACACTCAAAATCATATCAGCTGAAAAGATTGAGTTTGAAGGAACCGTTGAATCGGTTACTTTGCCCGGCGCGCTTGGCTTGTTCCAGGTGCTGAAGGGTCACGCAGCCCTCATCTCGTCGCTCGTGCCAGGCACACTCACTTATGTGCTTGAAGGTGGCGAAAGCCAGCAGCGCGAGATTACAGGTGGGGTGGCTGATATCAATAGCAATGTGGTGTCGGTGTGTCTGTATTAATATAATGTGATGAAAAAGGTAATTACAGCAATTGTCGCTTTTGTGGTTGTGGCGCTCATGGCATTCGGATATATGGAGGCCGTGAAGCACCGTGAGCATACCGGTGACAAGAAATTCGCCCCCAAGGAGACCATCTTTGAGCACTTGGGTGATGCTTACGGCTGGGAGCTGCCATTCAATCACAGCGTTCGTATTCCGCTTCCAATCATCGTGCTCGACCAGCAAAACGGCATTCACTGCTTCATGTCGAGCGAGGTGACCGATGGAGGCACCTGCCAAGGCTTCTACATCGCCCACGAAGGCGACTATGCAGGCAAAGTGGTGGGCACCGATGCGAACGGCAAAGAATATAGGCCACTTGATTTTTCAATCACCAAGAATGCCGCTGGCATCTTTATCTCGGCTGTGCTCGTGGTATTGATAGTGTTCAGCATCAGGAACTGGTACAAAAAGCACAACATGAAGGCGCCTCGCAAATTCACCGGCGCGCTTGAAATGGTTGTGGAATTTGTGTACCACGACACTATCCGCCCAATCATGGGCAAGGAGGCTCCAAAATACGGTCCCTACCTGCTCACTTGCTTCTTCTTCATTCTCACGATGAACTTGCTGGGCTTGATTGTGATTTTCCCTGGTGGTGCTAACCTTACCGGCAACTTGGCTGTGACTATGGTGCTTGCATTGGCCACATTCCTTGTGACCAACCTCACAGGCAACAGAGAATACTGGAAAGAAATATTCTGGCCCGATGTGCCAGTGGCACTCAAACTGCCGCTGATGCCGGTTATCGAGTTTTTCGGTATTTTCACCAAGCCATTTGCATTGATGATTCGTCTTTTCGCCAATATGATGGGCGGACACATGGTGGTAATCGTGTTCTTCTCGCTTATCTTCATCTTTGGCGGAATGTTTGGTGCGGCTGTTGGCGCTGCCACTTCGGTGTTCTCGCTGGCATTCGCTCTGTTTATGCTCTTGCTCGACACATTGGTGAGCTTCATTCAAGCCTATGTGTTCACAATCCTCTCCACGATGTTCATCTTCATGGCACATCCACAACACCATGGTGCTGAACACGAACAAATCACTGAATAATTAAAACAAAAAATAACAAACAACTAAAACTTAAAGACTATGTTAAGTATGATTTTAGCAGCTGCCCCTCTCGCAGCTCTCGGTGCAGCAATCGGCGCAGGTATCGCAGCAATCGCAGCAGGTATCGGTATTGGTAAAATTGGTCAGGCAGCTATGGAAGCTATCGCACGTCAACCAGAAGCAACAGGCGATATTCGTAGTAACATGATTGTGATTGCCGCTCTTGTCGAGGGTGTGGCATTCTTCGCACTCATCGTTTGTATTCTTGCGTTGTTCCTCTAATCGATAAATCAATTAATAGTTAACAATGGAACTGTTTAAGCCTGAGTTTGGCTTGGTTTTCTGGATGTTTTTGGCATTTGCGTGCCTCTATTTCATCCTGGCAAAGTATGCATGGCCTTTCATCATCAAATCGATGGAAGAACGCGCCGACTTGATCGACAAGGGCGTGGCTTATGCGCAAGAGGCGAAATCTCACCTCGACAATGCCAAGGCTGAAGCAGACCAAGTGATTGCCGAAGCAAGAAAGCAACAAGCCGACATACTTCGCGACGCAGCCAAAATGAAATCGCAACTCATTGAGGAGGCGAAGGCTGCTGCCACTGTGGAAGCGAAGAAAGTGACTGATGCCGCTCAGGTAGCTATCGACCAAGCTCGCAAGGAATCGGAGAAGCAATTACGCCAGGAAGTGGGTGCCTACGCACTTCAAATCGCTGAGCAAGTGGTGCGCCAAAATATGGCCGACGACAAAGCTCAACGCTCACTGGTGGAAAAATTGTTGAATGACGTAGAGTCTAAAAACTAATTAGCAATATGAACGACGGACTTATTCCCAATCGATACGCAAAAGCCCTCTTTAAGGTGGCTGTGGAAAAGGGAGAACAGGCTGAAATCTACACCCAGATGAAGCAACTGGTCGCCAGTTTCGACGAAATGCCAGCTTTAAAGGCTGCTGTCAACAATCCGTTTATCGCTGTCGATGAAAAGGAAAAAGTGCTCTTGACTGCCTCTGGCGCTAAAGCCGGCAGCACTGTTGAGAATTTCATATTGCTCGTTATTGAGAAGAATCGCGCCTCTTTCCTGCGTTCCATGGCCATGGCTTACTTGAAGATCTATCGCGAGGCCTTTGGTATCGCCAGCGTTGAAATCGTCACTGCCATTGAACTTGGCGACGACGAAATCAGCGGTATTATGGATGTGGTGAAGCGTCAGCTCGGAGGCAAAACTATGGAGCAAACGGTGAGAGTCGATGCCGACCTCATTGGTGGCTTCACGGTGAATGTCGATGGCATGGTGCTCGACGCATCAATTAAAAATGAATTAAAGAAACTGCGTTTAAAACTCCTAAGTTAAAAGTGAGATGATAAACCCAAGTGAAATATCTGAAATACTGAAACAGCAACTCAGCGACGTTCAGCAGAAAGTGTCGTTTGAGGAAGTTGGTACAGTGCTCGAAGTGGGCGACGGCGTGGCACACGTTTACGGTCTCGACAATGTAGAGGCCAACGAGCTCGTTGAGTTCGAAAACGGTGTGACCGGCGTTGCGATGAACCTCGAAGAGAGCAATGTAGGTGTTATCCTTATGGATAAGGTGGATTCAGTGAAGGAGGGCATGAAAGTGACCCGCACTGGTCAAATCGCCTCTATCCCCGTGGGTGAAGGTCTGCTCGGCCGTGTAATCAACGTGCTGGGTGAGCCTATCGACGGTAAAGGACCCATCGACGGCGAATTGTTCCGCTTGCCACTCGAACGCAAGGCTCCTGGTGTGATTTTCCGTCAGCCAGTGAATCAGCCTTTGCAAACCGGCTTGAAGGCAATCGACTCGATGATTCCAATCGGTCGCGGTCAGCGCGAGCTTATCATTGGCGACCGTCAGATTGGTAAAACTGCTATCGCTCTCGACACTATAATCAACCAAAAAGCAGGATACGAGGCTGGAAAGCCTGTATATTGCATCTATGTGGCTATCGGTCAGAAGGCATCTACTGTGGCTGCGCTCGTAAATGAGCTCACTCAGAATGGTGCTATGCCATATTCAATCGTGGTGGCTGCTACTGCTGCCGACTCTGCCGCCATGCGCTATTACGCACCATTCGCTGGTGCCGCTATCGGCGAGTTCTTCCGCGATTCAGGCCGCGATGCACTCGTTGTGTACGACGACTTGTCGAAGCAAGCCGTTGCATATCGTGAAATTTCTTTGATTTTGAAGCGTCCTTCTGGTCGTGAGGCTTATCCAGGTGATATTTTCTACCTGCACAGCCGCCTTTTGGAGCGCGCCGCAAAAATCAACGACAACCAGGAAGTGGCTGTCGCAATGAACGACCTTCCCGAAGTGCTCAAGCCTATGGTGAAGGGTGGTGGTTCACTCACCGCACTGCCTATTATCGAAACTCAGGCAGGCGACGTTTCGGCCTACATTCCTACTAACGTGATTTCAATTACCGACGGTCAGATTTACCTTGAGTCGGCACTGTTCAACAACGGTATCCGTCCTGCAGTGAATGTGGGTATCTCGGTATCGCGTGTGGGCGGTAACGCACAAATCAAGTGTATGAAGAAGGTGGCCGGTACGCTTAAGATTGCACAAGCACAGTTCCGCGAACTTGAATCGTTCACCAAATTCGGTGGCGACATCGACCCTGTGACCGCTCGCACCATCGACACCGGTCGCAAGAACGAACGCCTGCTCGTGCAGCCACAATACGAACCAGTGGCTGTGGAAGAACAGGTGGCAGTGATCTACTGCGGTGTGAACGGCTTGCTCGAAAATGTGCCTATCGACAAGGTTTCTGAGTTTGAAAAGCTCTTCATCCAATATCTCCACGCTAAGCATCAAGCCGATGTGCTCGATGTGCTCAAGAGTGGCAAGATTGACGATGATGTGCAAACCAAGCTCAAGGCAGCGGCACTTGAAATCGCAGGTAAATACACAGCTTAATCCGTGCGTTCGGATTGGCATTTGATTAAGGAGAATAAACAATTATATGTCAACATTACGAGAACTCAAAAGTAGAATTGGCTCAGTCTCGTCCACTCAGAAAACCACGAGTGCGATGAAGATGATTTCGTCAGCCAAGATGCACAAGTTCACCGCTCAGCTGCAGCGTCTGTTGCCTTACCGCAACATGGTGCAAAGCGTGATTGGTCACTTGCTGGCTACCGATGTGGAGTATTCATCGCCACTGATCAATGTGCGCGAGGTGAAGAAGGTGGCGTTGGTGGCATTTGGCTCCGACGATGGCCTCTGTGGTGCCTTCAATATCTATGTAGGTAAGTTTTTGCTCGAAACCGTTCGTGCAACTCAGAACAAATTCGGCAAGGATGTTGCTATAACGATTATTCCCGTCGGCAAAAAGATTGCAAAGGCTCTTCATTCGGTGAAGAATCCACAATTCAAGGTGCTTGATGTGCCTAACGTGAACACTCGCAGCAATAGCGACCAGCTTCACGATTTCACCGACATGCTGCGCACCAGTTTCCTCGATGGCACTTTCGACCAGGTGGACCTCGTGTACATGCACTTCAAGAGCACAAGCCGCCAAATTGCCACTTGCGACCAAATGTTGCCAGTGAGCTACGAGGCGCTTGCGGCTACCGCCGATAAGAAGGCGGCTAACCAGCCATGCATCTTCGAACCCGACGCAAACTCGATTTTCAATAGCGTGTTGCCTCTCTACATCCGCTCAATGATGCAGGAAGTGTTCACCGAAAGCTGTGCCTCGGAGCAGGCTTCGCGTGTGATGGCTATGCAGACTGCGAGCGACAATGCTAAGGAACTGCTTGAAGAACTCAATCTTGAGTATAACAAGCTCCGCCAGCAGGGCATCACTACCGAGCTGCTCGACATCTTGGGCGGTCAGGTGGAACGCTAACAGAAAAGATACTTGTAAACTATGGGCTATCCCCGATACTATACCGGTCGGGGATAGGTCCAATTTCTAATAAGAACAGAGCGGTATAGGATATAGATTTGATATTGACTTATATTACTTATGAGCATTAAGGAGTATTTTTCTTCTCTTTTTAAGGGTCTTTACAGCCTGATAAAGGGTATGGAGGTGACGGGTAAGGAACTCGTGACCAAAAAAGTTACTGAACAGTACCCCGAAAACCGAGATACTTTGCAAATCTCAGAAAGGTTTAGGGCCACTCTACAGTTTGTTTATGATGAGGAGGGTTATCACAAGTGTACGGGATGCAAAACGTGTGAACGCAACTGCCCCAACGGAACTATCCAAATCACCACCAAGATGGTGGACTTGCCTAATGGCAAGAAGAAAATGAAACTCGAAAAATATATGTACGACCTCGGAAGCTGCACTTTCTGCGACCTCTGCGTACTCTCTTGTCCTTTCAAGGCTATCGAGTTCAGCAACGACTTCGAACAATCGGTGTTCCGCCGTGAAGCGTTGATTAAGCAATTGAACTATCTCCCCGAAAAGGAGAAACCAGCTCCTGCTCCAGTAGCTAAGCCAGCCGCCCCTGCTCCAGCACAAAAGGCGGACGAGGCTACCAAGCCTGCTGCCACAGCTCCAAGTGCCGAGGCACCAGAAAACAAATCAGAAAATAAAGAAAACAAATAAACATGGATTCAGTAGGAAATATTATTTTGTATTTCATAATTGCGCTTGCAATTATCGTGTTCTCGGTACTGGCGGTCACTACTCGTAAGATTTTACGTGCGGCTACTTACCTGCTGTTTGTGCTCTTTGCCACTGCATTCGTTTATTTCCAGCTCGATTTCGAGTTTTTGGGTGCCGTGCAAATTGCCGTTTACGCGGGAGGTATTCTTGTGCTGTTTGTGTTTGCTATCATGCTTACGCATAAGCCTGGCAAGGAATCTGAGCCTCTCACTTCAGAGAAGCGCGCGTTAGGACTGTCGGCAGCCGTTGCCGGTGTAGCCGTGTGTGGCTACGCATTGTTTAGCTATGGTCAATTCTGCGTTCAGAAGCTGTTGCCAGCAGGCGACTACAGCATCGAGCAGATTGGTAAGGCTTTGCTCAACAGTGATAAATTCGGTCTCTTGCTTCCGTTTGAGGCTGTGAGTGTGTTGTTATTAGCATGTATTATTGGTGGTGTAGTGGTTGCACGCCGTCGTTAATGTAGGAGGAGGAAATGATGGATATCAATATTTTAATGTATCTTGTTCCCAGCCTCATTATGTTTGGCTGTGGCATCTACGGTTTCATTACCCGTAAGAATATGATTGCAATTTTGATTTCACTTGAGTTAATGCTCAACTCTGTGGATATTAATTTTGCTGTGTTTAACCGATATTTGTTCCCTGATCAGATGGACGGTATGTTCTTTGCCCTGTTTGCGATTGCCATTGCGGCAGCCGAAACAGCCATTGCACTGGCCATCGTAATCAATGTGTTCCGCATTGCCAAGAAGGTGGACATTAATCAAATCTCTAAATTGAAGTTCTAAGAATTATGGATTTTAATCTTACTATTGCAGTTGTAGCCCTGCCACTGTTTATGTTCCTTTTCTTGGGACTTGCCGGTGTGAAGATGGGCCGAAAGCTGACCGGTGTGCTTGGCGTAATCGGACAGGGTGTGACCACTGTCTTGGCTTATGGCTTGGCGCTCACCTACTTCTTTGGAACAGGTCAGGGTCAAATCGTCGATGGTGTTCGTCAAACCATAATCGTGGCTGATTGGAGCTGGCTTAACCTTGGTGATAAGGTGATGGCCAACATTGGCTTCGAACTCGACCCAATCGCGGCGATGATGCTTATTGTGATTACTACTATCTCATTCTTCGTGCACCTCTATAGCTTGGGCTATATGAGCGACCACGACGGTAATGCTGAAAAGGGTTTCCAACGTTATTATGCTTTCCTTGCATTGTTCACATTCTCAATGCTCGGTATGGTGGTTGCCACCAACATTTTCCAGATTTTCGTATTCTTTGAAATGGTGGGTGTTTCATCTTACCTGCTCATCGGATTCTATTATAGCTCACCTGCGGCTATCCACGCGTCGAAGAAGGCGTTTATCGTCACTCGTTTGGCCGACTTCTTCTTCCTCTTTGGTGTGATTGTGCTCGGCTTTGCTGTCAGCACTCTCACTAATCTTGTGCCTGAAGGCGGTAGCGCATTGAGCTTCTCCACATTGCTCAGCAATCCCGAAACCATCGCTTCACAGCTTGGCGCTGTTGAGTTCTTCGGTATTCCTGCTTTGCCACTCTCACTGATTTGCATCTTTATCGGTGGCGCTGGTAAATCGGCAATGTACCCACTCCACATCTGGCTCCCCGACGCAATGGAGGGCCCAACCCCAGTATCAGCGTTGATTCACGCTGCTACCATGGTTGTGGCAGGTGTGTTCTTGGTGGCTCGTCTGTTCCCACTCTATGTGATTTGCGACGTGGCTATCAACGTGGTGGCAGTGACTGGTGCTTTCACAGCATTCTACGCTGCTGCAGTGGCTTGTGTGCAGAGCGACATCAAGCGTGCGCTCGCATTCTCCACACTCTCTCAAATTGCTTACATGATGACAGCCCTCGGTGTGAGCACCGCGGCTGGCGTAGGCGAAGAAGGCGGTCTTGGCTACATGGCTTCAATGTTCCACCTCTTCACTCACGCAATGTTCAAGGCATTGCTCTTCCTCGTTGCCGGTGCAGTGATTCACGCTGTTCACAGCAATGAAAACAGTGCTATGCACGGTTTGCGCAAATACATGCCTATCAGCAATATCGCATTCCTTATCGGTTGCTTGGCAATTTCTGGTATTCCTCCATTTGCAGGTTTCTTCTCTAAGGACGAAATCTTGGTGGCTTGCTACGAAAAGGGCACCGTTTGGGGCTTGTGGATGTCGATGGTAGCAGGTATGACAGCGTTCTACATGTTCCGTATCTACTTCCTCATCTTCCACTGGAAGGAACACGAAGTGCATGAAGGCCATGCACACCCACATGAAGGTCCTTGGACCATGAGTTTGCCTCTTATTGCGCTCTCTGCCATCTCTGTGGTCTGCGGTTTGGTGCCATTCGGTGAACTCGTGACCGTTGACGGTCATGCGCTCCACACCCACACCAACTGGACTGTGGCTATCTCAAGTGTGTGCGTTGCTCTCGTGGGCATTGGTTTCGCATTCAAGCTCTACTATAAGGAAAATCCGCTTCCAACTCGCATGAAGAATGCTTGCAGCGGCTTGTGGGAGGCAGCATATCGCCGTTTCTACATGGACGAGTTCTATCAGTTCCTTACCCATAAGGTGATTTTCCAAAAGATTTGCAAACCTATCGCATGGTTCGACCGCCACTGCATCGACGGTTTCTTCAATCTGCTTGCCGACCTCACCAACAGTTGCAGCTTCGCAATTCGCCGTTTGCAATCGGGCAATGTTCAAAGCTATGTATATGTTTACCTTATGGGAGCCCTTCTCCTTGCTGTGGTGACTATGGCGTGTGTACTCATCTAAACAATGGTTCTTTAATTTAAATTGATTATGATTTTCGATAATATATTAATTTATTTCGTAATTGTCCCACTCCTTACTCTTCTGGGACTGGCTCTTTGTCAAAACAAGGGCATCAAGGCGATTAGAACCGTTGCTGCTACAGGTGCCACTGTGCTGGTGGCTATGGCCGTTTATCTGGTGGTTTACTTCTTGCAAGAGCGCGGTGCCGGTAACGATGCTCAAATGCTTCTTACCGACAGCTGGTGCTGGTATGCCCCTCTGAATATTAATCTGGCGCTTGGCGTCGATGGCGTTTCGGTGGTGATGATTCTGCTTTCTGCGTTCATCGTGTTTGCCGGTGTGTTTGCATCATGGGAAATCAACCCGCTGCCTCGCCAGTTCTTCATGTGGTTCTTCCTCCTCTCTATTGGTGTGTTTGGCTTCTTCATCTCTGTTGACCTCTTCACCATGTTTATGTTCTACGAGGTGGCTCTTATTCCTATGTACCTCCTTATCGGTGTATGGGGTTCGGGCAACAAGAACTACTCTGCAATGAAACTTACATTGATGCTGATGGGTGGCTCTGCATTCCTGATGCTCAGCATTCTCGGTATCTACTATCATTCTTCTGCCGATGGCAACCTCACCATGAACCTCCTCGAAGTGGCTCAGAACAATGCCATTCCTCACGAATGGCAACTCTACCTCTTCCCAATGGCGTTCGTTGGTTTCGGTGTTCTTGGTGCTATGTTCCCATTCCACACTTGGTCGCCTGATGGTCACGCATCAGCCCCTACAGCAGTGTCGATGCTCCACGCAGGTGTGTTGATGAAGCTTGGTGGTTACGGTTGCTTCCGTATCGCTATCTACTTGATGCCTTACGCCGCTACCGAACTCGGTTGGATTTTCCTCACACTCACTGGTATCAGCATCGTGTATGGTGCGTTCAGCGCATGTGTGCAGACCGACCTCAAGTATATCAACGCTTACTCATCAGTGAGCCACTGTGGTATGGTGCTTTTCGCAATTTTGATGTATAACCAGACTGCTATGACTGGTGCTGTGCTCCAAATGCTTTCTCACGGTTTGATGACAGCACTCTTCTTCGCCCTCATCGGTCAGATTTACGGTCGTACCCACACCCGCGACATTCGCGACATGGGCGGTATGATGCACATCATGCCTTACCTTGGTGTAGGTTATGTGATTGCAGGTTTGGCTTCGCTTGGTTTGCCAGGTTTGAGCGGTTTCGCTGCCGAAATGACCATCTTCTTCGGTTCGTTCCAAGAGGCTGGTTTGCTCCATCGCGTGTTCACCGTGGCTGCTTGCGCATCAATCGTGATTACTGCGGTTTACATCTTGCGTGTCGTAGGCAAGCTGCTCTTTGGTGAGGTTCAAAACGAGCATCACCGCGAGCTCACCGACGCTGTATGGTATGAGCGTTTCAGCACCACTGTGCTCATCTGCTCTGTGGCGGCTATCGGTTGCTTCCCTAACTTTTTCGGCGACATCATTCGCGATAGTTTCCTCCCTGTAGTTGACGCTATTAAGAATGTTCTTTAATAAAAGTGTTGAATTTAAAAATCGATAAGATACAAAATGGATTATTCTCAATTTTTAATGATGCCTCAAGAAATCGGTCTGTTGGCTACATTCTTGTTAGTATTTCTCTATGACACTTTTATGCCAGCCAAGTGCCAGAAAGGGCTTCCTCTTTTCACTGCGGCTGCGTTCGCTCTCTACACTGCTTTCAGCTTCATTCCATGCTGCACAGGCATCGCCTTTGCAGGTATGTTTGAGCAAAGCCAGGCCACTTGGGCGATGAAAGGCATTCTCAATATCGGCACATTCCTTGTGATTCTTCAAGCCGTGAAGTGGACTAATAGCGACTTCGTAAGCGTTCGCCGTGGCGAATTCTACGAGTTGATTATGCTCACACTTTTCGGTATGTTCCTCATGGTATCGGCGCGCAACTTCCTCTTGTTCTACATCGGCCTCGAAACGGCTTCATTGCCACTCGCAGCCCTTGCAGCATTTGAGAAGAACCATTACGAATCGCGCGAAGCCGCTGCCAAATACATCTTCACAGCCATCTTCTCGTCAGCCATCATGCTGCTCGGCGTGTCGTTCGTTTACGGTTTGAGCGGTTCGCTCAACTTCGCCACCATCGGTGAAGTGCTCGTGTCGAAGCAGTCGGCTCTGCTCATCGTGGCAGTGGCGTTTGTGATTGCTGGTGTGGGCTTCAAGCTCTCGCTTGTTCCATTCCACAACTGGACCGCCGACGTTTACCAAGGTGCTCCAACTGCTGTGACCAGTTACCTTTCAGTGATTTCTAAGGGTGCAGCCGCATTCGCATTCCTCGTGATTCTCACCCAAGTGTTCGGTGCCGTTTACGCCGACGTTTGGAAATGGATGCTCTATGCCGTGATTGTGCTCACCATCACCATTGGTAACCTCTTCGCAGTGCGTCAGCGCAACCTCAAGCGTTTCTTGGCATTCTCTTCAATCTCACAAGCTGGTTACATTATGCTTGGTGTGATTGCTGCCAACACGCTCGGTATGGCTTCAATGATGTATTATGTGGTGGTTTACATCTTCTCCAACCTTGCGGCATTCGGTGTGATTGCAGCCATCGAGCGCAAGACTGGCAAGGTGACCACAGATGATTACAATGGCCTCTTCAAAACCAATCCATGGCTCTCATTCACTATGATGGTGGCTATGTTCTCGTTGGCTGGTATTCCTCCATTCGCAGGCTTCTTCAGCAAGTTCTTCGTATTTGCTGGCGCGCTTCATGGAGCAGATGTGGCTATTTACGTACTTGTATTGATTGCTTTAATTAATACCATCATTTCACTGTACTACTACTTGCTCGTGGTAAAAGCCATGTTCATCCGTCAGGACGAATGTGCAATTCCAACGTTCAAGTCACACTGGACAGAGAAGGCAGGTATGATTATCTGCGTGATGGGTATCGTGTTGTTGGGTATCGCAAGCTGCGTTTACACTTCGCTTGTAGATTTCGCTTCGGCTTCCGACGCACTTTTCCAACTAATACGTTGACGCATTAAAAAACCTTACTACAACAATTATCTTAAAACTCAAAGGAGGAGAAATCTCAAAAATTTCTCCTCCTTTTTCTATCTATAATCGTTCGATTTCTTCGTTAGTTTAAATTAACTATTATAACTCAATAATACACATAAATTAACATTGCAGTTTTTTTTTTTTTCTATATATTTGCATCGTTATTTTAGAAAAAATAACACTGTTATTACTAAATTATCAACGACTTGTGAATAACCATAGCATGGACTAACATGCGAAAGTCTATATTACAGGGTAATTGATTAACCTCGGTGCTATAATTACTAATAGCGAAAAACTGTCAGCATTACAGCAATGAGTTTTTGAGACTTAATTTATCTCAAACATGAGAAGTCTGTGGATGATAATATTGATTATTTTATGCGCAAATACTGGCAGAATGGGTGCTCAATCCGAAGCTGGTAGTAGTAGAAGCATTGTGCCATCTGATATGGCTTTTGATGCCGACACTTTGTGTCATAGCCATAAGGCGTGCTTTGCTGAAGTTGATTCTTTGGCGAAGGGCGCTGATTTTTTGTTTGTGAAAACCAATCCTGTGGGGTGGGGTATGCTCATTGGCAATGTGGGAGTGGAATATCAGTTTAGCCAGCGTCTTTCGGCTGAATTGTGGATTTATTACTCAGCCTTGAATTATTTCCACCGCACTACTAAGTTTCGCACGTTTACCTTAATGCCAACCTTTAAGTGGCGGTTTGCCGGGCAAAATGTGCAGTGGTGGGCTGATGCGCATCTTGGTTTGGGCTTTTTCAATTATGCGAAAGGCGGACAATGGCGCTATCAGGACCGCAATGGTAGCACCCCTGCTTTAGGTGGTGGCTTGGGTATAGGCGTGCGCATTCCCCTCAGCAAGAATCATCGTTGGTGGCTTGAACCGTCGCTGGGAGTGGGAGTATATCGGCTGAATTACGATAAATTCGAGAATTGCCCTAATGGAAAACTCGTGGATACTTGCCATCGCACATTCTTCGGGCTCGACCGTGTGTCGCTCGCCATCAGTTATCGCTTTCACATGAGTAAATACATCAAATGAAACGCATATCTTACATATTGCTCTATATGTGCATCGCCATATTGGCTGTGGCAGGACTTGTGTCGTGTGATGTCCACGAGTTTCCTTACAATGGTGAGCAAGGTGGTGGCGAAACGAAGGAATTCGTACTTCATCTTGACTTTACTGATGCCCTGAAATGGGGATTTCACACCGAAATCGACTATAAGCAAACCCGTGTGCAATCGATGCTCCCTTTCCGACCAGCCGATATTGATGTTCGCTATATAGTGAAGGCATATCGTGTTGACGCTAACGGCTCTGTTGCCTCAGAGCCTTCTGCAGTGGTGATTGAGGCTGGCACCGACACCACAAATCTTAACCATACAGTCACCCTCCGGCTTGCCCCCGGCGCATATAAGTTCCTTGTGTGGACCGACTATGTGGAGCATGGCAAATTGACTAACCTATATTACGATCCCTCCAACTTCACGGAAGTGACCTATTGCGACCGCGAAGGCTATACCGGTAACAATGACCTTCGTCAAGCATTCCGTGGCGAGTGTGATGCTGTGGTGCATCATTCTATTACCGAGGGAGTGAATACTGCCACAGCATTTATGGAGCGTCCGCTTGCTAAATACAAGTTTATAAGCACCGACCTTGAAAAGTTCCTTGCTATGGTGGTGGTGTCGAGGGCTGGCAAAAATGCACCTATGTCGAAAACTGACCTTGAGGTGGCTATGAAGAAAATCAATATTGCCGACTTCAAGATTCGGTTTGTTTACACAGGTTTCCTCCCATTCTCATTCAATGTGTGGACCAATCGTCCCAACGATTCATGGACCGGCATTTCGTTTGACAGCGGTATAAAAGTGCTGTCGGAGAGCGATACAGAACTGGGGCATGATATGGTGCTCGTGAATGGACACGGGTCGAGTGTGTCGGTGCGTCTTGAGGTGTTTGACCGAGATGGCACTCTGTTGAGTGGCACCAATCCGATAGATGTGCCCATTGTGCGCAACAAGCTCACTGTGGTGCGAGGGCATTTCCTCACCACGAGTGCTTCGGGTGGTATAGGCGTAGTTACCAAGTTTGACGGGGAATACAACTATGAAGTGCTGTAAGTATGAAAATGTAATTGGATAAAATAATTCTCTTTAATAAATTACTAACTAAAAAATTAACCGAAATGAAAACTAAATTATTTTCAATGTTTGCCGTAGTAGCCATGCTGCTGACGACATCGTGTTCGAACGATGAGACTAATGAACTCATTAGTGGCGAACCTGTGACCACATCATTTAAAGTGCAACTGCCTAACACTATTGGCTCACGCTCACAAAGTGGCGCCAAGAAGGCTTTTGCTGATGGAAAAACTGCAACCGTGTTGAAATACATGGTTTTCGATGAAAACGGCGTTCGTGTTACCGCAATTCCAACAGGTGAAAAGGCAATCAACTTGACCACCGATGTGCAGCTCACCCTCATCACCGGCAAGAAATACAAAATCGTGTTCTGGGCAGCCAACGCCAACGCTCCCTATACCCTCAACGAGACCGGTAAGGTGACTGTGAACTATGAAGGTATGAAAGCCAATGATGAATCTCTCGACGCATTCTGCCGCTGCTATGAATTTACTGCCGGCACTGAAGTGGAGAATCCTGTGAAGCTCTATCGTCCGTTTGCACAGCTCAACGTGGGCACCGCCGACATGGCAAAGGCAGTGCAGAACGGCTTCGCCAAGGCTGCCGCACAGACCAAGGTGCAGGTGAGCGGCATCGCTAATGAGCTCAACGTGCTCACCGGCGCAGTGAGCGGCAATGTTGATGTGACTTGCGACCTCGCCGCCATTCCTTCGGGCGAGACCTTCCCCAAGGCTGGCTACGACTACTTGAGCATGGACTATCTGCTCGTGGGCAAGGAAGCCAAGAGCGTGGTGGATGTGAAGTGGACCGTGACCGACGGCACTTTCAACTCCGAGCGCACCTTTACCAATGTGCCACTGCAAGGCAACTACCGCACCAACATATTCGGCAATCTGCTCACCAGCCCGACCGACTTCAATGTGGAAATCGATCCCGCTTTCAACGAGCCTGACTACGAAGTGCCTGGCACAGAGGTGAAAGACAACAACCAACTCAAAAAGGCTGTCCTTGAAGACGGTGCCGTGGTGAAATTGGCTGCTAACCAAAGTTTCAGCCTGCCTTCTACCGTGGGCGACAATGTGACTATCATGGGTAGCACTGGCTCAAAAATTGTAATTCCAACTGCTGTAGCATGGCCCGGTAAGAGTGTGAAATTCCAAGATGTGGAATTGGCATTCGGAAACGGTAACTATGTTGGCATTCAGCATGCAAAAGCCATTAAATATGAAAACTGCAAATTTACTGGTGTGCACTTTAGCTATGCAGTAGATGCACAGTATGTGGGTTGCACATTCACTCAAAACGATGGGGAGAGCTACAACGTATGGACATACGGCAGCAATAAAATTTCCTTCACCGACTGTAAATTCAACTGTGCAGGTAAAAGTGTGCTGATTTACTCTGAAAGTGCAACTCTTGAACAAACAGCCACATTCAATCAATGCACTTTCACTGCATCTCAAGCAGTTGAAGGAAAGGCAGCTATTGAAATTGACTCAAGCTTAGGCCCAGATTATGATGTGTATATCAACAACTGCACCGACAGCGGCTTTGACAATGGCTCTGAGAGCCATCTGACACTTTGGAACCAGAAAAAGGGCAACAAGACCAATCTTTGGGTTGACGGTGTTCAAAAACTGACAAGAGAATAGAAAAGAAGTGATTGAATAACTGTAGGGAGGAGAAATCTTAGCCGATTTCTCCTCCTTTTTTTGTCTATACACCTCCACGAATTCTTGAATCCTCGAATTTTCGAAGAATCGAATTTTCGAATTGTGCGCCCCTCATGTCCTCGTTGACCTGTTGCCTCGTTGACCTGTTGACTTGTTGACTTGTTGACTTGTTGACTCTCCTTATTATTATTTTTTAAACTAATTTTGTACTTTGCAAAATGTGCTTGCTCTGCCATGCTCTCGGTGCGATTTTTTGCGTTAAAAGTCGCTCTGTGAACGTGGTGGCACGCTTTCGGTTTTTGGCATTGTGGCCATTTATTCGTAACTTTGTGAGTATTTTATTAAGGAAAAAAGAAACAATGAGAAAAATTTTGTTTATCGCATTATCATTTTTAGCGGTTTGTGCCACAGCCGCTAACCATGTGTATGTGAGGAGCAAGCAGAATTTGCGATGCGAGGGCTATTTCCCACAACTCAGCCCCGATGGCAAAAAAGTGATTTCTGCTCCCACTGATGCGAAAAAACTCTACATATACGACCTCGACACTCAAAAGCGCGACGTGGTTGCCGATGAAGGTGTGCCTGGATTTGAGGCTATCTTCGGCAAAAACGGCAAGGTGTACTATGTGTCGATGAAAATCAACAAAGACCACCTTATTTTCCGTTCGGGCAGGGAATACGACCCCGAATCTGGCTCCGACCGTGAGGTGCTTTCGCCTCAGCATGGCGCAGTTCATGCCATTAACGGCACCGATGGCACTGCAGTGGTAGGCGAGCAGAAGGAATGGAACACTCGTGATGCCGGCACCTTTGCTTGGGCACTTGGCTCAAAACTCTATATTTATCGCAATGGCGAGAAGCACACCTATTCACCAGTGAATGTGCAGACAGGCTATCTGTGGGTGGATGTGTCGCCCGATGGCAGCAAGGTGCTTTTCCATGTGCCTGCTATGGGACTTTACATTTGCGACGCCACTAATGGGCGTGTGCTCAACAAACTAAGTGGTTGCTTGATGCCAAAGTGGTATAACAACGATTTGATTGTGGCTCAAGGTCGTGGCCGACTGGGCTACAACATCATCATTTTCCGTGCTGATGGCACTGGGGGCATTCAGTCGCTTGCCAGTGGCGAGTGCGTGATGCCTTCCGTAAGCGGCAACCACGTGATCTACACCACCAAGGGCGGTAGCGTGAAACTGCTTACGCTCGAAACTCCAGAAGAGCGTGAGGTGCGCTTGGAGCAAGAGCGCTTGGAAGCAGAGCGCATAGCGAAGGAAAAGGCTGAAGAGGCCGCACGAATCGAAGCAGAGAAGCAGGCTGCCGAAAATCAGGAGGCAAACCAATAAATGCAGTTCCTAAAGGCTTGCTCAAAACAATATAAGGAATAATGAAATTTATAAAATATTCAATAGCACTCATCACTTGTTTCGCCCTGTCGGTGCCAGCCATGGCACAGCGTAGCACTCGTAGCCAAGGTGAAGTGCCACCTCCAAAAACAAAAAAAGCAGCGCAGGAGCAAACCGTTCCACATCGCTCCAAAAAACGCAGCCCACAAAACACTGGTGTGGTGGCTGGGCAGATTCGCCCACGCGTGTTTTTGAACCCCGGTCACGGTGGACACGACAGCGACGACCGTCCATGCCCATTCTACAACGAGGGTATGCAGGCTCGTGTGGAATACTACGAGTCTGACAGCAATTTGAAAGGTGCTATGGCTATGAAGGATATTCTGCGTAGTCGTGGCTACGAGGTGTTTATGTCGCGTGTCAACAACACTACTGACGATGATTTGAACCTTTTCGAAATTCACCAGTTGGCGCTCAATAGCGGTGCTGATGTGTTTTTCGCCATTCATAGCAATTCTTCCGGTTCTGCCACTCGTCGTGTGAATTTTCCATTTGCCATTTATCGTGGTTACGACGGTGGAGGCACTGCCGAAGGCAGTGAAGAACTTGCAGGAATCGTGGCATCGAACCTCGCCGACTGCGAGGCCACTTCATGGAGCCGCGGAGGTCTTACTCATGGCGACTGGTCGTTCTATCGCAATCGTTCTGGCTTGGGCGTGTTTAGATGGAACAAATTGCCCGGCATTTTGGTTGAAAACTGTTTCCACGACTATCAGATAGAGCGCGAACGCTTGCTCAATAAAGACTATTGCGGACTGTTGGCTACCATCAACAGCCGTTCGCTGGATAAATTCTTCAATCGCCCTGCGCAGCAGTTCGGCATGGTGGCTGGCATTGTGCGCTACGACTATCCACGCAAGGGCAAAAGACTCACTTCTTTCGGTAAAGATGCTTACCAGCCTCTCAACGGCGTGCCTGTGGAGTTGTGCGACTTGGAAGGAAATCCTATCCAAACCTATCAAATCGACAACTACAACAATGGCTTCTACTGCTTCACTCGTGTGCGTCCCGGACGCTATCTGGTGGCTATCGACGGTGTGGAGGACTACGAATTGGAGGTGAAAGCCGACAAAACCACCTACTATAACGTGACCGTCGTCACCCAGCCCGATGCCGTTGAATGCGAAGAAGAAATCACCGTAGTCCACAGCGAAACCACCGAGTCCGACGAATCCGCCATCGCCAACGGCGAAACCGGACAGTAGCTTTTTGAGAAATTAGAAGTTAGAAATTAGAAATTAGAAGTTAGAAGTTGGAAATTAGAAGTTAGAAATTAGAATTTTGTTGGTAAGGGCAGGAAACCTCACACAAGATTCAACAGATTCAACATAGAAAAAATATTCGTGTAATTTGTGAAATTCGTGGTTAATTTCAGCCACAAATCACCACAAATTTTACACGATTTTTTTTTGTGACCATTAAAGACACCCTAAAATTGTATTTCGTTAGTAAAATTGCGGAATGTGTGTATTTTGTGAACTTTCCGCTTGCTTACTCACGAAAAAGTGTTATATTTGTGGCGTGAATTAAAAATAATGGGTGCCATGCTAATTGGTCGAGAAAAAGAAAAAGAAGTATTACTGAATGCTCTAAATGAAGAGTATTCTCAGTTTATTGCAGTGTATGGAAGACGTCGTGTTGGTAAGACTTTCCTAATCAGAGAAACCTTCGAAAACCGATTCGACTTTCAATTTACTGGTGCAGCGAATTTAACAGCAAGAAAGCAGTTGGTGCGTTTTCGTCGTGCACTTAAGGAGCACGGACAAAAAGACACTCCAGAACTGACTAACTGGGGCGATGCCTTTAGTGAACTCAAACGATTCATCGCTAATCTATCAGAAGGAAAGAAAGTCGTATTCCTTGATGAATTGCCATGGATGGATGCTCCACGCTCCGGGTTTCTTTCCGAACTGGAATTTTTTTGGAATGGATGGGCATCTGCAAGAAAGGATATCGTTTTTGTGGTGTGCGGAAGTAGTACCTCATGGATGGTAAAAAAAATAATAAAGAATAAAGGCGGGCTTCATAATCGATTGAACCATCGTATTTCCCTCAATCCTTTCCCTTTGGGATTATGCGAGAAGTTGGCTCGGTCAAGAGGCATTGTGTTGAATCGCAAGCAGATTCTGGAAGCCTATATGATATTTGGTGGTGTGCCATATTATTGGAGTTTGTTGCAAAAAGGAACAAGCATAACAGCCGAGATTGATAGATTGATTTTTTCGCCTAACGGAGAGTTACATGACGAATTTGAGATGCTATATGCTTCTTTATTCAAAAAACCAGAACCATACGTTCGTGTAATTGAGTTATTGGCCAAGAAAAAGATGGGCATGACTCGAAAAGACTTGTTGACGGCAGGCAGATTCGAAGACAACGGGGCATTCTCTGACATTCTGAAAGATTTGGAGTGGTGTGGTTTTATTCGTAGTTACACCATGATGGGGTATCGGACAAAATCTGATATTTTCCAGTTGATAGACCACTATACATTATTCTACTACGAATTCATAGATGGAACGCGTCAAGGATCAAATTATTGGAGATCAATGTTGGGAACTCCAAAGTATAATACATGGTGCGGCTTGGCATTTGAACGCACTTGCCTGTGGCATGTTGACCAAATTAAGAAGAAACTTGGTATTAGTGGAATCCTGACCAATGAATATGCATGGCGCTGCTTGCCGGATGAGAGCATCAGCAGACCTGGAGTTCAGATAGACTTGCTTATAGACCGTAGCGATGGGATAATTGATGTATGCGAAATGAAATACTCGAAGAATTCATACACCATCACTTCGGATTATTCAGATGAACTTGCCCGTAAACGTAATGTGTTCCAGGCTGTAACCGGCACGAAAAAAGCAATTCATTCCATTATGGTTACTACCGATGGCTTAACTCGGAATGAATACTGGGGGGACATTCAAGCAGAAGTTCAATTAGATGATTTGTACGAACTGTAAATCACTCGGAGCACTCTGAGTGCTCAAACTTAAACTCGCTTATCGCTAACCGCTGGGTGGTGATATTGGGTGGTGATTTTGGGTGGGGTGGGTGTGTTTTAACTTTTGGTTTTTGGGGATATTAGGAAAATTATCATTAACTTTGCATATTGTGCTAACGACATTACTAATTAACTTTTATACAAGATGAAAAAAACTCTACTTACTTTGGTAGGTGGTCTTGCTCTGGTGGCAAGCGCACAGCAGGTGACTGTGACTTCTAACACACGGTTGCTCAAGGGCGTGGAAGGACCTGCCTACTATCCAGTGCTCAACAGCACTGGCTCTCAACTGCTTTTTGCGAGCGGTGAATCGTATGGTTTGAAGATGTATGATTTCGCCGACAATGTGGTGAGCCGCATCAGCGACGAAATGGGTGCAGGTATCGACGCTTCGTTCAGCGCGAATGGCGATGTTTACTATGTGACTCAAAAGATGGGCGACAATCGCTTGATTTACCGCACAGGTATGCGTTACGACAACGCCACTGCCAAGAGCGAAGTGGTGCTTGAGGCTCAGCACGGCTATGTTCGCCCTGAATTGGGCACTCGTGCCAATGGCTTCAAGGGCGCAAAGAAATCGTTTGCCCCAGCAAAGGGTTTGGGCACCGCTGTGTGTGTGCAAGGTTCAGTGCTTTACATCACCAAAAATGGCGTGACCAAGGAATACACCCCAGTGCCTTCTTACGCTGGCTATCTGTGGGCATCACTCTCTCCCGATGGCAAGAAGGTGGCATTCTTCGCTGCAGGCAAGGGCATCGTGGTCACCGACCTCAACGGCAAGGTGCTTTCTATGCTCGGTAAATATGAAATGCCATGCTGGTACAACAACGACTATATCGTGGCTCAAAATGCCAAGGACGACGGTCACCAGTTCACTTCTTCACAAATCATGCTGATTAAGGCTGATGGCACTTTCAAGACCAACTTGACCTCAGAAACATCAATGTCGATGCAGCCAACTGCCGCTGCCGGCAAGATTGTTTACACCACAATCGATGGTCTGCTTTATCAAATGACAATTAATATCAACGAATAATTAAACAGCGAGCAACGATGAAAAAAACGATTTTAATTTCAGTAATGCTGCTGTTTGTCGCAGCGTTAGGTTTTAATCTTGCCAATGCAAGTACCGACCAACCTCATGTGTATATCAACCCCGGCCACGGTGGCCACTCCAGCGACGACCGTAACGTGCCCATCTATCCCTACGCGCAAGGCGACACTATGGGCTTTTGGGAATCAAACTCCAATATGTATAAGTGCTTTGCACTTCGTGAAATTTTGTGGAAAAAGGGCTATAAGGTGACCGTTTCGCGCGAAACCAACACCGAGGACGACGACTTGGCGCTCTCAACCATCGTTCGCCTGTGTAACAACAGCGGTGCTGATGTGTTCTACTCAATCCACAGCAACGCTACTGGTCAGGGCGAGGGAGCACGCGTGAATTTCCCTATGGGCTTCTTCCGTGGCTACACCGACCAACCAGAGAATCCACAGTGCAAAGTGCTCACCGAAAAATTGGCTCCATTCATCATCGGCAACGAATGTACAGTGTGGAGCAGCCCTAATTACCAAGTGTGGGGCGACTGGAACTTCCAGCCATCATGGGGCACTCAAGGCTACGGCGTGCTTCGTGGCAACAAGACCAACGCCATGCTCGATGAAGGTTCGTTCCACGACTATTATCCCGAAACTTACCGCCTTATCAACAAGGATTATTGCTGGGTAGAAGGTTTCAACTTCTCTCGTGGTGCCGACAGTTTCTTCGGCATTAGCGGTAAATTGACCACTGGTGTGGTGATGGGTAACGTGCGCGACGACCGCCGTCCACGCGAGGGCATCCTCGTGATGTATGGTGCCGACAAGCGTCAGCCAGTGAACGGTGCTCTCGTGAAACTGATTGATGGCGAAGGCACCGTGGTGCAAACCTACACCACCGACAACAACTTCAATGGAATCTTCGTGTTCAAATATGTGAATCCAGGCACTTACAATGTGGAAATCTCCAACCCAGAATATGAGACCAAGACAGTGCAAATTGAGGTGAAAGCCGACGATGCCACTTACATGAATGTGGATATGAAGCGTGTGCGCAACACTCCTCCTGCTGTGGTTTCTTACTCTCCAGTATGGAAAGAGGGCGACGCTCCTGTGAAGTGTAACGAACCTCTCGTGTTCCAATTCAACTGGGATATGGACGTTGATGCCACCGAGGCAGCTCTCACCATCACTCCTAAGGTGGATGGCACAGTGAAGTGGGAAGACACCAACTATCGCATGATTTTCACTCCTACCGATGCTTATGACGTGAATACTGAATACACCGTAACGCTCAAGAAGAGCGCTAAGCACGGTGGTGGCGTGGAAATGCCCGAAGATTTCACTTTCAAGTTCAAGACTGCCGACCGCAACCACATCTATCCATTGGCTGTGTTCCCTGCCGATGGCGACCAAGTTCACTTCAAGGCTGGTGCCTTCATGGAATTTAGAACCGCTCACTTGCTCAACGCCTACAACTTGTCGAGTTATTTCCATGTTTATGACAAAGCGGGCAATCAACTCGATTTCAGCAAGCGCGCCATCAAGAACAACAAGGCAGGCGATGCTTACGGCTATTGCAAACTCCCATTGCTGAAAGCCCTCGTTCCTGGCGAAGAATACCGCTTTGTGGTAGATAAGACCCTTTGCGACACTATCGGTTTGCAACTGGAGGCAGGCAAGGAATATAAGTTTACCGCTGTTGATGCCGGCGAGGCTAAAGACGGCACAGTGGTGGCTGATTTCGAGGCTGTGGCTGACTATCAATTAATTGAAAGAGATTGTGCGAATCCTTCTACTGCTAAGCTGACAGCCGTAACTGATAAGTTGTTTGGCAGCAAGGCTATTCAGGTGGCATACACATTCGCCAACTACGATCCAAGTGGTGTGGTTGAATTCCGCATGACTAAGCCAAGCGCAGAGAAATTCAACGTAGGCGACCAACTCGGTGCGCACGTTTGGGGTGATATGGGTTACAACACACTCTGTGCCGTTTTCAGTGATGAAAATGGAGCAGAAGTGCTTGAACCTCTTGGCGCAGTCAACTTCCACGGTTGGAAATACATCACCAAGAAGCTTTCTGCTCTTGAGGCAGGCAAGGCTTACCAGTTTGTGGGCTACAGATTGCGCAAGGGTTCTGATACCGAAGCTCCATTCGGTTTGAGTGGAACCATGAAGTTCGACAATGTGCTCAAGGCTTCAACAAGCGGTATCAACGATATGAACCAAGTGAGTCATGTGACTGTTGGTCCAAATCCAGCATCCGACTACATCGTGGCTGCTGCCGATGCCCTCATCGAGAAGGTGGAACTCTTCAACACCAAGGGCCAGCTCGTGGCTGCAAATGGTGCCAACTTCGTGAATGTGGCTGATATGGCTTCAGGCATGTATGTGCTCAAAGTATATGTTTCTGGTCAAGTGTCAACTCATAAAGTGATGGTGATGCACTAATTCAGAAACTACCCAACAAAACCTAACGGGTGTGTAAAGATGTTAAAATCATTCTTTACACACCCGTCTCGTTTTTGTTTTTGAGTTAATAGATGTTTTCGGGTGTTAAATTCGTGTGAAAATCTTGTGCTTCTTTGTATAGCTATTATAATAGGACTAATTTTGCGCTATAAAACTAAAATTCTTCTAAAAAAATTGATATAGGAAATCAATTTTGAAAAATCTGTCTTCAGTTATTGAAGTCTAAATTATCTTATGGCAAGCGAAAATATCAAAGTGATTGCAGAGAGCAGCTCCACCCGCACAGAGTGGGCACTGGTGCAAGGCGACACCATCATAGGTCATGCCTATACCGAAGGCTTGAACCCCTTCTTCCAAACCCGAAGGGAAATCAGCCACATCATTCGCCTCGGTCTCCCTGCTGAATTTTTCAAGCGCCGCTGGAGCCATGTTTACTATTATGGTGCAGGTTGCTCCAGCCCCGAAAAAAACAAAATTGTTGAATCTTCACTTGTTGCCCAGTTCAAGACGCCGGTCAGTGTCGACTCCGACTTGGTGGGTGCCACTCGCGGTTTGCTGGTACATGGGCCAGGACTTGCGTGCATTCTCGGCACCGGTTCCAACTCCTGCCTCTACGATGGTAAGGAAATTGTGCAGCGTGTGCGTTCTGGTGGCTATATCCTCGGCGATGAGGGCAGTGGTGCAGCCATGGGTCGCCTATTTGTGGGCGACATTCTGAAAGGTCTTGTTCCGGTGGATTTGAGAGACAAATTTGTGGAAGAGTTTGGCGTGACTGCCGACATGGTGATGGACGAGGTGTATAACAACCCTCACGCCAACCGAAATTTGCGCAACTACAGTTTCTTCTTAGCTGACCATTTGGATGATGAATACGTTTACAATTTAGTGTATAACGAGTTTGTTCGATTCTTCGAGCGCACCATCTTACAGTACGACTATAAGAACTATCCATTGTGCTTTGTGGGTTCGGTGGCATGTAAGTATAGCGAGGTGCTGCTTTCGGTGGCAGGTCGCTATGGTGCAAACATCAAGAAAATAGTGCGTGCCTCAATGCCAGGTCTGGTGGCATTCCACGCCAACGATTAATAAGCTCAGAAGCTGTTTTTATTTCCGAGATAAAAACAGCTTCTCAAATTTTATATCATACATCAAACTAAGAATATGAAAAAGTTGGTACTGGCGTTGGCTCTATCAGCAAGCTGCGCCATGGCTTATGCCCAAACCATGGGCGAGGCCGAGAGTGAGCGCGTGCTTTCGGTGCTGCGTCCGATGATGGAACCGAACATGCGCATCGGCAATGTGAAAGTGAATTCGCTTACGCAGTCGGGCGACAGCCTCAAGGTTGACTTCACCGATAATTTCTCGCGCATTTATCTCACGCCCGAATTTGTGGGCAAACTGAAGGCTGGCATCAAAGCCCAGTTTGTCGACAATGCCAAAGTGAAGCAGGTGTATATCACCGTGAATGGCGACGATGTGGAAAAGTATTTTTACACCTTCCCGAAGAAGTTTGTGCGCAAGCACGAACCATTTGTCACCGAAGTGAGTCCGTCGCGCCGCTACTCCAAGGCACTTGATGGCAATTTGATAGCCATGTGGCACAGCCACGGCTTGTACTACGAGCCAAAAATCAACTGCTGGGAATGGCAGCGCCCTCGCTTGTTCCAAACCATCGAGGACCTTTACCCCATGAGTTATGTGCTTCCCTATGTGATGCCGATGCTCGAAAATGCCGGTGCCTACGTGTTTAACCCTCGTGAGCGTGATGTGCACACGGTGGAAATGATTGTGGATAATGATGGCTACCTCGCCCAACACTCCTACACTGAAAAGAGCGGCAAGAAGGCATGGACTGATGCCGGCGTGGGTTTTGCCCACAAGCAAGCCACCTACAAGGATTTTGAGAATCCGTTCACCGATGGCACTGCCCGAATGGTGGAAGCGGTGAAGAAAGGCGAACTCTCCAAAGCCACCTACGATGTGGAAATGCCTGAAGATGGCGATTTCGCCCTCTATATTTCTTACAAGACGCTCCCCAACAGCGTGAACGATGCCCAATATATTGTGAACGCCAGCGGCATCACCCGCACCTTCACCGTGAATCAGCGCATGTCGGGAGGTGTGTGGGTGTATCTCGGCACATTCCCTCTCAAGAAGGGCATGAACAAGGATGTGCTCACCGTCACCAACGCCAGCAAGTGCAAGAATGGAGTGGTGACTACCGATGCCATTAAAGTGGGTGGTGGTATGGGCAATATTGCACGATGCGCATTGCCTGCCACCGAGGAAAATATCGCTCGTGCTGGTGGCTACGACTGGAGTTCGGGTCTTCAGCAGGAAGGTGTTGAATACAAGTACATCACCAGTGGCGCGCCTCGCTTTGTGGAAGGGTCACGCTCATATTTGCAGTGGTGCGGCTTCCCCGACAGCGTTTACACCGTGTCGCACGGACTTACCGACTACGCCGACGATTTTCGTAGCCGTAGCGAGTGGGTGAACTATTTGGCTGGAGGTTCGCAAGCGATCCCAAATCAGGAAAAAGGTTTGCGTGTGCCACTCGATTTGTCGTTCGCCTTCCATACCGATGCTGGTGTCACCTCCGATGATGTCACTATCGGCACACTCAGCCTCTATCGCGCCAACAATTTCGGCAACTATGCCGACGGCACGCCTCGCATCGTGTCGCGCTACCTTGCCGACATGGTGGGTCGCCAGTTGGTGGATGATGCGCGCGCAAAGTTCGACCCACATTGGACCAACCGTGGTCTAAGCCAACAAAACCTGTATGAAACTCGTGTGCCACAAGTGCCTGGTATGTTGCTCGAATACTTGTCGCACCAGAATTTCGCTGATATGCGTCTCGGTCTTGACCCCGACTTCCTGTTCTCGTCGAGCCGTGCCATATATAAAGGTATTTTGAAGTTTATCGGCAAGCGCGACCATCGCGATGTGGTGGTACAACCGTTGCCTGTCAATTCGTTTGCCATCACTCCTAAAGACGGTGGATATTTGCTCTCTTGGGCACCTACCGTTGATAGTCTTGAAGCCACAGCCATGCCAACCAAATATGTGGTGAGTGAGCGTGTGGGTGCACACGGTGGCGCATTTAAGGAAATTGCCGTGGTGGAGCGTGCAGAGTATATGGCAAAAGTGACCGATAACGAAATTCACTCTTATCGCATTCAGGCGATGAACGATGGCGGCCGCAGTTTCCCAAGCGAAGTGCTTTCGCTCGGTGTGGCCCCTGCTTCAAAAGGCACAGCCATGGTGGTGAATGCCTTCACTCGTGTGAGCGCACCCGACTGGGTTGATGAAGGCGATTTTGCAACCTTCACCGACGAAACCGACCACGGTGTGCCATACATTCAAGGCATCAACTATATCGGCAGCCAGTATGAGAAACGCCGTAGCGCAGGTTGGAGCGATGCTCGTGGTGGCTTTGGAAGTTCGCACAGCGACTATGAGGGCGCAGTGATAGCCGGCAACACATTCGATTTCCCTGCCGTGCATGGCGAATCGCTCATGGCGGCTGGCTACTCGTTCGTTTCCACCAGCGTGAAAGCTGTGGAACAAGGCGTGGCAAAATTGGATGGTTACAAGGTGCTCGACATTATTGCCGGTAAGCAAAAAGAAACCAAAGTGGGCTACGGTGCTTATCCGAGCAAATACAAATTGCTCTCACCGGCATTGATGCAGGCTGTGGAAAATGCCACAAAAACCGGGGCAAATGTGCTGCTCACGGGCGCGTATGTGGCAAGCGATGTCTTTGATCATCAGTCGCCAAATGCTGAGGAAGTGGCGTTCGCAAAAAATGTGATGGGCTACGCTTGGGGTGGCAATCAAGCCTCGTGCACAGGCGAGGTTTACACCATTCCCACAGCCGTGAAGCAAATACCTGGTTATACCGACATTAAGTATAATAACGAGTTGAGCAACAAGATGTATTGCGTGGAATCGCCCAACTCCATTTTCGCTTCCGACAAACTTAGTATGCCATTCATGCGCTACACCGAAAACAACCGAAATGCCGGCATCGTCAGCCGCCGCGAAGGCTATCGCACCGCAGTGCTCGGTTTCCCATTCGAAACCATCATTAGCCGTGAAGTGCGCGATTTGCTGATGAAGCAGATTCTCGACTTCTTCGCAAGCGAAAACTAAAATCCTAACAATACATTAAATTCCCCAAATCTGTCTAAATGGCTGATTTGGGGAATTTGTTTTTTGACCATTAAGCGTTAATTATTGGCGAATTTTTCTCAGAAATAATTGATGGACCTTAATTCCGCAACACTATTACAAATATAACTTTTTAAGTTCCTGAGCAACAAAAAGTTGCCCAGGATTTTGCCATGTCAGAATTTTCACTTATCTT
>SFGS01000019.1 GCA_004557565.1 Bacteroidales bacterium | reverse complement strand
ACGTGAAGTATCACGTCCCTACCGGGTTTGGTTTTTCGCCGAAGGCGAGCGGTTTTTATCCTTTTGGCGATGCCACCGACCTCGTAAGAGGGCGGCGTTAGGGGTGTGGTGTGACTGATTCAAGCCTCGGCTTGAAATCAGACATGCCACAGCACTAACGACTGGTGCGAAGCACAGGCATCGACAAAAGGCTGTTTTTTATGTTTTTGTTTCTGTGCCCGCAGTATTTATCCTCTGAACCATTAATAGATTTTTTGGAGGAGTACCACGTTGTGGTATTCCTTTCCTGTTTTTATCCAGCTTTGCAAGATGCCCACTTCCTCGAATCCGGCATGGCGAACCATGGCTATGCTGGCGGCATTGTCTTCGGGCACATACACATACAGCTGGCGCAAGCCGATGCCCTGGGCGGCGTAGGCGTTCACTATCTTCATCGTTTCGGCAGAAAGTCCCTGCCCCTGGTGTTCCTTGCAGATATACACACCCAGTTCGGCACGATTGTGAATGGGGTTGAAGTTGAGGAAATCCACCGTGCCCACGGTTTCGCCTGTGGCGGTGAGCGTGACCATAAGGCGGAGTTGCTTGTTGGCGTAGATGTCGTTGGCGCAGTTGGCGATGTAGAGCATCAGCGCCTCACGCGAATAGGGCGCCACGGTATCGCTCACCGTCCACAGCGAGGTATCGTTTTCCCACTTGTAGATGAGGTCGATGTCGGAGGGTTCCATCGCCCGAAGCGTAATTTTATCGTTGCTGAGCAGGTTTGCCATTTGCGTCAATTCATTTTTGGGGTAATCACGATGCCGCTTTCATTGGCGTAGATGTGAAAGAAGCGGTCTTTGGAGTGGTTGGCGGCGATGGTGCCCACGATGTGCTCATAACTGTGCGAGGCATCGTCGATAAGCACATTTGCCGCGCTAGATTCGGGAATCTTGGTAGTGTAATCCTTGATTCCCACAGCCTTTGCCACCGCATCGGGTTTGCTGCTGAGAATCACCCAGCCGGCACGGTCTTCAATCGGAGTGCTACTTTTGCCGAAAAGGCGGCTGAAAAGGCGGCGAGCCACAGCCAGTCCCTGACGCACCAGCACACCGAGTTTGATGAAAGGATAAACCACGGCGCGGAAGCGAGGGAAGTGCTTGCGGTAGAAGATGAGCATCGCCTCGTAGAACACCTTCACATAGCGCATCGAGTCTTTTTTGGTGCTTTCGCCCTTGTAGTGGAGCATGTTCACAGGCAAGTACCAGTTTTGGTAGCCCTCTTTCACCATGCGGTAGGAGAGGTCGATGTCTTCGCCATACATGAAGAAATCTTCGTCAAACCCACCTATCTTCTGAAGCAAATCGGTGCGGCAGAACATGTAGGCGCCAGCCAAAATGTCGATGGCGTGGGGCTGAAACTCGTCGAGATAGCGAAGGTGGTATTTTGCGAAAGCCCGTGAGTAGGGGAATAGTTTGGAAAGCCCGAAAATCTTGCAGAACGATACCCACGGAGTGGGGAAGGCGCGCTTTGATTCGGGCAGGAATTGGCCGTTGCCATCAATCATGTGCAGCCCGATAGCACCGCAGTGGGGGTGCTGCGCCATCCATTTGAGGCACTTGCGCAGACATTCGGGGGTGATGATGGTGTCAGGGTTGAGGATAAGCGTGTAGGTGCCTTTCGCTTGCATAATGGCTTGGTTGTTGGCGCGGGCAAACCCCACATTCTCCTTGTTCTCAATAAAGGTGACACTGGGGAATTTTGGCTTGACGTATGGCATGGTGTCGTCGGCGGAATTGTTGTCAACCACGATGATTTCGCCCGACAATCCCTTGAGCGCTTCCTGGGCTGAACGGATGGTCTGCTCAAGGAAGTGCTTCACACGAAAACTCACTATGACGATTGTTATGTCCAAAATTCAGCGATTTTTTATCTGAAAATCATACAAATTTACGAAATTTTTTGTGCATTTCACTAAAAGCACTAATTTTACTGCGTAAAAATAAAAAAATAGCAATTACAACTATCAAAACAACCGCATAAATGGGACTTGTAATAGGTATTGATGTGGGCGGAAGCACCACCAAGATTATTGGATTGGACAACGGCGTGGTTCAATCGCCGATGTATATCACCGCTGCCGACCCCATCACTTCGCTTTTTGGCGCATTTGGCAAATACGTTTACGACAATAGCATTTCGCTTTCAGATATTGAGCATGTGATGCTCACCGGCGTGGGCGCATCGGGGGTGACCACTCCGATTTACGGACTTCCCACGAGCCGCGCAGGCGAATTTGAATGTGATGGTTTGGGCGCGAAGTTTGCCGTCGATATCGATCCGCTGATGGTGGTGTCGATGGGCACAGGCACCACGCTGGTGCAGGTGAATGGCGACGTGATTAGTCACGCTGGCGGTATCAGTATGGGCGGCGGCACCATGCAAGGACTGTCGCGACTGCTGCTCAATGTGCGCAACATTCCCAACCTGATTGAAATGGCGTCGCACGGCGATTTGTCGAAAGTGAATCTCCAAATCAAGGACATCAGCAAGGATGTGCTTGAAGGATTGCCCATGCACGCCACCGCATCGCTTTTCGGTAAGGCGGTGAACAATCAGGTGTCGAACGAAGACGTGGCGAAGGGCATCATCGTGATGGTGCTCGAAACCATCGGATCGGCTGCTGTGCTCTCCACCCTCAATAGCGGCATCAAGGATTTCTGCATGATTGGCAACCTCACCCGTATGGAAGAGTGCCGCGAGGTGTTCTCCGTGATGGAAGACCTCTACGGCGTGCGTTTCCACATCCCCGAAAACGCCGTGTTCCTCACCGCCCTCGGAGCCGCCCTCGCCTACACCAAAAACAAATTCCAACCTTTGTAAAACTTCACTTGGGATGATAAAATAATTGCAGATTTAGAAACTCATAAAAATAGGGAGTCTAAATCTGCGATTATACTGTTTGTCTGCGAGTGTTTATTTAGTGTCAGTTTTGCCGTTGACACTCAAAATGCGTGCTTCTCCATGTCCTGGTAGTGGCTGAAAAATCACCACCTCAACAGTTCTCTTGTTTTCGTTGATGCACTCATACTTATAGTTTGTTCCAGCCACAACTTGGCGTGAAACTTTTATGGGTTTAAGCTGTAAATCGCTGTGCGATTGCATCACTGTTTTAAAGAGAGAAAACTCCTCGTCGGTAATGGTTGTGCTTTTGTCGTATGCGCCAACTAATGTGTCAGCTTGTGTTAAAACTTTGTTACTGGAGCATGAAGCCATAAAGAGTACAATGCTCATCAATACTGTTGTTTTTAATTTTGTCATCATTATTTCTCGTTTTTTTTAGTTGGAGTAAGATATTGCCTATTATTTGCCTATGGTATATCTGACACCAATATTTAGGTTGAAATTGAAAGGCTTTTCCTTATAGATTGTTTGAAGGTGCGAGTTGTCGTCGAAATAGTAGCTAATACCTGGTTCGGCATAGATTCCAACGTTTTCAAGCACATTCAATTGTAAGCCGGTTGCTAAATTGATTGACACTTGAATAGGTTTACTGTCAATATCAAGGGTCTCTGTCTTTTTCTGAGTGCTATTGATGGTGTATTTCTTAACAGTTGTTCCCGAAATACATTTCTCGGTGAGCACACCAGCCACTCCGTACATACTTATGCGCTTGAATGACAATATGTTATATTTAACATCAACAGGGATTCCTATATAATTGAGTTTTTGCTCACCTGTGTAAAAGTTTTCTTTCGAACCTTCTCTCATATCTGATGATAGGCGCGTATATGTTAGTCCGCTTCCGATGCTTAATTTGGAATTAACAGCATAAGCCAATTTCAACCCTATGCGTACGGGAAGCTTATGGGCATATTTTGTTGTCACTTCCTTGCCTTTATTGAAAAGGTTGATGCCAAGCATAGGGTTGTCGGCCCAATCAGCTCCTTCGGGACCAGCAGTTACTGTATATTCACCAATCGACGTTGTGGTTTTTGATGCACCGACAGCCCCCATTGCGCATGTGCTTATTGACCATCGTGATGGGACTGTGGAGTGCGAATGGTTCGTTCTCTCACCATTGTAGGCCATATAGCCGTCAAAAAGATTTGCACGCTTACTGTAATTTTCCTTTTCTTTGTCTTTATAGCTATTTTCGTTGGAGGGTTGTTGATTGTCAGCTGTTTGTCTCTTTTCAATTTCGCTGTTTTTTTCTGCGTGATTGCCGATTGAGGTATCTTCGGTGGAAGCTGTGTTGGCAGAGTGTTGCGAATGTGTTGCAATATGTGGGCAAGAAGTGGCGTTTGCGTCAAATTCGCAACTATTTGATTGTGCGTTTTGAGCCAAGAGATTGCTGCTCTCATTAGTCTTATGGATGCCGCGTTCAGCCAGACGAATTGTTTGTTTGTTTGTGCGCGCTCCCGTAAATTTTAGAGTGTTGCCCTCTTTGTTGCCTATGGTATTTAGTACGGCATATCCCAGTAGTAGCACAATGCTTGCTGCCACAACTGCCCTTGTGGCTGTGCGCCATGTCTTATTGAAGAATGGTTGGGGTAGAGGCTCTTGGCACTCGCCCTTCATTTCTGCCATTTTTTTACTGACGTCTTCCCAAAGACCTTTAGGCTCTTGTATTTCGTAGTCGCTCATACGGTCGTGTATGTCGTTTTGCCAGTTCTTTTTCATATCAAATGGAATTTATGGATTGATATTGTTTGAGCTTTTTTGCCAGCAAAGCCTTTGCCTTGTGCAACTGTGATGCGGAAGTGTTTTCTGTGATTCCAAGCAGTTGGGCTATATCTTTGTGGTTTTTGTTGTCAATAACGTAGAGATTGAATACGGTGCGGTAGCCATCAGGCAACTCTCGAATGAACTGATGTATCGTTTCGGTAGGAATGTCTTCGGTATTGATGTCGTCATCGTTTGTGATATCAATATTAGGAGAATCGATATCCACAAAGTTGTATTGCTGATTGCTACAGACAAACTTCAATGTCTCATTTAGCGTTATCTTTGTCATCCATGCTTTTAATGAACCTTCACCACGGAACTTGAAGCTGTTTAGAGAAGAGAAAATCTTTATAAATGCCTCTTGTAACACATCTTTGATATCATCATCGGATATGATGTAGCGAGAGCATAATGCCGAAAGGTATCGCACATACTTACGGTAAATCCATTCGTTGGCGGCAGGGTCGCCAACGATGGCCTTTTTGAGCCAGTGCTCTTCTTCTGTTTTCTCTCTTCTAAATGTTGTTCTGAGCATAATTTGGTCTTAACGCAGAGAACCAACGATGGGCAAAAGCCTAAACCATGTTGGGTATAAGCTATTGCACCATCAATTGGGAGGCATGCTTATTTTGAGACTTCAACAGCTATCGTTGCAGTCTTTATGTTCTTGTCTGTAATGGTGACAGTCGTTTTACCTGCTGCTACACCTTTTATAGTAATCTTTCCGCTGGAGATAGATGCTGTGGCAATTTTAGTGTTTGCGCTTACTACAGTATATGGAGTAGCGCCACCACTGACAGCTACTACGCATTCTTGTCCTACACTGATACTAACCGAAGTCTTGTCAACCACAATTCCTTTGTCTACAATGACATTGAAGCTGTTTGACGCATTCTTAGAGTCGGTTACAGTTACTGTGGCTTTTCCTGTTGCAATACCGCTTACGGTTATTTTTGACTTGTTCACTGTTACCTTAGCAACATTTTCGTTGCTTGATTTGGCGGTGTAGGTTCCGGTGCCACCAGAAACTGTTACGTTTTGTGAATTGCCAACCGCTATTGCCACCGCAGAGGGGTTGAACTTGATGGTGGATAAGTTATTGTCGTCGTCGGTGCAGGATGTGAATGTCATTGCGAATACAGCACAGACAATTAATGTTGCAAATTTAAATAATTTAATTGTGTTCATTTCTTTTTTCTGTTTTTTTATGTTCTACTTGTGCTCTATGAAATAATGATGCGTCCACCTTTAATCAGAGTGCAATTATAAATGTTGTAGAGTACTCTTAATATTTTTTGTTGCAGATGTTGTTCACTTTTGCGTTCACCTATTTTATGATATAAGGCGAGACAAAGAGCGTATTTGATTGTCGGATGTAGTGGATATTGCAGGGTGCATTTTTAGTTTGAACTCAGCAGTCTTTTTGCCTGTGAATGATGTCCAGTTGATTTTAATTTTAACTTCTTTTGTGTGATTTTTCCACAGAGGATTGAGGTCGAAAGCTATGAGAGCATCTGCTAAATAGCCTTTGCAGTCGCCATTAGCGTTGTGCTTAAGGTCGAACTCATAGGAATTGTCTGCGTTTACGCCACTTACAAGATTGATTGTGTGTTTGATGTGTCCTCCCCACAAAGTGCGTATGCGTAGTGTGAGGAATCCGTCTTCCGCCACGGTAACCCAGTCGCGAACAATTTCTATTGGGTCGTTGCCGAAAATCTTGTTGTCATCTTTGCCTAATGTGGCAACGGGTTGTTTGGTTCGGATACTGTCAATCCAATTCACAAACACATTGTGGGGTGACTTTGTGGCTGGAGATTCTACTGTGTAATTGACAAGTGCTCGCACATTTTTTTCTCCAAATGGTGATTCTTTCATGTTGGTGGGCACAAGTGAAGTTGAATCGTCGAGTTGCATAATAAATCCTTCAGAACCATTTGGATAAACTGTCACGAGAGCTGTGGGGCGTTTTACAATCTCATAGTTGTCGTCGTTGTTGCACGAGCTAAAAGTGAGTGTACAGGCAATAAGTCCTATCGTCAAAAATAAATTCATCGTAGTTTTCATATTGTTATTTTTTTATGTTTCTGCCCATTAAATCATGGCATTGCTCAAATCTTGCCTGAGAACAGTGTTTTTTTCTGCTTTTTTAGATTCTTTAAGAGTTGATTGAGGTTTAAAGTGTTGATAAACAATTAGATGCATGTTTGCTTAAAATGGCTTAAATCTGTATCAAAATAATAGATTTAAGGCAGGCTGTTTTGCTTTAGTAGTTGAGGCCGAAAGCCCAGAGGGGGATGATGTTGGCGTAGCCAAATTCTATGTCGTCTTTTACGATATAGCCTTTGGCTGCGGTTTCAATTTGCTTTTGTCCCTTTTTCTTTCCTCCGATTTCAAATGTGGCTCCGTCTATTTCAAAGTCGGAAATCTTGCTGCACACCACATTGTGGTTCACTCGCATTTGATTCATGAAGAAAGTTTCCCTTAAATTGCCAATGTTGGCTTGTTCGGGAGCCAATGCGTAGATAAGGTTTGTGTTGTCGAGATACACCTTTTCCACTTTCCCAAGTCCACGAACGCCACTGGTGTTGTCGCGTAGCTGGGCTATAATTCCTGCTCGCTCCATATAATAGAGGTGGTTAGGAATGTCGTTTCGACTAAGATTAGTGACATCAGCGAGTTTCTGATAAACGGGTTTGAATGGCGTGCTTTTCGCTATCACCATTAGCAGTTGTTTCAACTTTCGCCCAGCCGCCACGCTGATATTTGCAAAATTAGGAATATCGGTTTCCATAGTTTGCGTGATAACCTGATTGAGTTCGATGTCGAAATCCACGTCTTTAGCAAAGGGGTAATAGCCTCGTTGCAGATAGTCTTTGAAAAGTGGGAGAGGGTGTGCCACTCCAGGAATTGTGGCTTTGTGGGTGAGAATGTCGCTCAACGAGAATACTGGCACTTCAATGCCATGGAAAAATGCGAGATATTCCCTGAACGACAGTCCTTGCATTTCATAGATGGGCACACGCCTGCTGAGGTCTGCCATGCCTTGGTAAATGTCGAGAATAGATGAACCTGAAATCACCACTTGCATATCGCTGTAGGTGTCGATGATTTCTTTCAATTCGCGCGACCATTCAGGGTACTTGTGTATTTCGTCGATAAACAGGTGTTTGCCATTCATTTTCGAGAATTGGTCAGCCACCTCAAGCAAGGTGTGGGTGGCAAAATACAGTTGGTCGGCTGATATGTACAGCGTTTCCGAAGCGTTGAGGTTCTGCTTGATGTATTGCAGAAGCATAGTGGATTTGCCCACACCGCGAGGTCCTACCAATCCGAGTGTGTGGCTATTCCAATGAATTTCGTTGTATTTGTAGCGAAGAAAATCGGTTGAGGTTTCTTCGAGTTTGCGTTTGAAAAAACTGAATAATCTGTCCATACCATTTTATATTTGTGCAAATATACTAAAATTGCACTGAAAAAGTGCAGGAAATAGCGAAAATTGCACTAAAAAAATGCAGTTTTTGACGGAAACTGCATTTTTACGGTGCAAATTTGGCGGCTTTTGGGGAGGAAGGCTCTTTAGGAGCACTCTGAGTGGGGGCATAGAAAAATATATAGAAGTTGTCTCTGTAATTATTTAGTGATGACTGAAAAAATCCCGTAGGGATTAGATGTGTGTAGGCAGGTATGCAGCGAAGGTTATGCAAAATGAGCGAAGCGAAATGGAGCATAACCGAAGCGAAATGCCTGCAAATATCGCATAACAAAGATGCATCCCAGCGGGATGCAATTTCGCCATTATAGGGCTTTTTGATGTTGTCGCATTCCGCCGGAATGCATAATACTGACAAATCCATTGCAGGCATTTCGAAAAGACTCCATTTCGCTTCGCTCCATTACATCTTTTCTGCATACCTGCCTACACACATCAAATTCCTAACGGAATTTCGTTGCATCTTCTTCGGGGCAGCATGTATATTATTATCTATCCTATTGATGATATTTCTGTGCTTCTTTTATCCCAAATCGGTCATTAGGGCTTGTGGTATTTCGGATTTTTAGAAGAATGAATTTTGTATGTCTTTTAATGAGTGATAGCGAGCTATTACGAATTAAAAACAAGCAACAGGCATCTTATATAAACCGAAAGACCGCAAGAAGTGATCTAAAAAAATCCTTTCACGTCCTAATGACCGATTTGGGATTATGGTTGGGGTGGATTTGGAAGGTCTGGTTGCTGCTGTTGGGATTTTTGGGCGGCGAGTTTCTTTTTGTAGTCTTCGAGGTATTTGCGTAGGCGCTTTTTGCGCTCACGCTCTTTTTTTGCTTTGCGTGCCTCGAAGGCTTCACGCTGATATTCAAGGAAATTATCTGCCATGTTCGGTAGTATGAGATGTCAAAAACCAGTGTATAAAATCAAAAAAAACTTATGATTTGTGGAAGGTGTCGCTGAAGAGGGTGCGGTTGAGGATGGAGCGGCCGAGGGTCAGTTCGTCGGTGTATTCGATTTCGTTGCCCACGCTCACACCTCGCGCCAGCATCGTGATTTTCACATCGGGGTAGGGGGCAAGACGGCGGAAGATGTAGAAGTTGGTGGTGTCGCCCTCCATTGTGGCGCTCAACGCCAATATCACCTCTTTCACTTCGCCCGATTTCACACGCTCTTCAAGCGATTCGATCTCGATGTCTTGCGGTCCGATGCCGTCCATCGGCGAGATAAGTCCGCCCAGCACATGATACAGGCCGTGGTGCTGATGCGTGTTTTCGATGCTCATCACATCTTTCACATTCTCCACTACACAGATGGTGGAGGCATCACGCAGATGGTCGGCGCAGATGGGGCAAACCTCGGTTTCGCTGATGTTGTGGCACACTTTGCAGTATTGAATTTCCTCCCTGAGCTTGATGATGGCTTCGCCAAACTGGCGTGCGTTCTGCTTGTCTTGCTTCAGCAGATGCAACACAAGGCGCAGTGCCGTTTTGCGACCGATGCCAGGGAGTTTGGCAAATTCGCTCACAGCGTTTTCCAGCAAAGAAGATGCAAATTCTTGTTCCATATTCATTAATAATGTGGTCAGGAATTATTTGCACAGTGCTTCGGCAAGCGCGTCGAAAGCAGCCTCGTCGGAGGGCTTGTAAGCCGAGCGGATAGTCACCACAGGTTCCACGAGTGTGATATTCTTCATTTCACTCAAAGTGGCCTTGATGGTCTTTGCTGCCGTGGGAGCCCAAGTGCCGTTTTCCACGATAGCTACCTTGCGGTTCTGAAAATTCTTGTGCTTCAATCGCGAGAGGAATGATTCCATAGGGGTGAACACGCCGCCATCGTAGCTCGAAGCGGCAAGCACCAGACGGTCGTAGCGGAACGCGTCTTCCACCGCCTCGGCAATGTCGTCGCGGGCAATGTCGCTGACGCTGACTTTCACGCCGTGCGCACGCAGTTTCTCGGCAAGGATTTCCACCGCCTTGATCGTGTTGCCGTGAATGGAAGCCACTGCTATAAACACGCCTTTATCTTCGGGCTCGTAACTGCTCCAAGTGTTATAGAGGTCGATATAGTATTTCAGATTTGAACTCAGCACCGGGCCGTGGAGTGGGGCAATCACCTTGATGTCGAGATTTGCCACCTTCTTCAGCAGCATTTGCACGGGTGCGCCATATTTTCCCACAATATTGAAATAGTAGCGACGTGCCTCGCAAGTCCAGTTGTCCTTATCGGCATCATACACGCCAAACTTACCGAAAGCGTCGGCACTGAACAGCACCTTATCGGCAGATTCGTATGCCACCATCGTTTCGGGCCAGTGTACCATAGGCGCAGTGAGGAAAGTGAGCGTGTGCTTGCCTAACTTCAAAGTGTCGGCATCTTTTACCACCACTTTTTTGTCGTCGAAGTTGAAATCGCTGAAAAACTGGCTCAGGAAAGTGAACGTCTTGGCATTGCCCACCACTTTTGCCTCAGGGTAGGTTTCCAGAAATTTTTTCACGCCTGCGCTATGGTCGGGCTCCACGTGCAGTACCACCAGGTAGCTTGGCTTTCTTCCTGCCAGTTCCCGATTCACGTTGTCCATCCATTCGTCGATTTTGCGTGCGTCAACTGCGTCCATTACCGCAATCTCGTCGTCGTCGATGAGGTAGGAATTGTAAGCCATGCCGTTTTCGAGCACATATTGGCTTTCAAAAAGTGTGAGGTCGGGGTCGTCGACACCGATGTATTTGATAGAATCTGAAATGAATTTTTCGGTCATCGTAGTGAGAATGAAAAAGTGTGATTATATATGTTTATTTTCGAATGCAAAGTTCTCCAAAAATATCAAAAAAAGCAAGTGGGTGGCGCATAAATCACACCTCATTTCCGAAAAAGACAAGTAAGTGCTCATTCTTTAGCATTATTTAATTAACATATTCCCGATTTTTGTTTTGTGATGATACTTAAATTCATTAATTTTGCATATAGAAAACAAAGATAAAAACAACTATATTTTTAATCACTTTTTAAAGAATTCTTACTATGGGATTTTTAACTGACGAAAAACTCGTTATCGTAGGTGCCGGTGGTATGATCGGTTCAAACATGGTACAGAGCGTTTTGATGCTCGGCCTTACTCCAAACATCTGTCTTTATGATATCTATGAACCAGGTGTTCACGGTGTGTTCGATGAAATCCAACAATGCGCTTTCCCAGGTGCTAACATCACTTATGTGGCTCCTGCAGTGGAAGATATGGGCAACCCTGAAAAGGTTGCAGAAGCTGCTAAGAAGGCTTTCACTGGTGCTAAGTACATCATCTCTTCTGGTGGTGCTCCACGTAAGGACGGCATGACTCGTGAAGACTTGCTTAAGGGTAACTGCAAGATTGCTGCTGACTTCGGCGATAACATCAAGAAATACTGCCCAGACGTAAAGCACGTGGTTGTGATCTTCAACCCAGCTGACGTTACAGCTCTTACCGCTCTTATCCACTCTGGTTTGAAGCCAAACCAACTCACTTCACTCGCTGCTCTCGACTCAACTCGTTTGCAACAAGCTCTCGCACTTGAATTCGGTGTACAACAAGACAAGGTGACTGGCGCTAAGACTTACGGTGGCCACGGCGAACAAATGGCTGTATTCGCTTCTCAAGTTAAGGTTGACGGCAAGCCTCTCGCAGAAATGGGCTTGAGCGCTGAACGCTTCGCAGAAATCAAGCACCACACTATCCAAGGTGGTTCTAACATCATCAAGCTCCGTGGACGCAGCTCATTCCAGAGCCCTGCTTACGTAGCCGTTAAGATGATTGAGGCTGCTATGGGTGGCGAAAAGTTCACTTTGCCAGCAGGTTGCTACGTGAACGACGAAAAACTCGGTTTCAAGAACGTGATGATGGCTATGCCTACCACTATCGACGCAACTGGTGTTCACTACACTGAACCACAAGGTACTGAAGAAGAACTCGCTTCTCTCAAGGCTTCTTACGCACACCTCTGCAAGATGCGTGACGAAATCGTTGAACTCGGTATCGTTCCAGCTGTAGAAGATTGGAAGAAGGACAACGAAAACCTCTAATAAATTGCACTTTTTTTAGGCTACGAGCCTACGCAATTTTGATTGCTCTCCATTTTTGGGGAGCAATCTTTTTTTATGCACACATATAAATACCGAAAATCTATTATGGTTCAGTGGATAAATGCTGGGGGCACAGAAACAAAAACAGAAAAAACAGCCTTTTGGCGATGCCAGTGCTTCGCACCTGCTGTTAGTGCTGTGGCATGTCTGATTTCAGGCTGGGGCTTGAATCAGCCACACCACACCCCTAACGCCGCCCTCTTACGAGGTCGGTGGCATCGCCAAAAGGATAAAAACCGCTCGCCTTCGGCGAAAAACCCGGTAGGGACGTGATACTTCACGTCCGCTCATGATGCGGTATTATATTGAATGTCAATTATTTGGTGCGGACGCGAAGTATCGCGTCCCTACCATGCAAAATCGTTTTGGGATAGTACAACCTCTTTTTAAGAAATCATTTTCTATCAGGGGTTTTTCGCCGTGAAACGGCGAGCGGTTTTTATCCTTGGGGCAACGTGGTAGGCCCTCGTAAGAGGGTGGCGGAGGGATTGTGTGGTTGGCGGCATGGAAACTCGTTTCCAATGACGCAAAGCGCACAATCCCTACGACAAATGCGAAGCATTCCACGTTAGTCCAAGGCTGTTTTTTATGTTTTTGTTTTTGATTCCATTCACGAGCCGGCAACAATGCCTAATCTATTCCCAGAAATTTTCTACCAGTGGAAAAATCTTCAGTGCTTTCTGAAGTGGATTTTGGAGGTGGCGACGATGAGGGCGATGGTGAGGATGGCGCTGATGAGTGCCAGCAATGGAAATTCGCCGGCTTGTGGCACACCGATTTTCTCAATGGCATCGGCTCCTACCACTTTTTGCTCGGTGAGGTAGGCGACAATTACCACCATACCGTTGTTAAGAGCGTGGGCAATGACAGGTAGCCACAGGCTTCTGCTCCACACAAACAGGTAGCCGAGCCAAATGCCCAAAAAGCAGCGAGGGAAGAATCCGAAGAATTGGAAGTGGAATGCGCTGAACAGTATGCCCACAAACCAAACGGATAAGTGGATGTTGAGCCCTTTCTTCTGCTCAAAAGCGCCGAGAATTGCACCCCTGAAAAATATCTCTTCGCCAAATCCAGTGAGCAAGCCCACCTCCAGCACTATCAGTATAGTGATGAGCAGGTCGTTGCCTTGCAGGAGGAAGTTGGTTTCTTTCTGCGCCAAATCCTCTAAATTCCTTAATGTGTGGTAGAGCTGTTGCATGGAGTCGGGGAATGTGATATGTGCATTCCAGTCCACCAGCCAGTTGAGTGCGGGCAGACTCACCACATACACCGCTACTACCATGGCGATGCCTTTCCATGAGGGAGCCACATTCATTTTCAGCGGTTTCAGCACCTTACGATAGCAGATTTTCGATGTGACGACAGCCGCCAAACCGAAAACCACCAAGTTTTGAAACACCCCCATGAGCAGGGTGGCGTATTTGCTGCGTTCGCCATCGGTGGTGATGAGCGTTGCAAACAGTGAAAAAAGCGTGAGCCCCACGCTCATGGTGCCAAAGGCGATGAGAATCTTTGTAGATAAAGAGCGGATATATTGTTTTTCTGCCATATATATATCGATATTTTGCTGTGTGAAAGTAATATACAAAATTAGTGAAAATGGTATAAAAATTCCTATTGAGGCGATAGAAAAATGAAAAATGTGATATATTTGCGATATGTTTTACGATTTAAAACCTTTCTTGTTATGAAAAGATTTGCAGTATTGATACTTGTGTTTTGTGCCATGTGCGGAGGGTTTTTCTGTAATGCAGCTGTGGCTCAAACCGATAGTACGGCCACCGTGCAGCTCACCAAAGAGCAGAAGCGCGAGTTTAAGGCCTACACTGATTCTGTGCGATTCAATAAACTGATTGGCGCCATCAACGACCGCCACTTCCTGATGCAGGTTGACGGTGTGTACTTCGGCGGTGGCCCCACTGAGTATGGACTGAGCACAGCCACCAATTTCATTTTGCTCCAGAACGACGGGGCGATTGTGCAAACGGCATTCAACAATGGTTCATTGGGCTTGAACGGCATGGGCGGATTCACCTGCTCTGGTCGTGTGGGCGATATAGATGTGGAGATTGACAAAAAGGGCAACGTGCATTTAAACTTCAATGTGCTTGGCTCATATTCCAATGTGAATGTGCAAATCACCATTCCTTACAATAGCGATAGTGCCACAGCCTACGTTACCCCCACGTTCCACCGAGGCAGCCTCACCATGTATGGCGAAATCATGCCATTCAAAGACCCATCCATCCGCATCGAAAAATAAAGGTTCTGTGGTTAAATACTGGCGGTACTGAAACAAAAACATAAAAAACAGCCTTTTAGCGATGCCAGTGCTTCGCACCTGTCGTTAGTGCTGTGGCATGTCTGATTTCAATCAAACCACATAAACCACAAACCAAAACCGTCCCTTTGGTTTGTCTTTGGTTTGTGGTTCGAGGCAGTGGCTTGAATCAGCCACACCACATCACCAACGCCGACCTCTCCAGCGAGGTCGGTGGCATCGCCAAAAGGATAAAAACCGCTCGCCTTCGGCGAAAAACCAATCCCGTTAGGGATGTGATACTTCACGTCCGCCCATAATGCGGTATTATATTGAATATCAACCATTTGGTGCGGACGCGAAATATCGCGTCCCTACTATGCAAAATCGTTTAGGAGATTTGACACAATCTCCTTAAATCATTTTATCATCAGGTTTTTTTCGCCGTGAAACGGCGAGCGGTTTTTATCCTTGGTGCAACGTGGAAGGCCCTCGTAAGAGGGTGGCGGAGGGATCGTGTGGTTGGCGGCATGGAAACTCGTTTCCAATGACGCAAAGCGCACAGTCGCACTGCCAAATGCGAAGCATTCCACGTTGCTCCAAGGCTGTTTTTTATGTTTTTGTTTTTTTGATTCCATTCGCAATTCGGCAACAATGCCTACTCTATCCCCAGAAATTTTCCACAGAACCGAAATAATGCCAAAGGGCGGGTCAGAAATAAAGCGAGAGTGCATCACATGAAGATGCACTCTCGTGTTTTTTTTGAAATGTGTGGGGATTTTAACCCAAATCGGTCATTAGGACGTGTAATGATTTTTTAGATTACTTCTTGCGGTCTTTCGGTTTTTATAAGATGCCTTTTGCTTGTTTTTAATTCGTAATAGTTCGCTATCACTCATTAAAAGACAAACAAAATTCATTCTTCTAAAACTCCGAAATACCACAAGCCCTAATGACCGATTTGGGTTTAATCGAATTTTTTGCGGCGGAAGATGAAGTTGCGGCCGAGGTATTTTTCACGCACCACAGGATTGTCCGACAGTTCTTCGCTGGAGCCTTGGAAAAGGATTTTGCCTTCAAAGAGCAGATAGGCGCGGTCGGTGATGCTGAGGGTTTCGGGCGCATTGTGGTCGGTGATCAGAATGCCGATATTCTTTTCCTTCAACTTATATACGATGCTCTGAATGTCTTCCACAGCGATAGGGTCAACGCCGGCAAAAGGCTCATCGAGCATGATAAACTTGGGGTTGATGGCAAGGCAGCGCGCAATTTCGCAACGGCGGCGTTCACCACCCGAAAGACGGTTACCCAGGTTTTTTCTCACCTTTTGCAGATGGAACTCATCGAGCAGCGATTCGAGTTTGTCGCGCTGGTATTCGGGTGTGGTGTTGGTCATTTCAAGCACAAGGCGGAGGTTGTCTTCCACTGTGAGGGTGCGGAACACCGACGCTTCCTGTGGCAGATAACCAATGCCCAACTTGGCACGCTTATACACTGGCAACTTGGTGATTTCCACATCGTTGAGAAACACACGGCCCTCGTTTGGCGTGACCAGACCGGTGGTCATGTAGAAAGTGGTGGTTTTGCCGGCACCGTTCGGACCGAGCAGACCCACGATTTCCCCTTGTCGCACATTGATTGACACATGGTTGGCAACCACGCGTTGGCGATACTTTTTCACCAGATTGTCGGTGCTCAACACCAGTTCGCTAGCTTCACCCGCTCTGTTGAGCTCTGCAACGATATCCTTGCTGTTTCGTTTTGGTGTAGCGGGTTTGCCAGCCTCGGCATTTTCTGTGGTGGGGGCATCGAGTTGTGGCTCGTTCTGCTCCTCTGCTGAAGTGTCGGCTGTTGGTGCTGTGGCTGGTTTTGATGTCTTATTCCAGGGAAATTTCATATTCGATTGATGTATTGTTTACTTATTTGGCGATAAGGCGACTTTTGATGTAGTCGGTGAGCAGGTTGATTGCCACCTCGTTGTGTCCGCCTTGTGGCACGATGATGTCGGCGTACTTCTTCGCAGGCTCGATGTGAAGGTTGTGCATAGGTTTCAGCACCTTCTCGTAGCGGTCAATCACCATTTTTGGGGTGCGTCCGCGCTCGATGCAGTCGCGAGAAATCACACGAATCAATCGCTCGTCGGCATCAGCGTCAACAAACACTTTGATGTCCATCATATTGCGGAGGCGTGGGTCGCTAAACACGAGAATGCCTTCAATAATCACCACCTCGTGAGGTCCCATCGGAATGGTTTCCTCCTGACGCGAGCAGGTGAGATATGAGTAAGTGGGCATTTCGATAGCCTTGCCTTCTTTCAGCATGGTAAGGTGCTTGTGAAGGAGCGTCCAGTCGAAAGCCGCTGGTTCGTCGAAGTTGATATTCTGACGTTCCTCAGCAGGGACGTGGCTTGAATCCTTATAGTAATTATCTTGGCTGATAATTCCCACTTCGCCCTTTGGAAGGCGTTGCATAATTTTTCTCACTACAGTTGTTTTGCCTGAACCGGTACCGCCGGCGATGCCAATGATAAACATAATATTAAAGCGTTGTTAAGTGATAATTCCGTTTAAGGAATGTATTGCCCCATAAAACAACTATTGTTTTTGCGGCAAAACATTTTACAAAGGTAACTTATTTCTCACAAATGAAAAAGAGGAAAAACATAAAAATGCTTATCCTCTTTTCTGTAGTTTAGAATTTTATTGCTTTTTCAGTTCTTCGTTAATCGACCCGATGTAGTCGAGCAGTTCGTCGCGGCCACGGCGGTCTTCGCTTGAGGTGATGAAGATGGGTGGCAGTTCCTCCCATTGCTCAAGAAGCGTTTTCTTGTACTCGTTCACGTTGCGAGTGCCGGCTTCACGACCGAGTTTGTCCATTTTCGTGAACACAATGCTGAACGGAACACCGTTTTCGCCCAGCCATTCCATAAATTCGAGGTCGATTTTCTGTGGCTTGTGACGGCTGTCCACCAGCACGAAAAGGTTGGTCATCTGCTCACGGCCCAAAATGTAACTGCGAATGATTTTTGAGAGTTGTTCGCGACTGTCCTTGCCACGGCGTGCGTAGCCATAGCCGGGAAGGTCGACGATGTACCACTCGTCGTTGATGATGAAGTGGTTGATAAGCATCGTTTTGCCAGGGGTTGACGATGTTTTAGCCAATCCAATGCGATTGGTGAGCATATTGATAAGGGAAGATTTGCCCACATTGGAGCGGCCGATAAAGGCGTATTCCGGTTTGAAGCCTTCGGGGCATTTCTTCACGTCGGTGTTGCTGATTTCAAATTCGGCAGACTTGATGTTCATATTGTTATGTTATTTTGCTTGCAAAGTTAAGCAAAATCCCGCATTCGCTCAAATGTAAACCCCGGATTGAAGTTTTGTTTCAAAAAAAATTGATTTGCAACAGAATGATTGCATCCTTGCCATGAGGCAGATAAAAGCACCATCAATAATAAAATAATAAAAATTCCTCCAAAAGGAGTGTGTTTCTCAAATTAAATTGCTACCTTAGCCACGTTTGTTGAGTATTGTACTCCTGTTTTAATAATTTGCAATAGGAAGACAGTACAAAAAAAACGGATTATCAACCAGTTGCGTAATTACTGATATTTTTTATGTGGAGCCTATTTAAATCATATTGGAATTCATCCTCTTTGTTTGGAAAGATTGTAATGACAATAGCAATCCCCATCTTTGCCATAGTAGCAGGAGCAGAGCTATTGATAGCCAAGCTGTCCGGAACCACCTATAATGAGGTGAATATCATTGTATATTATCTTGTCATCCCATTGTCATGGATGGTAATGGTTGACTACATCACAAAAATGCCATTTCTAACCCCTATGTTCATCTTAGCATGGGTGATCTTTCTTTGGAAAGACAAAATGAAATTCAGGAACCGATGCGACCTAGCATTCGACAAATCGGTAGATTTTCTACTATGGTTCAAAAAAATTGGATGGAACTATATCGTAAGCTCCGTCATTATTTGTGTGGTGGTGCCTATCCTTGTTTACATCGAACTTATTTACGCCATTATCAACTTAAATTAGGATGCCATACAATGAGAACGACATCCTTCGCTCCTAACGCCATAGCCATCGATATCTCACATCACTCCATATTTTAGATGAGCCGATAAGTTTGGTGGTCATCTTGATTGCATCATCACCAAGCTTTTAAAGGCTGTGTGAAAATTGGGGCTTTGAGTGCTTTGGTGGAGCATTATTCGGGATGGAGCATGGCGAGGAACTCGTCTTCACCGATGATTGGAATGCCGAGTTTGCGTGCTTTTTCGAGTTTTGCAGGACCCATGTTCTCGCCGGCGAGCACATAGGATGTGGCAGCAGAGATGCTACTCACATTTTTTCCGCCGTTTTGCTCAATCATAGCTTTGTATTCTTCTCGAGAATGGCGGGCAAACACACCGCTTATCACAATTTTTTTACCCTCGAGGAGGTTGGTGCGATTGGCGAGTTCTTCCTCGCTCAAGCAGAGTTGCACACCGGCTTCGCGCAAGCGCTCTATGATGGTCACGTTGTCGGGATTAGCGAAGAAATCCACGATAGAATCGGCGATTTTGGGTCCTATTTCCGGAATGGAAGAGAGTTCGAGTGCCGTCATTTGCATCAGTCGGTCGATGGTATGCACATTGCGGGCGAGCACTTTGGCTGTAGTTTCGCCCACGAAGGGAATGCCGATGGCAAAGAGCACGCGTTCAAAGGGCACTTCGAGCGATTTGCGAATGCCATTGAGAATGCGGCTTGCGGCTTTTTGCTGAAAATGCTCCAGGCAGAGCAATCGGTTGCCGGTGAGGGAGTATAGGTCGGCTACGTTTTTCACCATGCCGCTGTCGAAGAGCTGCACAGCCACTTCTTCGCCAATGCCGTCGATATTCATGGCATGACGCGCCACGAAATGCTCGATGCGGCCTGTGATTTGCGGCTTGCAGCCGTATTTGTTGGGGCATACCCATGCCGCCTCGCCCTCAATGCGAGTGAGAGGAGTGCCACACACAGGGCAGGTGCGCACAAACTCAATCGGGCGGCTGTCGGCTTTGCGGCGTTTCAGGTCCACGCCCACGATTTTAGGAATGATTTCGCCACCTTTTTCCACATACAGGTAGTCGCCTTCGTGAATGTCGAGTTGGCGAATGATGTCTTCGTTGTGCAGCGATGCACGCTTCACGATGGTGCCCGACAGCAGCACCGGCTCAAGGTTGGCTACTGGCGTAATCACACCAGTGCGGCCCACTTCAAAACTGATGAACTGCAGTGGCGAGCACTCGCGCTCTGGAGCGAATTTGTAGGCAATGGCCCATCGAGGCGATTTGGCTGTGCTGCCCAAATTGAGCCATTGGCGGAGCGAATTGAGTTTAAACACCAAGCCATCGGTGGCGATGGGCAAACTTTTGCGCTTTTCATCGCAGTGCTCAATGAATTGGCGCACATCGGAGATGGAATCAAGCACCGTGTAGTCTGCCACTTTAAAGCCCCATTTTTTCAAGGCATCCAATCTGCCGGTGTGGGTGCTGAAGTCGGATTCTGAGAAAAGATTGGAGCCCGATGTGCTAAGGTTGTCGCCGAGCAAGAAATAGAAATAGGCATCGAGCCCACGCTTAGCCACCTCGGCAGAGTTCTGCAATTTGAGCGTGCCGGCAGCTGCATTGCGCGGATTGGCAAAAAGCGGTTCCTCGTTATATTCGCGTTCCTTGTTCAATCGCTCAAAACTCGCCCAAGGGAGCAAGATTTCGCCTCTCACCTCAAATTTGTCGGGCCAATCGCCGGGTGCGAGTTGCAAAGGCACGCTTTTAATAGTAATCACATTGGCGGTCACATCGTCGCCTTGCACGCCATCGCCGCGGGTCACGGCTCTCACCAATCGCCCGTGCTCGTAAGTGCACGAAATGCTGGTGCCGTCGAATTTCATTTCGCCCACAATTTGCATGGCTTCGCCGCCAAGTGCATCGTGTGCTCTGCGCAAAAAATCTTGCACTTCCTCTATAGAATACGAATTGCTAAGTTGCGTGGGCGAGAGCGGGTCGGCAAATTCGGGGTGCGCCTTTTCAAGGTCCTCCAGTTCGTGCATCTTGAAGTCGAACTCCATATCGCCGATGGTAGGCTGATTGAGCACATAGTAGTTATAGTTGTGGCGATTCAGTTCGTCGCGCAGCTGCTTGATTTTTGCTTCAATGTCGGTCATAGAAAAATATATTCTAATGTGGCGGTAGCAAAAGGCACCATTGTGCCTACGCATTGTAAACATGCCCAAGGCATGTCCCTACGTTCATGGCGTTATCGCTCGTAGATTTTTTGCACCGCCCTTTTTTGTGATTTGACGGGTATTTCACCCATTTGTTCTTCTCACAAAAATAGGCAAAAAAATGGAGCCACGCAAATGTGCCTCCATAATTTAATATCATGTGGGTGGGGGTTAGTCTTTTGCTTCCCAGCCGAGTGCTGATGCGCCGAGGATTGCTGCGTCGGCATCTTTCATTTCGCTGAGGATAATCTTGGTCTTGCCCTTGAAGTTGCGGAGAATGTTACGGTCATAAGATTCTCTCACTGGCTTCATGATGAGTTCGCCACTCTTGGTTAAGCCACCGAAGAGAATGAACGCCTCTGGGCTTGAGAATGTGCAGAAGTCGGCAAGTGCTTCACCGAGAATGTTGCCGGTGTATTCGAAAATTTCTTTAGCGAGGGCATCGTCTTGGATTGCGCAGTCGTACACATCTTTAGAAGTGATTTCGTCGATAGGAATACTGCGAAGGAGAGAATCTTCTTTGCGGATTTCGAGGAATTCACGAGCGGTGCGAGCCACACCATTTGCAGAGCAGTATGCTTCCAGACAGCCGCAGCGACCGCAGCCACACATACGACCGTTGGTGCGCTTCATAATCACGTGACCGAGTTCGCCAGCGAAGCCGTCGTGACCGTAAACCATCTGGCCGTTTACCACGATACCGCTACCCACACCTGTGCCGAGGGTGATCATGATAAAGTCCTTCATACCACGAGCTGCGCCGTAGGTCATTTCGCCGATTGCAGCGGCATTAGCATCGTTGGTCACGATACATTGAATGCCGAACTTGTCGGTGATGAGTTGTGCCAGTGGAATTGGGCAAGGCCAAGGCAAGTTGGCGGTGTCTTCAATCATGCCAGTGTAATAGCTGCTGTTAGGCGCGCCGATACCAATACCTTGAACTTTGCCCACTGCGTTGTTCTCTTCGAGAATGCGAGTGATGGCTTCGTACAATTCGTCGATATAATCGTTGATGTCGGAGTGTTTAGCTGTTTTGATAGAGCTGCTTGCGATCACATTACCGCGAGCGTCAACCAGGCCGAATGCGGTGTTAGTGCCACCCATGTCGATACCAATTACATAAGGTTTTGCCATGTCGTTGTAATTATATAATAAGTTTATGATTTAATGAGTTGTTTAATATTACAAAGTTATTAATTTTTATTTAGATAATGGTTGGGAAACCACCTTTTTTTTACCTTAATCGTTCCCCTTCATCATAAAATCGGGCCTATCGTCCCTGTCGATGGGATTTGGTTAGAAGGTCATGGAGAGGCGGGCGGAGATTTGGCGGCGAGTGAGGTAGTTTGGCACGGCGTATTGAATATTGTGTACGTCGGTAATCCAGTAATAGCTGCTCACGTTGGAAATGTCGAGGAGGTTGAACACGTCCACTCCCAGCCAAATGCTCTTGAATTTGCTCAAGAATCCGCTTGTTGGGCGGTTTTCGCGTCCCACGAGTTCGTAGCTCAATCCCACGTCAACGCGCTTGTAGGCAGGCTGACGGAAGAATCCTTCCGAGCGTGTGCGGTTGGGCGCGGCGGTTGGCAAACCTGCGCTAATCACACCCTTGAGACTGAATTTCAGGCGTGGAATCTTTGGGAAATAGTCTGTGAAAAACAGCGAGAAGCTGTATCGCTGGTCGGTAGGCATTGGCACACTGATTCCTTTCTGGGTTTCGTTTGCCTTCATCAGTGAGAAGCAAACCCACGAGTCGGTGCCTTCCACAAACTGTCCGAAGAGTTTCATGTCGATACCAGCGATGTAGCCCTTGCCGTCGTTGTTGCCAGCATACACCACTTTCAGGTTGTCCACCTCGTAGGAGTTGAGGTTGGCGAGATTCTTATAGTAGAGTTCGGCGGTGAACTTAAACGGGCGGTTGATGGCACGGAAAGTGTAGTCGCCACCGATAATGATTTGCGTGCTTCGCTGCGACTTGATGTCGGGGTTGAGGGCGATGTAGCTGTTGCCCACCGAGTCAACCTTCTGAATGCGGTATTCCTTGTAGAAAGGCGCTTGATAATACACGCCGCCAGCCAAACGGAGCGTGAGGCGTGTGTTGCGTGCTGGCACATAGCCCACGCTGAAACGTGGCGAAATGAGCGTTTCCTTATTGAAATCCCAATGCGACACTCTCACACCAGCGTTGACCGAAAGCACGCCATTGCCCATATACAGCTTGTAGGTGTCTTGCAAAAAGGCTGCGAAGCGCGAGGTGTGAATGTCGTTTTTCGACGCCATACTATAAATCACGTTCACCTCGCCTGGGTAGTGAGGGAGTGAATAGCCGGCAGAGTCGCGCCATTGCCACTCGCGGCTGCGCTCGTAGATGTCGTCGCGGCGGTAATTGAAACCGTAGCTGAAATTGTTGTGGCTGATGGAGGTGTTGCCCTTCAAACCGATGCTCAGCACATTGATGCGGAGGCGGTTGCGAGCGTGCTCGTGGTATTTGCCCACGCCGAGTTCGCCACGGTTGCCATCAGAGGCACCGCCAGCCTGGTCGAGCCAGTATTCGCCATGAATGTCGTAAGCCACCAGCTCGTTGGTCTGGTAAGCCGAGCCTATGAGTGAGAAACTGTTACCCTTGTTGGGCTTGAAGTCGAGCGACATGGCCCCGAAGAAAGTTTGGAACTTGTCGTGTTCCTGACCGTCAAAATACACGAGGAAGGTTTTGGCGTTGGTCGATGTGCCGAAACTTGTCTCGCGGTTCTTGGGAATGAATTTGTAGTCGTTGAGCGCCACGTTGCCGAGAAACGACACCTTGAACTTATTGGAGGGTTTCAGCACAATGTGGGTTTGATAGTCGAAATATTGTGGGTCGTATTCGCCCTTGGTGTCGGTGCCGCCGAGAAGCGAGGAATTGCGCTTGTAACGCACACCATGGAGCATGGAAAACTTTTTAGTGGAAGTGCCGAGCGCCAAACTTCCGCCCTGCATACTTGCGGAAAATGCGCCCTCAAATGCCTCTGGTTCCTTGTAGGTGATATCGAGTACCGACGACATTTTGTCGCTGTATTCGGCGTTGAAACCACCAGTGCTGAACGCCACCGAGCGCACCATATCGGGGTTGATGACGCTGAGGCCCTCTTGCTGTCCCGAACTCACCAGTTGTGGGCGATGCACCTCTATGCCGTTGATATACACGCTGTTCTCGTCGTAGCTACCGCCACGCACCATGTATTGCGAACTCATCTCATTCTTGGAACTAACGCCAGCCTGTGTGGCGATAATGGCTTCCACGCTGTTGCCCGACGCATTGGGTGCCATGTGCATCGACTCAATGTCGACACTTTGCAGCGTGTTGGTCTGCTTTTTAAATTCCGTGATTTGCACACCCTCCAGTTCAATGGATGAACTGTAGAGCTTGGGATTGATGCTCACGGTGCCTGTGGGCTTGAGCAACTGGCGGCGCACGGTGCTGTAGCCCAAGCAGGAGAACACCACCATCACGGTGTCGCGCGTGGGTGCGCTGATTTCATACCTACCTTTGGTGTCGGTGTTCACACCGATAGCCGTGCCGGCGATTTTCACGGTGGCAAACTCGATAGGCTGCCCCTTTTCATCCACCACAGTACCAGTGATTTTTACTTGTGCCATTGTGGTGATGGCAGTGAGCAGCAGAATAAAAGAGAGGAATATTTTGTTGAAGATATTATTTGTATTCATTTGCGTGCATATTTGATTGATGCGCGAAAATAAATCGCACATTATTTATTATAACGCAAAATGTGGTCATAAATTGTATTCTTCTTTCAAAAAGGCGCACACTCGCCATAATCGTTTAGCGAACGAAACCAGGGTCGATGTTACGAGGGTCGGTGGGGTCGGGCCTGTTATATTCTTCCATCGGGTCGGGTTGTGGAGCTCTAAACGTTACGGGAAGCGTGTACCACACATCCACTGGCTCCCCGTTTCTTGTGCCAGGTTTGAATTTAGGCAAGCGTTTCACCACACTAATCACAGCCTCGTCGAATGGTCGGAATAGAGACTGCTCAATTTGTATCGAGTCGACATCGCCAGTTTTGGTGACGAGAAAACGCACCACACACCGTCCACTCACCTTAATCTTTGCAGATATTTCCGGATAAACCATATTGTCGGCAAGAAACTTCATCAGTGCCGCATTGCCGCCTGGAAATTCAGGCATTATTCCAACGTTTCCTGCCGAATCCACAAAGCAAGGCATCGAAGATACCGGGGCGCTTGATGCAAGCTTAAATGATATGGGCAGTGTGTACCACACATTCACGAGAACGCCGTTTTGCTTGCCTGGCGAGAATTTGAGCATGCGCACCACTCGTGCGGCTTCTGCGTCACATTCCGGGCTTACCGACCGAAGCACTTTCACTTCTCCCACATTACCATCCTTGGTGATGACGAACCGCAAAACGCATTTTCCTTGTTTGCCGCTTTTCAACGCCGCCTCAGGATATTGCAAGTGCTCACCTATATAGCGCATCATTGCTGCATTGCCACCCGGAAATTCCGGCTTCACATCACAGTTGTTATAGATGATAGAGTCTGAAGCCGCGTCGGTTTGTGCTTGCGCGCAAACCACGGCGCATACGCAAGTCAGAAAAAGAAGTAAAAATTGCTTCATAGTTTTGTATTTTTTACCGTGAAATTGCAAATTTGCCGCACCCTATCAAGTGATTTTTCTGATGGGTGGGGTGAGTTTGTGGCGTGGTGGTGGGGGTTAGTATTCCACTTTGGTTTTGGTGTAGCCGTGTTCGCGGCGGTATTTGCGCACGTCGCGGAAGAGGTCGGTGGCGTAAACGAAGTTGTTGAGGTCTTCGTTGTCTTGGTCGTAGATTTCATCTTTGGTGCCCACCCAGCCGATGTGGCCTTTGTTGACAAAGATGATGTTTTCGCCAATACCCATCACCGAGTTCATGTCGTGGGTGTTGATGATGGTGGTGATGCCAAATTCGTGGGTGATGTCCCAAAGCAACTGGTCAATCACGATAGAGGTCTTTGGGTCGAGACCGGAGTTTGGCTCATCGCAGAACAGGTATTTGGGGTTGAGGGCGATGGCGCGTGCAATGGCGGCACGCTTCTGCATACCGCCCGACAGTTCGGCGGGATATTTGTTCTCGCTACCAGTGAGGTTCACACGGTCGATACAGAATTGCGCACGCTCGCGCTGCTCCTCTGGGGTCATGTCGGAGAACATCATCAGTGGGAAAATCACATTTCCCATCACGGTTTCGCTATCAAAGAGCGCAGACCCCTGGAAAAGCATACCAATTTCCTTGCGTATGCCTTTCAGCTCGTTGCGGTTCATTTTGGTGATGTCGCGTCCGTCGTATAGGATTTCGCCATGTTCGGGTTTGAAAAGCCCCACAAGGTTTTTCACCAGCACGGTTTTACCCGAACCGCTCTGGCCGATAATCAGATTCACCTTGCCGTCGTAGAACTTGGCGCTGATGTCGTGCAGCACCTGACGGGCGCCATTGTCGAAAAATTTATCGAGATGTTTTACTTCAATCATAATTTGTGGCCTCCTGCGCTTTGTGGGTTTACATCAATAAAAGTTTGGTGAGAATCACGTCGCTCACGAGAATGATGATGTTGCTCATCACCACCGCGTCGGTACTGGCTTTGCCCACTTCCACGGAGCCGCCTTTCACGGTGTAGCCATAGTACGATGAGATGCTCGAAATCACGAAACCGAACACCAACGACTTGATGAGGGCAAACCAAACATTGAACTGTACGAAATCGGTCTGAATGCCATAGATGAAGGTGTCGGGGTCGAGAATGCCGGTAAAGCACACCGCCCAGCCGCCAAACAGCGCTGTGGCCATGGTGATAATCACAAGGAATGGCATGATGGTGACCAGTCCCAACACTTTAGGCATAATCAGATAGTTGGCTGAGTTCACGCCCATGATGTCGAGTGCGTCGATTTGCTCGGTCACTCGCATGGTGCCAATCTCCGAGGCAATGTTTGAACCGATTTTACCCGAAAGAATCAAACAGAGAATGGAGGATGAAAACTCCAGGAGAATGATTTCGCGGGTAGAGAAGCCCACGGTGTAGCGTGGCAGAAGCGGACTCTCCATGTTGAGCTTGATAAGAATGGTGCACAAGCAACCAATGAAGAGCGACACAATGAGAATAAGCGGGATAGAGTCGATACCCAGCTTAGATATTTCGTTGAGGTAGCGGCGGAAGAATTCCTTCCATTTCTCAGGCACACTAATGCTGCGCCACATCAGGGTGCAGTAGTCGCCAAACGCTTCCAATCCTTTAATTATAATCATAATTTACAAATATAGCACATCTATATTATAATGCGAAAACTAAATGCCACATTGGAGACTTATGGACTAATATTACTCCCTACTTTACCAAATTCACTTCTTCAAAGGCACACGGTGAACCACACCACCCTTGTTCACGCCCGGCTTGGGAGCGTAGAGCTTCTGCTGTGGTGCAGACTTCACTTTGTCGGGGCCGCCTTTGGCTGGAGAACCCGACTTTTGCGCTGCTGCCATGCTCTGGTTGCGGCTGACGAACTTTTGTGAATTGATGTTGGAGTAGATTTTCCGGTCGAGATGTGTGCGCACCAGCGAAATGCTGTCTAAGAACGCAACCACCGAGTGGCTTGCCACATTGTAGTGGATATATCCGAAAATGCGACGCACATTGCGTGTGGAGTCGGTTTGGAGAGCCAGCTCCGTCCAGCCGTTGAGCGATGCGTTGCGGCTGGCAATCGACACGGTGCCATCGGCATATTCAGCGGCAAGCATCAAGCCGAAGGTGTTGTTGAAACTGAGCATCTTCATGCCGAGCAAGTATTTGTCGCCCTTGCGGTGCTCGCCGTCGGGGTCGAAATCAAATGCGAAATATCCACGCTTCAATCCGGCTGTGAGCATCAGTGAGCGGTCGTCGTTCCAGATGTCGGCTGTGTCGCCCTTGGCGGCATACATCTTGTGCTTTTGCGCGTCATCGGCGGCACTCTTGTGCTCTTGTGGAGCATTCGCCATTTCAGCCGTAAGTTCCTTGTTGTCGTCTTGCAGGCGCATCATCACCTTCTTGTGCACGGTGTTGTAAGCCTCGAAATTGGTGGCATACCACACCAGCGACGAATCGTATTCGGCTTGGGTGATGCCATGCTTCTGAAACAGCGACTGCTTCGCCACACGCTTCACCGAATCGGTGGGAAAAGCCTCCGGATTCATATCGATGATGGCTTCAAGGCGATACAGGTCGTAGAGGAAATCGGCTAAATCACTCTCCTTGATGATGCCGTCGGGAGCCTTGTCGCACCCAGTAAGGAGTACGGCAAGAGTGGCAATGAGTATGAGTAGTTTTGATTTCATCTGTCTTGTTTGGCACACATATATAATAATAGAGATTGCGGCATTATTGTGCGGTGTCGCCGTCTTCAGTTTTTTTATTGTCTTCTTCAGCCACGAGGTGCTTGCTGTAGAAGCACACCAGCAGAAACACGCTCACCGACAGGCAAGCATCGGCGAAGTTGAACACGGGTTGGAAAAACTCCGAGCCACCGAGCAGGGGCACCCAGTCGGGCCATGTGAAAAGTGGGAAATAGAACATATCCACCACACGACCGTTGAAAATGCTCGCATATCCGCCATCGGGAGGAAACATTTGAGCCACGGTCACGGGAGTCGATTCGCTGAAAATCTGCCCGTAGGCGATGCAGTCGATTACATTTCCGAGCGCACCGGCTGTGATGAGCGAAATGCAAACCAGATAGCCTGTGGGAATGGTGGCTTTTTTGCAAAGTCGGGTGATATAGTAAATCAGCAGTCCCACGGCTATGATACGGAACCAAGTGAGAAACAGTTTAGGTCCCCACTCCATGCCGAACGCCATGCCGTTGTTTTCCACAAAGCGCAGAATGAACCAATCGGTAATGCGCAAGTCTTCATAGAGGGCGAAGCTGCACTTCACCCAAATTTTAATGGCCTGGTCAATGATGACCACCGCCGCTATAATGATAGCGGCAATCCAGCCTTTAGAGATATGTGGGTTGTTCACTGTCGTTACCTTCTCTTTTTAGGTTTTTGTGTTGCCTCAATTTCCTTGCCTTCTACCGACAGGGTGGTGTGAGGCACTGCCAACAGACGACCCTTAGGAATAAGCTTGCCTGTGACACGGCAAATGCCATAAGTGCCTTGCTCGATACGCACGAGCGCGCCTTGCAGCTTCTTGATGAACATCATCTGACGCTCAGCATTCATGCTTGCCTGCTCCTTGCTCATGGTGGAAGCTCCATCTTCAAGAGCCTTGATGCCAGGGGCACTCTCGTCTTTTTGCATAGCGCTCACGAGGTGGTCGTAATTTTGCTTTGCCACTTCTATTTTCTGAAGAATGAGTTGCTTAAACTCTTGTAACTCTTCATCTGAGTATCTAACTTTTTCAGGAGAATCGTTCATGATAACACCCTTTCTTTTAAATTTGTATGAGTAAACATCGATAAAGTATAGAAGCTGCTTGGATTATAAAAATGAATCCAACCAGCTTCCTATCTTTTACAGATTACGCCTTATCGACAGTAATTTTCAATTCGTAGTCGTCCATATCGAGGGCGATGACATCAGTGCCTTCAACTGGTGCGAGTTCGATAGCCACAGCAAGCACTTGCTTGGCGATGTAGTCCTTGAATTGAGCCACAGCGTCGTTCACATGCTCGTCTGGGGTGATTTTCACCACAATGCGGTCGGTGATATTGAAGTCCTTGCTCTTGCGCACGTTTTGAATGCGGTTCACCAGTTCGCGTGCGATACCTTCCTTGCGGAGATCGTCGGTGATGGTGATGTCGAGTGCCACGGTGATGTTGCCATCGTTGGCAACGAGCCAGCCAGGAATGTCTTCGCTGATCACTTCCACGTCAGCCAGTTCCACCACAGCCTCTTCGCCATTGAGTGTGAGGGCTATTTTGCCGTCTTTCTCAAATTGTGCGATTTGCGACTGCTCCAGCGAGGTGAGTGCCTGTGCGGCAGCCTTCATATTCTTGCCGAATTTAGGACCAAGTTTTTTAAAGTCGGGTTTGATGCGCTTCACCAGAATGCCAGCATCGCCACCCACATAGTTGATACCCTTCACATTCACTTCGCTCATAATGAGGTCGGCAACGGCTTCGATATCTTGCTTCTGCGCCTCGTCGAGCACAGGAATCATGATAGCGGTGAGTGGTTGCTTCACCTTCAAATTCTTCTTGCGGCGCAGTGAGAGCACCATTGAGGTGATTTGCTGAGCGATAGCCATGCACTTTTCGAGTTTCGAGTCGATAGCGGCTTCGTCGGCCTTTGGATATGCGGCAAGGTGAACCGAGATGTCGCTGCCAGTGAGGTCGCGGTAGAGCATATCGGCATAGAATGGAGCGATAGGAGCCATGAGCATTGCCACGGTCTTAAGGCTCTGGTAGAGAGTTTGGTTAGCGGCCAAATCACCGTCCCAGAAGCGAGAGCGGTTGAGGCGCACATACCAGTTGCTGAGGTTGTTGACCACAAAATCGCTAATGGCGCGAGCCGCCTTGGTGAGTTCGTAGTCTTCTATGTCGTCGGTCACCTCTTTCACGAGAGAGTTGAGCACAGAGATAATCCAGCGGTCGATTTCGGGGCGTTCAGCCAGTGGCACTTGTGGTGCGGCGAAATCGAAGTTGCACAGATTGGCGTAGAGCGCGAAGAATGAATAAGTGTTGTGGAGTTTGCCAAAGAACTTGCTGCCACTCACTTCTTCCACGCCAGCCTCGTCAAACTTCAGGTTGTCCCAAGGCGATGAGTTGCTAATCATGTACCAGCGGATTGGGTCGGTACCGTATTTTTCGATAGCCATGAATGGGTCAACGGCGTTGCCCAGGCGCTTACTCATCTTGTTACCGTTCTTGTCGAGAACCAAACCATTGGAAATCACGCTCTTGTAAGCCACACTATCGAATACCATAGTGGCGATGGCGTGGAGTGTGAAGAACCAGCCACGGGTTTGGTCTTGACCTTCGGCGATGAAGTCGGCAGGATAGAAGCTGCGGTTGTCGATGAGGTCTTTGTTCTCGAATGGGTAGTGGAGCTGTGCATAAGGCATAGCACCGCTGTCGAACCACACGTCGATGAGGTCGAGTTCACGCTTCATTGGCTTGCCGCTTTCGCTCACGAGCACGATGTCGTCAACGTATGGACGGTGCAAGTCAATCTTATTGTAGTTTTCGTCGCTGTAATCGCCAACCACGAAACCAGCCTTCTTCCATGGGTTTTCAGCCATCACACCAGCTGCCACGGCTTTCTCCATTTCGTTGTAGAGTTCTTCCACGCTGCCGATGCAAATTTCTTCGTGAGTGTCGGCATTGCGCCAGATAGGAAGTGGAGTGCCCCAGTAGCGGCTGCGGCTCAAGTTCCAGTCGTTGAGGTTTTCGAGCCATTTGCCGAAGCGGCCTGTGCCGGTGTGCTCAGGTTTCCACTTAATGGACTTGTTGAGTTCCACCATGCGGTCGCGACAAGCAGTAGAGCGGATAAACCAGCTGTCGAGTGGATAGTAGAGGATAGGCTTGTCGGTACGCCAGCAGTGTGGATAGTTGTGGGTGTGCTTCTCCATCTTGAAGGCGGTGCCGTCTTGCTTCATGCGAATGCAGATGTAGATGTTGAGGTCTTCTGCCTTGCTGGCAGCCTTTTCATCATAGCGGCCATCCACGGTGTATTTTGGATCGTAGGCGTTCTTAACGTATGCGCCAGCGTATTCCTTGTATAAATCCACGTTCACGAATTGCTTCACGAAGTCGTCGTCGAGGTCTTCGAAATTGAAGTAGCGACCCTCGAAGTCGACCATTGGGCGGGTTTCCATCTTCTTGTTGATCATAAAGAGCGATGGAATGCCGGCTGCGCGAGCCACGTTGGCGTCGTCGGCACCAAAGGTAGGAGCGATGTGCACGATACCTGTACCGTCGTCGGTGGTCACATAGTCGCCAGGGATTACGCGGAAACCATTGTCGTTGCCCACGATTTTACCGTCGATTTTGTCAACAGGCTTCACCCATGGGAACAGTTGTTCGTACTTCATGCCCACGAGGTCGGCACCTGTAAATTCGGCAATCACCTTGTAAGGAATCACCTTGTCGCCCTGCTTGTAGCTGTCGAGTGCGAGTTCTGCGCCTTTGGCAGCGAAGTAGGCGTTGAGGCGAGCCTTTGCCAGAATGTAGGTGGCAGGTTTGCCGGTGTATGGGTTGTAGCTTTCCACAGCCACATAGTCAATCTTAGGGCCAACGCAGAGCGCGGTGTTGGAAGGCAAGGTCCAAGGAGTGGTGGTCCAAGCGATGATGCAGAGGTCTTCAAAACCAGCGTCCACCTTGCTCAGAATGTCGGCAACAATCTTGTTGTCGTCTTTCTTCACTGCAAACTGTGCAGTTACGGTTTGGTCTTTAACGTCGCGGTAGCAACCTGGTTGGTTCAACTCGTGGCTGCTCAAACCGGTGCCAGCGGCAGGTGAGTAAGGCTGAATGGTGTAGCCCTTGTAGAGCAGATTTTTGCCGTAAAGCTGCTTCAACAGCCACCAGAGCGATTCGATGTAGCTGTTTTTGTAGGTGATGTAAGGGTGCTCAAGATCCACCCAGTAGCCCATTTTATTGGTCAGGTCGGTCCATTCCTTGGTGTATTTCATCACCTCCTTGCGGCAGGCTGCGTTATATTCGTCAACCGAAATCTTCTTGCCGATGTCTTCCTTCTTGATGCCGAGCGACTTTTCCACGCCCAATTCCACTGGCAGACCGTGAGTGTCCCAGCCAGCCTTACGAAGCACCTTGAAGCCGTTCATGGTCTTGTAGCGACACACGATGTCTTTAATGGTGCGCGCCAGCACATGGTGAATACCTGGCATACCGTTGGCTGAAGGAGGTCCTTCATAGAATACAAAAGTGGGAGCACCGTCGCGCTCATCAATACTCTTGGCGAACACATTTTCCTGTTCCCAGAGCTTCAGAACGTCTTTATTGACGTCGGAGAGATTCAGTTTGCTATATTCTCTAAACTTCATGAAAAAAAGCCTTTTTTTATATCTTGATATATTAATGTGCAAAGATATGAAAAAAAATCCAAACTCTCCCCCCAATCGCCTTCCCAATTCACCCCACCCCCTGAAAAAAGTGAAAAAGTCTACGAGTCAACAGGTCAACGAGTCAACGAGTTTTGGGGGCTGCTTTGGGTCTGCTTGGGTCTGTTATGGGTCCGAAGGGTCCGAAAAGCAGAACACCTATTTAATCCATTAAACCCTATTTTCACCTATTTTTCAGGTGTTAATTGGATTTCAATGGATTAAATAGGTGTGAAATTATTAATGCGGTAGGGACGTGATATTTCACGTCCGCCCATCAAAATGGTAACATATTGAAAAGCAACCGTTTGCGGCGGACGCGAAATATCGCGTCCCTACCATCCACCCCCAGTTGGGGGGGGCTTACTTCAAAATCAGATTAATCAGGGCGGTGACATCGCTCACGTTGATTTCGCCATCGCCGTTGATGTCGCACACGGCATCGGAATAGGTGCTGCTGCCGAGGATTTTGTTGATCAGGGCGGTAACATCGCTCACGTTCACTTCTCCATCGCCATTGATGTCGCCAGGGGCTTGTGAGTATATGTCAATTCCAAAACTGTTAATGTCTTTAACAGCAAAGTCTTGTATTTTCAAGTAAGCGCTCCCCGGCTTAAGTGTGTAAGAAGTTGACGACCGCCAGAAGTTTTTGTTACTCTCGCTGAACAGATATTGCGAAGTCCATTGATCTTTATTGGTAACCACAACTTCTTCACGTGCGTTGCCCACAAGATAGTTTTTGTCGGGTTTTGGGGAAATTGTTTCGGCCTTCTTGAGTTTGTAAATACTATCTGTTTTGAAACCATCAATCAGCAAGCCTACTCCTCTATAGCTGTCAGTCACCTTATGGGTGTAAACCATCTTTTCTTCCACATTATAGCCAGTCACGTAGTAGGCATTCAGTCCAGTCGCATTCCAATCCACATCTTGCAGAACCGAGAAAGCGTAGGCTTTGGCACCTTGATCTGCGATAAAATACGCCTCCAGACGGTCGATTGGTCTGTTGGTATCGCCCACAAATATTTTCCATCCTTCCACACTATCACTATATTTGTAATACGATCTCCAGTGCGTATAGCACTTGAAGCCGGTGGCGTTTTGACCATAGAACTGTCCACCCCATGTGCGCTTTTCATTATTCAAAAGCATCAGCTCAGAGAGTTTTTGGCATGAAGCGAACGCCATTTCGCCAATGTAGACGCATGTGCTTGGCACGGTGAATTTCTGAATACCAGTGTAGAAGAATGCTCTGCGCCCAATGTGCCTCAAGTGCTTCATCTTGTCGATATTCACCTCAGTAACGTGCGAACACATATCTAATGTGCTATCGTCAATCTTTGTCATGAGATATTTCTTATTTGCGCCATTAGTAACATCTGTTTCATAATTGTCGGCTGTGAACCTGTTGTAGGAGGTGAGTTGCATGTTCGCTGGATGATACACATATTTCGCCTCACCTGCATAGGTCACCCCATCTACGGTCACAGGATTGTCACTGGTCACAGTCATGTGATAATGGGTGTCGTGGGCATTTGCGTTATTGAAGGTAAAGTCGTAGGAGCCTTCCGTCACTTTGAGTTTACCCAACTTTGGGTTTTTCTTATATAAATTTTCGCTGCCCACAGGCACATAGAGCTTGCACGATGTGGGAATACCAGTAATATCCCAATCTGCTAAATTTGACCACGATGATTTGTTGAGGATTAATTCCTCCAGGTTTTTATTCTCAGCAAAGGCATCAAGACCTAAAGTCGTCACCGAGCCTGGAACCAATATATGCTTCACTTTGGTATTGCGGAACACTCCAGATCCACAGATTTTCAAACCGTATGGCAAGTTGATGTCGTTGGCGATGCCGCTGTTTTGGAAAGCGTAGTTGCCAATATATTTCAAGTTAGGGCTCAACTTGATTTCTGTAAGGTTGGTCAAATCCGCAAATGTTCTTTCCCCAATAGTCTCGATGTTTGAGCCAAGTGTAATTGACGTATTGGGTTCCAGCGATGTATTTTCAGGGTTAACAAAGTTGATCGCCGTGACTGCGTAATTCTTTCCGACATCATAAAATTTAACCTCAGCACCATCTTTCAGTGTGATGTTTTTGTCAAAGAAACTGAGATTGGTAACCGTTGCCTTTCCTGCATACGCCTTTCCATTGATGATCACAGGCGTGGTGCTTGTGATGGTGTAACCCACTATATAGTAAGCAGACGGGGTTTTGTAATTCACCATGAAATCGCTTGCTCCCCTGTAAATGTAAATCCAGTTTTTCCATGTGGCTGCTTGACGATAGGCATCCTGCGCATCATGAGGCACAAACAAATACCACTTCTTTACATCTTTGAAATAATCGCTTGCTATGGCAGGAGGTGTCTTGATATTGACGGTTAAATGCTCAAGATTCACAACCCCAACGAAAGCGCCATCTCCGAACTCATTAACAGAGCTTGGGATTTTCAGGAATTTCAGCGAAGTGCAGTATCGGAAAGCCCCGTAGCCAAATGAGGTGACGCCATAGGGAATAGTTATAGATTCAATGTTCTTACACGATTCAAATGCATAATTACCAATGGTGGTAATGGATGAGGGATAATTATCACTTAAGAATGATGTGGACGTATATCCTTCAGGGCATCGTAGTAATGTGGTTTTAGCCTTGTTGTAAAGCACACCCTTGATTGAGGTGTAGTAGCTGTTGTTGCCATTCACCGAGATGGTTTGCAGGTTTGAGCAGCCGTCCACAAAGTACGCGCTACACTCCTTCACACTTGCAGGCAAATTGATAGAAGTCAATGCCCTGCAATTTCTAAAAGCATACGACCCAATCTTAAGCAAACTCGAATTTAAAGCCACCGAGGATAAGGCAGTGCAGCCATTGAACGCCGACTTACCCACTCTTCTCAACTTTGAATAGCCTGTTAAATTCACACTCTTTATTCCGGTGTTGCCCAAACACGCACTGTCGGCAATCTCCACCACATCAAAATCGGCAATGCCGTCATTATAAGCACCCGACCATGAGCTGTTCAGATTATCATCAGCATAAACACCCACAAGCGACATTTCACCTCTGGTTGAGCCATCGCTTAATGGCGCTTTGGTCACGCAGAAATATCCATGATCGCTGAGAATGAAGTCGGAGGCATACACATGCTTCTTAATTGTTGAAAAATAGTCGAACGCCTGCACTTTTCGGGCATTCTCCACCGAGTTGGTGTGAGCCTTGCTCACATAAAGGGTCATGCCTGTGTTGTCAGGGAAAGCATTTGTAATCACAGAGTTGGAGGTTGGTGTAGGATTGGCGTAATACACCGACTTCAACGCATTACAACCCCAAAACGCATGATATTCCACATTGGTCAATGAACTTGGCAGATACACAGTGGTGAGGCTGGTGCAGTTTTCAAACGCCGACTGCGCAATTCGGGTGATGTTGTAGCGGATTTGCACCACCGAAATGTTTGACTGTCCTTTGAACGCATCATAGTTAATCCCCCTCACCTTATACTTGTAGCCGCTATAATATACCACTCCAGGAATGTCGAGTTTTAGCGATGTCTTTGCTTTTCCTTGTGCGCTAAGTCTTTTCACCGCCACAATACCGGGTTTTCCGCTATAGGAATCCAAAATCACCGAATAGGTGATGTCGCCTACCGAAAACACATCGTTTGGTTCCGCCGAGGCACACAGTGCCAGCAGGGCAAAAAGCAGAAATAGTAATTGCTTTTTCATATTCACAAAATTTTTTAGTTAGTTTTTAATTAATTGCTTAAAGGGAATTTGGTAACTCTCTATTCATAAAATAGTTTTCCACAAGAGCACAATTCACCTATTTTCCACAAAAATACACATATTTTTTCAAGAAACAAAAAAAAGCTCACACAGATTCAGATTCAACAAAAAATCAACGAGTTTTATTGGGGAGATAGGTCTGCTTTGGGTCTGTTATGGGTCCGCTTGGGTCTGTTATGGGTCTGATGGGAGCAAAACACCTATTTAATCCATTAAATCCTATTTCCACCTATTTTCAGGTGATAATTGGATTTCAATGGATTAAATAGGTGTGACATTAATGCGGTAGGGACGTGATATTTCACGTCCGCCCAACAAAATGGTAACATACTGGAAATTAGCCATTTGCGGCGGACGCGAAATATCGCGTCCCTACCATCCTCCCCAGTTGGGAGGGTCTTACTTCAAAATCAGATTAATCAGGGCGGTTACATCGCTCACGTTGATTTCACCGTCGTCGTTGATGTCGCACACGGTGTCGGAATAGGTGCTGCTGCCGAGGATTTTGTTAATCAGGGCGGTTACGTCGCTCACGTTGATTTCACCGTCGCCATTGATGTCGCCTGTGGCTTTCGCCCAGCGGTCGATGTAAACTTTGGTGGTGTTACCTGCTTGTGTGCTGGTCAGCCACAAGAACGCCGAACCTGCTTCAGTTCTGTAGCCAGAAGATGGTTTCCAGAAATACTTATCCTTTTTGTCGAACACGTAGGCCACTTTATACAGATCCAAATTCTCACTCGTAACAGTTCCCTGAAGGTAATTGCCGGGATTGGTGGGCTCTGTGATGGGGCGCTTGAGTTTGTAAATGACGTTTTGCTTGTAGCCTTCAATCAACACGCCATTGGCAGTGGAGGTTCTATCCATTTTCATGGTGCTTGCTATCTTCTTGTTCTTATCGTAACCGTCAACAATGTAGGCATTCAAGCCCGATGCTTCCCAATCCACTGGGTGATAAACTACAAATGTACTGACTGTGGAACCGTCATTTATCTGTACCCAGCCATTCAGTTGGTCTTTGCATTCAGGCCTATACGGAGAAGTCGGCCATTTGCTCACATCAAGATACAGATTATAATGGTCTTTCCAATTTATATAGCAATTAAAGTTAGTGGCATTTAATTGATAGAAAAGGCGCCCATAAGTGCGGTTTTGATTTCGCATCAGCATCAACTCTGAGAGTTTACTACAAGCCGAGAACGCCATATTGCCAATGTGGGAGCACGACGCTGGCACGGTGAATTGCGTAATCTTTGTTCCTCTGAAGGCACTATTGCCAATGCGCTCCAAGTGCTCCATTCTTTCAACTCTCACATTTGTCAATTGCTCACACCATATCAACGCACTATCGCCAAACTCTGTCATCAGATACTTTTTAGATCCACCATTAGTCATGTCGATTTCAGAGTTGGTACAGTCAAAAGCCGTGGGGCTCTCAAGCGTCATATTCGCTGGGTGATACACATATTTAGCCTTGCCGGCATAGGTCACGCCATCTACGGTAAGTGGCGTGCCGCTGGTCACCGTCATGTGGTATATGGTTTTGTTGGGGTTTGCATTATTGTAGGTGAAGTCGTAGGAGCCTGCCATCACTTTGAGCTTGCCCCACTTTTCATTATTCTTGTATGCCTCTACGCTGCCCACAGGCACATAGAGCTTGCACGATGTGGGTATTTTGGTCAAGTCCCAGCTTGTAGATCTTGCCCAAAATGGGTCGTTGATGACTAATTCTTCCAGATAGTTGTTTCTCGCAAGGCAAGTGTGACCCAGCGATATTAGCGATCCTGGAATCAGGAAGCGCTTAAACGAATTGTTGTAAAACGCGCCTGAGGAAAGTTTTTTGAAACCGTAAGGCAGAGCCAAATCGTTGGCGATGCGGCAGTCGTAGAACGCATTCACACCGATATACGTCAAGTTGGAGTTGAGTTTAAGTCCTGTGAGCATGGTCTTTCCCTGGAAGGCATTGGAGAAAATGGAATCCACATTGGCTCCGAGCGTGAGGGTGGCAGAAGCGCGCATACCACCGCTGCACACATTGGAGTTGATGGCAGTGACGGCATACTTTTTACCATTGGCAAGGGTCAAGTGGTCGGGCACAGCGTATGTTTGTGAGTAAACCGTTGGGTCGGGGGCATACACCAGCATCGCCCTGCCGTCATACGAGTTGCCATTGATGGTTTCCGCCTTATTGCTGTGGATAGTGTAGCGCAAGGTTTCCATAGCATCATTGGTAGTGACATCGTAGGCCCCGCCTTTGATGTATTTCCACGTGCTCCAATATGTGGCTTTCTTGTAGGCTTCAATCGCTTCGTCGGGCACATAAAGCGTGTGTCGTGGAGCGCTGCTATTAGAGCCAACATGCATTCCCCAAGGCGGTGTCTGTTTATTTAAATAAACAGTTGTCAGCTTGGATAGTTCGCCCCACGGGATATAATTAAAATTAGTAACGGTACTTGGAAACTGCAATGTGGAGAGAGATTTGCAGCCCTGAAATGGATTAATAATATCTTTCACTCCATAAGGAAAATATATCTTCTCTACCTTTTCACATGTCTGAAATGCGTGAACGTCAACCCTTTTCAGTGTTGATGGAAACGCAGAATGGTTAAATATCGTGGTTCTGTAGCCCGGCGGACATCTCTTCAGCACTGTTTTGTCCTTGCTATACAATATGCCATTCACATCGCAGTAGTGCGTGTTGAGCGAGCTCACAGTTATTGTAGCAAGATTGCTGCACCCGGCCACCGCTTTGGGGGCAAAATCAGACACATTGTTCGTCACGTTGAATGTAGTCAGCGCAGAGCAGTTTTTAAAAGCGTAATCGTTAATTTCAAGCACACTCTGACCTAACGTCACCGAGGATAAGGCAGTGCAACCATTGAATGCCGACTCACCGATTCTTCTCAACTTTGAATAGCCTGTTAAATTCACGTTCTTAATGTTGGTGTTGTCCAAACACGCACTGTCGGCAATCTCCACCATATCAAAATCGGCAATGCCATTATTATAAGTTCCCGACCATGCGTTGTTAAAATTATCATCGGCATAAACACCCACAAACGACATTTCGCCTCTGGTCGAGCCATCGCTTGCTGGAGCTTTCGTTACACAGAAATATCCATGGTCGCCAAGAATGAAGTCGCTGGCATACACATGCTTCTTAATTGTTGAAAAATAGTCGAACGCAGTCACTTTTCTGGCGTTCTCCTTTGAGTTGGGGTGAGCCTTGCTCACGTATAGGGTCATGCCCGAGTTCTCCGGGAAGGAACCAGGCTCCACAGAAGTGGAACTTGGCGTGGCATTGGCGTAATAAACCGATCTCAATGCCGTACAGCCCCCAAACGCACGATACCCCACATTGGTCAATGAACTTGGCATATACACAGTGGTGAGACTGGTGCAGTTTTCAAACGCCGATTGCCAAATTCGGGTGATGTTGTAACGGATTTGCACCACCGAAATGTTTGACTGGCCTTTGAACGCATCTCTGTCAATCACTCCCACCTTATACTTGTAGCCGTTATAATATACCACTCCAGGAATGTCGAGTTTGAGCGAAGTTTTTGCCTTTCCTTGTGCGCTAAGACTTTTTACCGACACAATACCGGGTTTTCCGCTATAGGAATCCAAAATCACCGAATAGGTGAGGTCGCCGACCGAGAAGAGGTCGCCAGCTTCCGCCGAGGCACACAATGCCATCAGGGCAAAAAGCAGAAATAGTAATTGCTTTTTCATATTCATAAAATGTTTTAAAATTATTAGTTTTTTTGTTGATTAGTCGCAAAAGGGAATTTGACCACTCTCTATTCATAAAAAATAGTTTTTCATCAGAGCACAGCCACCCCATTTTCCACAAAGTTACACATATTTTTTCAAGAAACAAAAAAAGCTCAAGAAAAAAGTCTACAGGTCAACGAGTTGGGGATGCTACTACGAGTTTTTGGGTCCGATTGGGAGCTGATGGGAGCAGAAACACCTATTTAATCCATTAAAAATCCATTATCACCTATTTTTTATAATTTATTTTTAAATAAATAGGATTTAATGGATTAAATAGGTGTTTAGTTTTCAGACTCTTCGGACCCAAAACAGACCCAAGCAGACCCATCAGCCCCCCCAAAAAAACTCGTTGACCTGTTGACTCGTTGACCTGTTGACTCGTTGACTTTACTTCCTAAGCAGGTCAACGATTTGGGTGAATTGCATGAAGTGTGATGCTTTCACGAGAATGGTGTCGCCATCGTGGAGCAAGGTGGGGAGTGCCTCCATCAACTCGGCGCGTGTGGCAAAGTGACGAATGTCTTTAGGTGTGGCGGTTTTCTTTGCCTCGTCGCTAATCGCCTCTGAAAGAGGACCTGCGCAATATATGGCATCGATGTTCAACCCAGCGGCAAATGCGCCCACCTCGGCGTGCAGAGCCTTCTCGTTTTCGCCAAGTTCGCCCATGTCGCCAAGGATTGCCACACGGCGGTTGGCACCGTCTTGCAGCACTTCGAGCGACGCCTTCATCGACACTGGGTTGGCGTTGTAGCAGTCGTCGATGATGGTGTAGCGGTCGGTGTCGATGATGTTGAAGCGGCCAGAGAGCGACTCGTTCGCCTCGATACCAGTTTTGATTTGATCCAGCGTCAGTCCGTAAGCCAATCCCACAGCGGTGCCAGCCAAAGCGTTAGCCACCATGTGTCGGCCCGGCATACCCACCGTGGCGTGGAAGTCACCCACAGGGGTGTGGATATGGCAAGCCGTGCCCTTCAAGCCGAGGCTCTTCAGTTCATCAGCCCAAATGTCGCGTTCAGGAGCGAAACCGAAAGTCACCGGCTTGATGCCACGCACATCGGTGATGGTGGCGAGTTTGTCGTCGTCGCCATTGAGTATGATGTGCGCGTCGCTTTCGAGGAAGTCGAAAATCTCGGTTTTGGCCTTCAAAATGCCGTCGCGGTCAATCAGATTCTCCAAGTGGCAGTAGCCGATATTGGTCATGATCACGGTGTTGGGGCGCACGATTTTCGCCAGTCGGTGCATTTCGCCAAAGTCGCTGATACCCATCTCCAACACCGCCATCTCGTGCTCGTCGCGAAGGCGGAAAATGGTGAGTGGCACGCCCAACTCGTTGTTGAAATTGCCCTCGGTTTTCAGCACATTGAATTTTTGGCGAAGCACGCTGTAAGCCATCTCCTTGGTGCTGGTTTTGCCCACGCTGCCAGCGATGCCTATAACGGGAATATGGAGCTGCTTGAGATAGAATTCCGCAATATCTTTCACTGCCTGCAGCGATGAGCCCACACGAATATAGGGGAACGGCTTTTCGCCGAGGTCGATTTCCGACAGCACCGCCGCCGCGCCGTTTGCAATCACTTGGTCGATGAACTTGTGTCCATCCACACGCTCACCCTTGATTGCCACAAACAAGCCACCTTTTGGCACCTTGCGACTATCTGATTCTATGGCGGTTACCTCGAATGACTGCATTTCGGCAGGACCCACATATTGCCCACCGGCAGCCGCTGCAATATTTGCTAATGAAAGATTCTTCATTTTCCAGTAATTATTTTATGCTTTGAAATTCTTCAACGATATTTCGATAAGTTTTTCGCAAAGGTCGCCGTAAGGCACACCCACCTCTGCCGCCTCTTGTGGAAGGAGGCTGGTGGCTGTCATGCCTGGGAGCGTGTTGGCCTCAAGCACAATCATTTGTCCCTGCTCGTTCATCAGGAAGTCGATGCGGCCGTAGCCAGTGATGCCCAGTGCCTTCATCGCCTCTTCGGCATGGTGCTGCATACGGGTGGTTTGCTCTGGGGTGATTTGTGCAGGGCATGTTTCGATAGTGGCACCTGGCAAATATTTGTTCTTATAGTCGTACCAACCTTCTTTTGGAGCGATTTCGATAACAGGCAACGCCTTGCCCTCGATTACGCCCACAGAAAACTCACGGCCTTTGAAAAATTCCTCCACCACGGCTTTTCCCTCAAGGGCAAATGCAGTGGCAACCGAAGTCTTGAATTGCTCGGCATCGGCAGCGATGGTGCAGCCCACGCTTGAGCCGCCACATGCAGGTTTCACAATCACAGGATAGGTGAGACCTCTGTCGTCGGGGGTGACCAAAGCGGCATCGCGGCTGATTTCATAGCCCTTGGCGGTAGGCACGCCCTTGGCTTGGAAAATGTATTTGGTGATGGTCTTGTCCATTGCCAGTGCGCTGCTCTGGTAGCCAGTGCCTGTGTAGCGAATGCCCATCAAGTCGAACGAGGCTTGAATGCGGCCGTCTTCGCCATTAGCGCCGTGCAGGGCGAGGAAAGCGATGTCGGCTTGCTGGCACATTTCAATCACGTTTGGTCCGAAGAAGGCGCGGCGGCTTGCCACCATAGCGTCGATTTGGTCGTCGAAGCTACTCATATAAGCGCTTGCCTTATCCACATCGTAGTCGGCAGGGAAAAAGTCGGCAGCGTCGGCATTCTCTACGCCACAGAACACATCAACCAACACAGCGCGGTGACCTTTTTCGCGGAGTGCCTTACAAACATTTGTGCCAGAAACGATTGACACTTTTCTTTCGGTGCTGGTACCACCAGCAAGAACAACTATATTCATTTGATAAATATGTTTTTTTAGTTCAATTACAGTTAACTTTGAAGCCCTTTTCAGAATCTTTTCTGAAAGAAACCAACTGCAAAATTACAAATAATGACTGGAATAGAGATAACTTATTTCGCATCTTTTTTTATGAACAAACCCACAAGCCAGTTGGCAATGAGCGAAAACACATAGGAGAAGGTGGCGAAAAACAGAACACTGTAAACGCTATTGAGCATTTTCAGTTCGGGCGTTTCGCTCATAATTGCCACAATAGTAGTGAAAATGCAGGCAATAAGAAGCGTGGTGAAACTGTTGATTGCCATGCGCTTACTAAAGTGGAGTGGCTGCTTGCGTTGCTGCTTGAGCAAGAAGGTGGCGAGCGCGAGGGTGACAGTGGCCAAAAGTGCCATTACCAACCACGATTCCTTGGCATAAGTGGTGGTGCTTCCAATCAGCACCGCCAGCATCACGATGCGCTTGGTGGAGCAGGTCTCGTCGGTGGAGCGCAGCCAGTCGTAGTAGTCGGCTGTGCTGAAACTGTGCTGCTGGAGCATCTGTAAATCCCAGCGGAGCATCATACTCAGCACCAGTGCGATGGCAACAAGAAAAGCAATATTCACAATAAGGCTAATTTCCATATCTTTTTTCAATAAAAATTTTGCCACAAAGTTAGTGAAAAATCTTGGTAGCGCCCACTGTCACCCAAAACCACCACGAAAATCATCATCACACAGGAAAAATACGCTCCAAATATGCGATTTCGCTCTGACGTAGGGACATGCCTTTGGCATGTTGAGTTAGGTGGCGACATATCAACGCATTAGAAATATGCCAAAGCCATATCCATACGCTATTGTCGTTTTTGGTGGTTTGATGGTCTGTTGCACAGGTAAATTGGCTATTTTCTACTTTATTAATGTGAAAAGCGTGATTTTTTATGGATTATGGAGGGAAAGTTGTGAAAAAACCATTATCTTTGTATGATTGAATATCTGCCCTTGCGGAAAAGGGTGTGTTTTTTAAACCACTGGTTCAAATTTTAACGCTATGTTGAAGAAATTTTTCCTGATTATATGCGGCTCGTTTGTGGGCTCCTTTATTGCTATCATGGTGGCTATGCTTTGCGTGCTGATGCTCGGCGTGTCGATTTCGCTGTCGATGGGTCGCGGCACCGCCACGGTGAAAAGCCATTCCATTCTCAAAATCGACTTGAGTGGTGCTGTGGAAGAGCGCAGCGAGGAAGTGAGCAGCGTCAACGAATTGATAGCGATACTTCAAGGATCGGAAAAAGGTGCCAGTCTGCAAGACATTGAACGCTCGCTCAGTGTGGCGATGCTCGACGACAACATCGACGGCGTGGTGCTCAACTGCAATGGCGTGCAAGCCGCTCCTGCCACACTGCGTGCCATCAGAAAAGCCATCGTCAATTTCAAGAAAAGCAAAAAATGGGTATATGCCTACGGCAACATGGGCTTCGACCAAGGCGACTACTATGTGGCTACGGCAGCCGACAGCATTTTCATCAACCCTGTGGGCGCGGTGGATGTACACGGCATGGCTTCGTGTACGCCCTATTTCAAGAAAGTGCTCGACAACATAGGCGTGGAAATGCAGGTGATTCGTGTGGGTGCCTACAAGAGCGCCGTGGAGCCTTACATGCTCGACGCCATGAGCCCCGAAAACCGCGAACAGCAGCAACTGTATCTGGGCAACATCTGGGGCGTGATTGAAAACGAGATGGCAGACGCCAGAAAGATTGACCGTGGCGCGTTTAACCAATACGTGGATAGCATATTGCTGGTGCAGCCAGCCGACACACTGATTAAGCGCCATTTGGTGGACGCGAAAATTTATCGCCCCGAATTTGAGAACCGTCTTCGCAAACTCACCAACGTGAAGGAGACCGACGACCTGAACTTCGTGTCGCCACAAATGCTTGCCACCAACTACGACGCTGGCGAAAATAAAGACGGCGTGATAGCAGTGGTGTATGCTTGTGGTGAAATCGACGGCGGCACACCAGGCGAAGGCATCGACAGCGAACAACTGGTGGACTGCATTGGCAAACTCCAGTGCAACGACGATGTGAAGGCACTGGTGCTGCGTGTGAACTCGCCCGGCGGCAGTGCGTTTGGCTCCGAGCAAATTTGGCACGCCCTCGAAAACTTCAAAAAGGCGGGTAAGACGTTCGCTGTGTCGATGGGCGACTATGCGGCTTCGGGCGGCTACTACATCTCGTGTGGCGCCGACCGTATATTTGCCGACAGCACCACCATCACGGGCAGCATAGGCATATTTGGCGTGATACCTTGCGCACAGGATTTGGTGGAAAACAAAATTGGCGTGAATGTGGAAGTGGTGAAAACCAACGAAAACGCCGACCTCTTGGCGATGGGCGTGCTCTCGAAACGACTCACACCAGCCCAACGCCAGTCGATTCAAAACAGCGTGAACGAAGGTTACGAACTGTTTACCAAACGCTGTGCCGATGGCAGAAAAGTGAAGCAGGATTCAATTAAGGCAATAGGTGGCGGACGCGTATGGGACGGCATCTCTGCTAAAAAGATAGGTTTAATCGACCAATTTGGCTCGCTTGCCGATGCCATAGAGTGGACAGCAAAGAAAGCGGGGCTCAACACCGGCTACTACAGCGTGGAATGTTATCCTACAATGGAGGAAAACATGATGGCGATGCTCGGAAAGTATATGCAAATGCGCACCACAGAGAAGATGAAGCGCGACATGGGCATGTTCTACGCCTACTACGAGAGCATTCAGGCTATTCTGTACCGCGACCACATTTTGTGTCTGCTCCCCGAAACCGAACTGAAATAATCTCATTTTATCTGAATCTGAAATTGAAGGAATTTTTAACTAAAATATTAAACAAAGAACAGCGCAAGACCGCAGTTGAGCTGATCCTCACTCCATTCTCGTGGATTTACGGGGCTGGGGTTTGGCTGCGCAACGCCGCCTTCAACATGGGCATACTCAAGCAGGAGTCGTTTGATGTGCCGGTAGTGTCGGTGGGCAATATCACGGTGGGCGGCACTGGCAAAACGCCACATGTGGAATACATCGTGGAGGAACTGTGCCAAAAATACCACATCGGTGTGCTCAGCCGTGGCTACAAGCGCGAAACTCACGGCTTTATCATGGCGCGTGAAACGCTCGGACCAAAGGACCTGGGCGACGAGCCATATCAAATTTACCATAAGTTCTTGGGCTTGATTACGCTGGCTGTGTGTGAAGACCGCAGAAAGGGTATTCACGAAATGCTGAAACTCGACCCCGACATCAATTTGATTTTGCTCGACGACGCTTTCCAGCACCGCTATGTGAAGCCAAAGGTAAACATCGTGCTGGTGGACTACAACCGACCACCACACAACGACCGCCTCTTGCCTTTGGGCACGCTCCGTGAACCATTCCGCTATATTTTGAAGGCGGATATCGTGATAGTGACCAAGTGCCCTTACGACATTTCGCCACTGGATATGAAGTTGAGCAGTAAGAACTTGGACCTCTATCCATCGCAAAAGCTCTATTTCTCGCGCATCGAATACGCTTATCCTAAGCCCGTGTTCCCCATTTCGCAGGTGCTGCTCGAAAACCTGTCGTTCCTCGGACCGAACGACCTGATTTTAGGACTTACCGGCATTGCCAACCAGCGCCCATTCGTGAAGTATCTGCGTAGCTTCAATGCGCAAGTGAAGGTGATTCATTACGACGACCACCACGACTACACTCGTGAGGATTTTAAATACATTATCAAGATTTTCAACGAGTTGCAAGGTGCGCAGAAATTCATTGTCACCACCGAGAAAGACGCGGTGCGCATTCTCAACAATCCATATTTTCCGATTGAAATGCGCTCATACATCTACTTCATTCCTATCAGGGTGACGGTGAATGTGAACGAGGACGAGTTTATACACGTGCTTGAGGCGAAAATCAATGCCCCTACTGAAGAATAATATTTTTTTACAACAAATGACGGTGCAGCACACACTTTACCGACATGTGGCACCAGCGTGATATATCCCAAATTATTTATTTTGAAACTAAACCAACAATATTATGGAACAAGAAAAAAACTGGTTAGAACTGATTAGCGAAACCGCAGCTTATATTACAGAAAAAGTGGGCGAAATGCCTAAAACAGCAATTATCCTGGGCACTGGCTTGGGAGAACTTGTGAAGCATATCGACATTAAGGTGGCAATCCCTTATTCGGAAATTCCTAACTTCCCTGTGTCAACAGTTGAGGGCCACAGTGGCCGCTTGATTTTTGGTAACCTCGGTAGCAAGTACATCATGGCTATGCAAGGCCGTTTCCACTTCTATGAGGGCTACAGCATGAAGGAAGCCACTTTCCCAGTGCGTGTGATGAACAAGTTGGGCGTTAAGACACTTTTCGTGTCGAATGCAGCAGGCGGTATGAACCCAGAGTTCCGCATCGGCGACTTGATGATTATCAACGACCACATCAACCTCTTCCCAGAGCATCCATTGCGTGGCAAAAACTATAACGAACTTGGTCCACGTTTCCCAAGCATGGACGAGCCTTACAGCCACCGCCTCATTAAGAAGGCGAAAGAGATTGCGGCAGAGAAGAATATTCGCCTGATGGAAGGTGTGTATGTGGGCACACAAGGCCCTACATTCGAAACCCCAGCCGAATACCGCTACTTCTCTCGCATCGGTGGTGATGCAGTGGGCATGAGCACCGTGCCAGAAGTGATTGTGGCACGCCACATGGGCATGGAGGTGTTTGGCATGTCGGTAATCACCGACCTCGGCGGCGAAGGCATCGAAGTGGTGAAGGTAAGCCACGAAGAAGTGCAAATCGCAGCAGCCAAGGCAGAGCCAATCATGTCGATGGTAATGGAAGAAATCATCAACCAATTCGAAGAGTTATAATAGATGTTAGAAACTAGAAATTAGAAATTAGAAGTTAGACTTTTGATTTTAAGAGACTTTAGATATTGAGATTAGAGTTTTGGATTTAAAGAATGATTTTCAATGAGAGATTTTAAGACTTTAGATATTTGGAAACGAGGAATTTCTCTCTCAAAAATGATTTATGTTTTGTCAAGAGAATTTCCTGCTGAAGAAAAATTCGGTCTCCAATCTCAAATCAGAAGAGCGGCAACATCCATTCCTATCAATATAGCAGAAGGTTGTGGGCGTGATAGTCTTAAAGATTTTGCACACTTCATCCATATTGCAGAAGGCTCTGCAAGTGAATTGGAATGTGAATTAATCATTGCGGTGGAGTTGGGGTTTATTACCGATTATCAAGCAACCCCATTAATTGAGGAAATATCTCAAATTCGCAAAATGATGAATAGTTACAAAATTAAAATCCAAGATACGCTCAGTTTGAAAAAGAAAAAATCATTTGAGCAGGATTCTTAAATCTAATTTCTAACTTCTAATTTCTAATTTCTATTTTCGAAAAATTTATTTTGAGAAAATGATTGAAACTGAAATTTCTACCCTTGGTGAGTTTGGGCTGATTGAGCAACTCACCAAGGATGTTCAAATCAAAAATTCAACTACGCAAATGGGCGTGGGCGACGACTGCGCGGTGCTCGACTATAGCACCGACTGCAACTTGCGCGCACTCGTCACTACCGATGTGCTGCTCGAAGGCATTCACTTCGACTTGACTTACACGCCACTTCGCCACCTGGGCTACAAGGCGGCTGTGGTCAACTTCAGCGATGTGTATGCTATGAACGGTCAGCCAAAGCAAATCACCGTGTCGCTCGGCATTTCGAAGCGTTTCACCGTTGAGCATATCAACGAGCTCTACGCCGGCATTCGCTTGGCTTGTGAGCAATATGGCGTTGATATTGTGGGTGGCGACACCTCGGCATCGGTCACAGGATTGATTATCTCTATCACCTGTATTGGCGAGGGCGAAGAGGGCAAGATTGTGTATCGTGGCGGTGCAAGAGACACCGACCTCGTGTGCGTGAGTGGCGACCTCGGTGCAGCCTATATGGGACTCCAACTGCTGGAGCGCGAGCGTGAGGCTGGCGCAGGAGAGAAGGACTTCCAACCCGACTTCTCTGGCCGTGAATACATTCTCGAACGCCAACTCAAGCCTGAGGCTCGACGCGATGTGATTGCCGAACTCAAAGAACTCGGCATTCAACCCACAGCCATGATGGACGTGAGCGACGGCCTGTCGAGCGAATTGCTCCACATCTGCAAGGATAGCAATGTGGGATGCCGCATCTATGAAGACCGTATTCCTATCGACTATCAGACCGCAGTGATGGCTGAGGAACTGAACATGAACCTCGTGACAGCGGCGATGAATGGTGGCGAAGACTACGAATTGCTCTTTACCGTTCCGCTCACCGACCACGAGAAGGTGCAGAAGATGAAGTCAGCCAAACTGATTGGACGCATCACCAAGCCCGAACTTGGTGCATTTATGGTCACTCGCGACGATGCTGAAATAGCCATTCGCGCGCAGGGCTGGAACGCTTTCACCTCAGAAGAGGAAACGGAATAATTCAATGGGGAATATCCCCAACAGCACCATAGCGTGGGGGCGTGACTTCGGCATGTTTCCCATGTTTGTGAAAATATGTGCATGTTTCCACGCTATGATGTGTTTTTTTCTGGCACTCCATATATTCAAGAAATTTATACGTTTAGAATTTACAAGCTTCCGAGAGGAAATGCTTATCTACTCAAATATAAAAACATTATGTATCGTTTTCCATTGCAATCATTTCAAGACACGCCAACTCCATTTTACTACTACGATTTGAAGTTGCTCAACAAGACGCTCGACGAAATCAACCGTCAAATCAAAGGCCATCCTTTCAAGGTGCATTATGCCGTGAAGGCAAACGGCAACAAGACCATTCTTGAAGAAATCGCGAAAAAGGGCTTTGGCGTTGACCTCGTGAGTGGTGGCGAAATCAGTGCTGCACTCGCTGTGGGTTTTGCTGCTAATGGCATGGTATATTCAGGCGTGGGAAAAACCGACCCGGAAATCAACCTTGGCTTGGACAACGACATCTACAGTTTCAATGTGGAGTCGGTGCCTGAACTGGAAGTAATCAATGAGTTGGCTGGCAAAAAAGGAAAAGTTGCAAATATCTCAATCCGTGTGAACCCCGACATCGATGCCCACACCCACCGCTACATCACCACAGGCACGGCGGAAGACAAGTTTGGCATCAACATTGAAATGCTCTCCACGGCTGTGAACAAAGCACTCTCACTGCCCAATATCCACTTGCGTGGCTTGCACTTCCATGTGGGTTCACAAATCACCGACATGAAACCATTCAGCATGCTCTGCGACAGCGTGAATGGTTTGCTCGATTATTTCGACCGTCACGACATTCATTTTGAAATGATTAACGTGGGCGGCGGACTTGGCATCGACTATGTGAATCCCGATGTGAACGCTATCCCCGATTTTGAGCATTTCTTCAACACTTTCAAGCACAAACTCAAACTCCGCAAAGGTCAGGAACTTCACTTCGAACTCGGACGCTCCATTGTGGCACAATGCGGCTCACTGATAGCCCGTGTGGTGTTTGTGAAAGAAAACCGCAACAAGAAATTTGTGATTCTCGATGCCGGCATGACCGACCTGATTCGCCCTGCGCTATACCAGGCGCACCATGTGATTCAAAACATCTCGTCACGCGACACTGCCAGCGATGTGTATGATGTGGTAGGGCCGATTTGCGAATCAAGCGACGTGTTTGCCCACGACGAGAAATTGCCAGTGTCGAAGCGAGGCGACATCTTCGCCATTCGCTCGGCAGGTGCCTACGGCGAAACCATGGCATCGCGCTACAACATGCGCCAACTTCCAAAATCCTACTTTCAACGCTAATTCACGGTACACGCCCAGCACTCATTGCGCATTTCCACTGCATTTCCACCCGAAAAATTAGGCGAATTTGGCGAAAATTTTGGTGGGGAACAAAAAAGTTATTAACTTTGCAGTCGCAAAAGTATCGGGCACTCCCCGTAACTGCGCCAAAGAAAGTTCTTGTGCATCAAGCCAAGAAGAATCTGGTTCGGTAGCTCAGCTGAATAGAGCAACAGCCTTCTAAGCTGTGGGTCCTGGGTTTGAGTCCCAGCCGAATCACCAATCCTCCAAAGGTGAGAAAATCCAAAGATTTTCCCACCTTATTTTTTCCACCCCTTTTTCCCCCCCCCCAAAAAAAAAATAAGGGAATGACGTACAGTTTCTCCATAACTGGATGTATCAGGAATTTAATATCCGGTGGCGCATTTCATGCATGGTTTAAGACCTCCTGCTTGTGCTTTCTCGCGAGTGGTTCGTTTAGTTTCTTTTGCCAGTGATAAACTACTGCAACCTTCATAATGGTATTTGCTCCCCGACTTAGTGAAAAACACATCACCATTCACGTCGGTTTCAACATTGACAAAGTTGTCTTTACTTCCGTCACTACCACTTTCATGGTGCGATTCCCCCCATGTTTTTTTTGAGCAGATTTGTTGTGCGCCGAATGTTACCCCTATGCCGAGGATAAAGCCTAAGAGTCCACACGCCAGAGTGTTGCCTTTAAACGGATTTTTCATATTTGATATGTTTTATTTGTAGTATTAAGAATTTGTATTATTATCGCTTTGATTATACATTGCGATTCTTCAAATGAGATTTATCCCAAGTTTCTTAAATAACCTTCGGCATCTTCAATATCTTCATCATCCATTTGTTCTCCGTCATAATATTTCCCATTTTAATGAATGAAGATACTCCTGGATTTCTTCTCTTGACATCTTTGATAATTGTTCAAAAAGTTGATCCTTCATATATCTATAAATATCTTTTCCACCACAACTATACACCTTTTTTCTAATTGTCAGGTATTTATCAATAAAGAAATATCAAATTAGATATGAGAAAGAAACATACTATAATACTTAATAAACAATATTGCAAATTCACTAAAAAACCAGTCTATTGCACAACTTTTCAGTATATATTCTTAAATTTTAATTCAACCAGCGAATTGATAATAATTGTGGGGTGGAAAAAAATGTGGGGTGTGGGGTGTGGGATTGGGGGAAATGGTGTATATTTGCATGATGCAATAACATTTCTAAAAAAGTCAGGCCTATGTATATATTTGGAGATAAGGAAGCCAGCGATCAGCAGGTGAATGATGCTTTTTGGCAGTCGATGAAACAACGCTTGGAGTGGTGCAAGGGCGCAGTTGCTGAGCAGTTGAGCAAAACCGGTAGAAAGAAGTATTACCGTATGGATTATGATGTTGATTCTGAGGTTGAGTCGGTTTATGCGGCTTTCACTGATGAGGAGATTAGCATTATCAATCAGGTTGTGGCAGATATTAACAGCGAATGTCAGGACGAAGATGAAAAATGTGAGGCGTTTACTGAAATTGCCTCTTCGAGTGATGTTGACTTTTATCGTTTTGTTCCAGAAGAGGATATGTGCAAGGAGTATGCTCCTACCATTATGTGGGTTGATGTTGACGACGTTAAATACTGTTGCGGGTTCACTGCGTTTCGCGCCGCGGTGGGCGATGAGGAATTCCAAGCAGCTCCTTTGGTTGTGGAACTTCTTGACAATGAATATGCTGATTTGTTGGCGACTGTGCTGTTTTGCAAGCAGTTGTCGTTCGACGATATGCAATTCATATTCCCCGATATCTACCAGAAGGTGATGAGATGTGCGTATGTTCCGCATAAACACACAGCGGTGATGATGACGGAACTGAACGAGGCGTGTGAAGCGATTTATGCCGGCACAAAAGAGGATGATATGCCACCTTCGCTATTGGAAAACTCGCCATTTTCCTTTATTATTTGGAACCAAATCTTAAGCGATGAAAATATGAAAGCCGACGACCCTGTTCTTTTCGAAATCTTCAGGCGGTCGGTGATCTGCTAAGCCATATATACAACAAAAAGGCTGGAACTCATAAGGGTTCCAGCCTTTTCGTGTGGTTATTAGGCAATTGCGCTCATTTGAGGCATTGTTGGTGGAAAACTACCGTTATTTGGTGATGGGGCGGTTGGTGGTGCGGGTGCGCACGTTGGTGATGCGGGTGTGGCGGCGGTCGGGCGATGTGGTGAACAGTTTGCTCACGCTTGCATCTACTGTGGTGTTGTCGATGCTGTGGCTGTAGTCTTTCACATTGGGCACGCTCACGAGGGTGTTGTATTTTCCAAGTCGGCCTGTGAAGGTGGTGCCTGTGATTTGCAGGCGTTTGGGCGCGTTGATGTAGTAGCCGTGGTAGTCGCAACCGCCGATTGAAATTTGTGAATTGCTGATGCTGACCGATTCCATTTGCTCGAAAAGGCTCCAATCAACCCTTGCCGTTCCGTGGATATTGCACTGGTTGAGGCTGACGGAATAGAATTTCGCTCCAATTTTGCTGAACAGGTAGGCAAATGGGTTGGAAATGCGTCCTGCGCTTGAAGATGCTGCGCCGTTGATTTCGATGTCGGTGTTCACCAGTTCCACTTTCGGACTGGTGGCTTTGGTGGCAAGAGCGGCAAAGATGCTCATGATGCAGTAGGGGCTGCTGCCGTCGGTCTGCTTCTTGAGGTTGATATTCAACTTGCAGTTTTCGAAGCGCACACGGTCGGCACAGGTGCGCACCACGAAAGTGCCGTAGGTGTCGGTGAAGAAATTGAAGGTGGAGTTTTTAACGATAAACGTGTCGCCAACTTTGCCTTCAGCCGCATTCAGGGCGTAACTGTCCATGCCGATGAGGTGGTATTTCCTGTTGATGGTGAAACTGCTGTTCTCAATGCGGTTGTTGTACGACAGGCTGGCATAGGCAGGTTCTGCCTCTTGCTTTGGCCCATAGAAAAGGTCGGTGAACGAAGCACCACGCACCACCACATTGTGCGACAGGGTGGAGATGTCGATGGGCTGGAGCGCATAGTCGCCACTCACGTTTTCCACCACCACATTTTCGGCGTGCATACCTATTGGTTGGAAATAATGGTGCGAGAAAGTGCAGTTGGTGATTTTTGCGCCACTCACTTTGCCCACCTGGTTATAGTTGGTGCGCTTCATGCCGAGCACCACACCATTGAGCCGCATTTCAAAGTGGCAATCGTGCACATTGATGCCTGTGCAAGAGGTTTTTGGCGAACTGGTGTCGAAAATGATGCCTTCAGCCGCCAAACCGAGGTCTTTTGTGCCGTCGGTGCCGTAGTAGTAGCAGTTGTTAGCCCATTCGTATTTCCCGCCACGAGCCATGGAATATGCCACGCCGTTCACCTTGATAACTTTCGCAGGGCTTCCCGAAATGTGGATAGCAGGGAAGTCGTGACATTCGTGATAGCCCACAAAGCGCATATCGCTCACCTCGATGTTGCTACAGTCGATAAAACGGATGCCACTAATCAGCGTGCCGCCGTGCATCGCCAAATTTTTACAACTCTCAATTCTGATAAAGGGTGGGGCATAGATGGCTGCCGATGGCTGATGGGCGGTGAAGAAATTGCCGTTCCATTCAAAATCCACATTAGTGCTACCGCTAAGGAATGTGGCAAGGCACGCCATCGCCTTGAAATTGTCGGTGCCGGTGCGATATTTGAGCGTTTGCCGAGGCATACCTTTGTAGGTCCAGTTGCTTTTGCTCAGCGTGCGCATATCTGCCTTGCAACCGAAGTTGGTGGCTTTCAGTTTG
>SFGS01000099.1 GCA_004557565.1 Bacteroidales bacterium | reverse complement strand
GCGACATTTGCAGGCATTTCGCTTCGGTTATGCTCCATTTCGCTTCGCTCATTTCGCATAACCTTCGCTGCATACCTGCCTACGCACATCAAATCCCTATGGGATTTTTTCAATCATTACTAAATTATCACATGGACAACTTGTATATCATTTCCTTTTTTTTTTGGGGGGTACGCAATAACGAAATCTGGTGAGCTTGCACGCTTAATTGAACAGTCTCTATAAAAACAAACATTTTAGTATTTTCGGAGATTCTTTATCAAAAACATTTGCGTATTTTCGGAGTTTTTCGGTAAAAACATTTGCGTAGCCTGAATAAAAAGATTATCTTTACAACCAAAATCAGGCAATACATATAGATAATGGAACGAATTTTCAAAAGAAAGCTTTATGACCGTCTTCTTGAATGGAAACGAGTTCAAAACGGCAAGTCAGCCATCTTGATAGAAGGAGCACGACGTGTTGGTAAATCAACACTTGTCGAGCAGTTCGCCAAAAATGAATATGAATCCTACATACTCATTGACTTCAATGAGGCATCTGCCGAGGTTAAATCCTTGTTCAATGATCTAATGAACAAAGATTATATCTTTCTTCAGCTGCAAGCCCTGTATAACGTAGTATTGAAAGAGCGAAAGTCTGTCATTATTTTTGATGAGGTGCAGAAATGCCCCCTTGCCAGACAAGCAATAAAATACCTTGTTAAGGACGGACGTTACGATTACATTGAAACTGGTTCTCTCATCAGCATAAAAAAGAACACGAAAAACATCACAATTCCAAGTGAGGAGGAGCGTGTCACTCTTTACCCGATGGATTATGAGGAATTCAGATGGGCATTGGGAGACGAGGCAACAGTACCTTTGCTTCGAATGTTCTATGAAAAGCGACTCTCGCTTGACAGAGCCCATCGCGACAAGATGCGTGATTTCAGATTATACATGCTGGTTGGAGGTATGCCCCAAGCCGTTAATGCATATATTGAAACCAACAATTTCAGTATGGTGGATCGCGCTAAGCGTGGCATCATTAAAGTCTATCAAGACGATTTTCAGAAACTAGACGAGACTGGCCGCTTGGAAACACTATTTATGGAAATCCCGTCTCAACTCAGCCAAACAAACAATCGCTATAAACCATACGCCGTGCTGGGCGATGTAGACGACGCTAAGCTTCAGGAATTGCTGAAAGACCTTGAAGACAGCAAGACCACACTCTTCTCCTATCACTCCAATGACCCAAACGTAGGCATGTCGCTGACCAAAGACAGATCTAAGTTTAAGATATTCTGTGCAGACACAGGTTTGTTCGTCACCCTCGCGTTTTGGGACAAAGATCATACCGAGAATATCATCTACCAGAAACTGCTGAATGACAAGCTTAGCACTAATCTGGGATATGTATATGAAAATATTATTGCACAGATGCTGGCAGCAACAGGCAACAAGCTCTTTTATTATACTTGGCCTAAGGACAAGACCCACAACTATGAGATTGACTTTATGCTCTCACGAGGTGCCAAGCTTCACCCGATTGAGGTTAAATCTTCGGGGTACAAGACTCACAAATCGCTTGATGTCTTCTGCCAGAGGTATTCTCATGTAATAGAACAACGTTATCTGATTTACACCAAGGATTTGAAAAAAGATGAAGAAACGCTTCTACTTCCAGTTTACATGACACCTTTCTTGTAAGATCACCTACAAGCATTGATATTCACCGTCGCCTTCCTCGTCACCATGTGGTGCATGATGTAATCCCCACACACAAATCCCCAATGAATTATTCGTGAAAATATGTGCTATCCGTGTTCGTTCTTTTCCAGCCACACATTAGCCCAAATTTTCACGAATTCATTTTTTTGTGGGGATTGTATAAAAATAAGGCTGTGCCGCAATCATCATGTGGCACAGCCTGTTTTGTATTTTTGAATTTTGGTTGGATATTGGATAGAGGTGTGGTTAGCGGATATCCAAATCATATAAAAATAAATTTCCCTTATTGCTTCAATATGAAATCAGACAGTATTACTTGCTCTGCTGCAAAGCGTCGAGGGCTTGGGCGAGGTCGGCGATGATGTCGGAGGCGTCCTCAATGCCGATGGAGAGGCGCACAAGGTCGGGGGCGATGCCAGCTTCGCGCAACTGCTCGTCGGAGAGTTGGCGGTGGGTGTGGCTGGCAGGGTGAAGCACACAGGTTTTCACATCAGCCACGTGGGTGACGATGTTGATCATCTTCAGCGAATCCATGAATTTCACAGCTTCTTCACGCGTACCTTTCAGTCCGAACGCAATCACGCCACAGCCACCTTTTGGCAAATATTTCTGATACAGCGGATAATATTTGTCGGTAGGCAGCCCGGCAAAGTGAATCCACCCCACTTCGGGGCGCGTCTGGAGCCATTCAGCCACCTTCTGCGCATTCTCGCAGTGCTGACGCATTCTCACATGCAGGCTCTCCAAACCAATGTTGAGCACATAGGCATCTTGTGGACTTTGGCAGCTGCCGAGGTCGCGCATAAGTTGGGCTGTGGCCTTGGTGATGTAGGCAAATTTGCCAAAATCCTTGGCGTAGGTCAAGCCGTGGTAGCTCTCATCGGGCAGACAAAGTCCAGGGAACTTGTCGGCGTGCGCCAACCAGTCGAAATTGCCGCTGTCCACTATCACACCACCCACACACGAAGCGTGGCCGTCCATATATTTGGTGGTGGAGTGCACCACTATGTCGGCACCCCACTCTATCGGGCGGCAGTTGACCGGCGTGGCAAAAGTGTTGTCGATTATCAGCGGCACCCCTGCCTCGTGGGCAATCTTCGCATATCGCTCAATGTCGAACACCGCGCCACCGGGGTTGGAGATGGTTTCGCCAAAAATGAATTTGGTGTTGGGCTGAATCAGTGCCTTCACCTCATCGTCGGTGAGTTTGTCGGGGTCGAAAAACGTGCAGTCCACGCCCATCTTCTTCATCGTCACGCCAAACAGATTGTAGGCACCGCCATAGATATTGCAAGCCGAGAGAAAGTGTCCGCCAGCCTCGCAGATGTTGAACGCCGCAAAAAACACCGCCGCCATGCCGCTCGATGTGAGCATAGCCGCCACACCGCCTTCAAGCGCAGCGATTTTCGCCGCCACGGCATCGTTGGTGGGATTTTGCAACCTGCTGTAGAAATAGCCCGACTCCTCCAAGTCGAACAAACGAGCCATCTGATCCGAGTTCTCATACTTAAAAGTGGTTGACTGATATATTGGCAATGCGCGAGGCTCACCTTTCGCTGGAGTCCATCCCGCCTGAACACATTCTGTAGCTTTCTTCATAATTTTCCTTGATTTTTAAATTTCACACCGCAAATTTACGACAATTTTCAATTTCCACAAATTATTATTCTTCTAAAACAATATTTATAAAGAATTTTTCAACCATACAAACCATTAATTACAGTAAAAAAATCACAAGATTACCCATTTCTATTCATATATCTTTTTGAAGTTTGGTGGTTTGGGCGGAATGGTGTAATTTTGTGGGCGGAAAACTTAAAATAATTGCGAAATGAAACTTAAATCAACTCTTGCGGTTGTATTATGTGCGTTTGTGGCGTATTTCTGCCAGGCACAAAAGGCAACTGTCAGCACCTTGGAAAGCGGAAAACTCCGCGTGGAGGTGACATCAAACGCAGCCAATGGGCTGAAGGCTCTCGTCGATACCGCTCTTGTGAAATACAATGCCGCCAATGGCTCCACATTCACCTCTGCCGACATTGAGGAACTGAAGGTGGGTGGCAACATCGTGGCGTTTAATGCCGATTTCACGAAAGGGACAGTTAAAAATATCGTCGACTTGATTGTGGGCGACACTGGCGACGATGCTTCATACATTTGGAGCAATATGCGCAAAACGCTGAAACGGCTCGACCTGTCGGCTGCCAATTTCAATGCGCACTTTGCCGTCAAGAATGCCGATGGCGACACCATTAGCCTCAACATTCCCATCAATGTGATTCCACCAAAGGCATTTTGGCGAGGCGTGGACATCGACACCGACTTGCTGCCCACCGCCAGCGAAAAGTTGAAAAATGGTATGACCGCCCTCGAAGAGGTGAAACTCCCCTCTTCGCTGATGGGCTTCGACAAAAAAACCATCAAAATGCTGGGCACAATGCTGAAAGGTTTCATCACCGACAGCAACATCGCCGACACGGTGATTAAATACATCACCGAAGACAATGCCGATGCGTTTTTGGGCATTGGCGACTATGCTTTCGCCCACGCCACATCGCTGAAGAGCATATCAATTCCCTACAGTGCCTTCTCTCCAGTGAGGGGCATAGGCGCAAAGGCGTTCTACAACGACAAGTCTCTTACAAGCGTCACCTTTGAGAAGGGCAACTCCTTCTTCTCGAAAGGAGTCACTGGCATCCACTACATTTGCTCCAAGGCTTTCGCTTTGACCGCACTCTCCGAGGTGAATCTGCCACAGGAAACCGACAGCATTGCGCAAGGGGCGTTCCTCAACTGCGCCAACCTCGCCACCGTGAATTTTGAAGGCACAAACGCCGTTCGCTATATTGGCGACTACGCATTCATGGGCACAGCCATCAGCAGCATCAAGTTGCCATCAAAAGTGGCATACATTGGCGACGAGGCACTCCGCGATTGCAAAAGCCTCAACAGCGTGGAAATTCTCGGTACCGACTCGCTGACAATGGGTGAAAAGGTGTTCTACAACACTCCCAATATGAAAAACGGCACTATCACCTGCTCACGAACAGTGGTGCCTACCGCTCACGAACTGAAAAAGAAATCTATCTTCAATGCCTACGACGGCACTTTCGCAGGACTTGGCAGCAGCAAAACGGCTACCGCTGTGCAGCACGGCACACTCATCATCAACGCCGAAAAACCTGTGTCGGAAATAGATGGCACACTCAATATCACCATTCCAAAGGATCTGCGCAAGGCATACTGCAAGGCTCCAGGCTGGTGCGACCTGCTCATTTCGCCTACAAGCACACTGGGCGATGTGAATGAGGACGGCAATGTGGACGCAAGCGACGCTACAGCCCTTATCAACAAGATTTTGGGCCTCCTGAACCTCGATGACACCGCGTGCGACATCAACGCCGACGGCACTGTGGACGTGAGCGACGTCACTTCACTCATCACCCTTATCCTCAACCAATAACCCCACCACCCAACCACAAAGATAATTCGTGGAAATTTGTGCAAATCCGTAGCAGAATCATGCGAACACGGATAACACAGATTTCCACGAATTATTTTTTTGTTGATATACCAGTTTTACCGAAGAAGATGCGATGAATTTCGAACCTTTAGCTCGCTCGAACTTGTTCGGGCAAATGCCTGCAATAGATATGCCAATATTATGCATTCCAGCGGAATGCGACAACATCAAATTGCCAAATGATGGAGAAATCGCATCCCGCTGGGATGCATATTGTTATGCTACCTTTTGCAGGCATTTCGCTTCGGCTATGCTCCATTTCGCTTCGCTCATTTCGCATAACCTTCGCTGCATACCTGCCTACACACATCTAATCCCTACGGGATTTTCTCCAATCATCATCAACTATATGATTACAAAGACAACATGTGTATCATTTCCTTATTTTTTTGTTGAATCTGTGTGAACCCTCTAACATCTAACTTCTAATCTCTAACATCTGATTTTTTGTTGAATCTGTTGAATCTGTGTGAGCCTTCTAACATCTAACTTCTAATCTCTAACATCTGATTTTTGTTGAATCTGTTGAATCTGTGTGAGCCTTCCAGGGGCTTTTGGTGGAATTTGAGGGTGTGGGTGGGGAATTTGGGAGAGGATTTTAACGATTTGGGAATTATTATTTACAGTATGGGGGTGATGTGGACTTTTGTTTGGTTATTTTTGCAATGTGAAAGAAAAACATAAACAAGTTACAAACGAGCAACTGTTTTCTTCATTCCGTTTCTATAAATTTATCTTAGTGGCCTTTTAATCGACATGAATAAACATCAATCTGTGTTTTTAGAGGAGTAGTTATCAACCAATCGCCGACAGAGAATGTTAGCGGTTGGTTTTTTTTATGGGGGTATGTGTTTTTAGAGATTTGGGGATTCGGTGGCGGCGGCAGTTGCCAATACTTGCTCATAGAACACCTGGTCGGATTTAAGGCGTTCAAGCGCTTTTTTCGATGCTCCCTGGTGCGATTCCTTTTTGCTGTAGCCTGTAGCGTCGGCAGCGTAGATGCCACCCAGAAGCACTGCTGTGCGGAACACGGGATTGTTTTCGGTGTCGCAATAGGTGTCCACGAGCTCGTATTCAATCACCACATGATACTTCTGCGTCCACTCAATGAGGCGGCTCTTGAAGTTCTTCTCGGTGTTGACGAGGCTCACGATGTCGATATTGTCGCGAATAATCTTCTGTTCGATGAATTTCTGGGCGCAGTCGTAGCCACGGTCAAGGTAGATGGCTCCCACAAACGCCTCCACGGCATTGCCGCTGATGTAGCTGTTGTGCGACGACGAGTGCGACGAGGCCTTCACATGCTGGTCGAGATGGAAGAGCTTACCGATGCGATTGAGGCTTTCGCGTTGCACGATTTTGGCGCGAGTGCTGGTCAGGAATCCTTCGTGCTTGTCGGGGTAATGGTGGTAGAGATATGCCGCCACCACGAGGTCGAGCACAGCGTCGCCGAGGTATTCCAGTCGCTCATTGTTCACCCAGTTGCCGTTGGCGTCTTTCACGGGCATGGAGCGGTGCACGAATGCCAATTTGTAGAGTTCAATGTTTTTCGGGTAGAATCCTGTAAGGTCATGTATAAAGACATAAAGCCCCTTATCCTTAGAGGAAAGGAGCTTTATGAATGATATGATACCGTTAAACACGGGGATTAACCTTTGTACTTCTTAACGATGATAGTAGCGTTGTGACCACCGAAGCCGAAGGTGTTAGAAAGAGCTACGTTAACTGTGCGCTTTTGAGCCTTGCCAAAAGTGAAGTTGAGGTTGTAGTCGATCTTTTCGTCGCGGTCGTCGTCTTCGTGGTTGATAGTTGGAGGAACGATGTCTTCCTGTACCGACTTCACACAGAACATCGCTTCCATAGCACCGGTAGCACCGAGCATGTGACCAGTCATCGACTTGGTGGAACTGATGTTGAGTTCGTAAGCGTGCTTACCGAAGAGGTCAACGATAGCTTGTGCTTCGCTGAGGTCGCCCACAGGGGTAGAAGTTCCGTGCACGTTGATGTAGTCCACATCGTCAACGCTGAGTCCAGCATCTTCAACCGCACGCTTCATCACCAAGTGAGCACCGAGGCCCTCTGGGTGAGTGGCAGTGATGTGGTAAGCGTCGGCACTGGTGCCACCGCCCACCACTTCAGCATAAATCTTGGCACCGCGAGCCAAAGCGTGTTCGAGTTCCTCGAAAATGAGGCAAACACCACCTTCGCCCATCACGAAGCCATCGCGTGAGCCACTGAATGGACGTGATGCGGTTTCAGGGCTTTCGTTGCGAGTAGAGAGTGCATGCATAGCGTTAAAGCCACCCACACCCACTGGGCAGATAGCGGCTTCAGCACCACCGGTAACGATGGCAACAGCCTTGCCCAAACGCACTTGGTCGAAAGCCTCGATCATGCCGTTGGTTGATGATGCGCAAGCAGATACCACACCGAAGTTAGGACCACGGAAACCATACTTGATGGAGATGCGGCCAGCTGCGATGTCGGCAATCATAGAGGGAATCAAGAAAGGACTATACTTAGGACCCTGATCTTTATGAGTGGCATAATATCCCACTTCTTCCTCGAAGGTGTGAATACCACCGATACCAGAAGAGAAAATCACGCCCACCTCATTGCGGTCGGTGTCGCTTTCAAGAAGTTTTGAGTCCTCCAAAGCTTGCTTGGCAGAAGCCAGAGCGTACTGAGTGTAGAGGTCGTTCTTCTTGAAGTCGCGTAGTTCCTTGCGGTCGCCTTCAGCCACATAAAGTTCAGGCTTGAAATCCTTTACTTCACATGCAAACTGAGTCTTGAAAAGGCTTGCGTCGAAATGAGTAATAGGCCCTGCACCGCTCACACCATTAAGGGCATTGTTCCATGTAGTTTCTACATCGTTGCCCAATGGAGTGATTGCTCCAAGACCTGTTACCACTACTCTTTTTAATTCCATAACGAAATATTATGTAGCGGAAATGAAAAGATTATGCTTTTGCTTCTTCGATGAACTTGATAGCGTCGCCTACAGTTTGGATACCTTCTGACTTTTCGTCTGGAATAGAGATACCAAATTCCTTTTCAAATTCCATGATGAGTTCTACAGTGTCGAGTGAGTCAGCACCGAGGTCCTGTTGGAAAGTTGCTTCTGGGGTTACTTCTGCTTCGCTAACGCCTAATTTGTCAACGATAATTGCTTTTACTCTTTCAGAAATTTCAGACATAATGTTTAAATTTAAGAATGTTATTAATATTTATTTTTTGTTGTTTTCAAACAAATTCCTTGCAAAGTAAGTAATTATTTACCAAATATTAAAGAAAAAAATCCATAAATTGTGCGTCGTTGCACTTTTTTAGTTTTCGTGTGCAACGAATATTGATTTTTTTTCAAAATTTAACACTTATTGCACACTCGTTCGTCATTTTCTCTAATTTATTGGTTAATAACGTGCCTACGAGATTACTTTTGCTTTTTAGCGCCTTTTCTCGATTCGGCAGGGAGTGGCTGCACTTCGTCTTTGTTCATGTAGTAGTTGATGCGCACAATGCCGCTCTTGTAGCCGAGTGCCACAGCGGTTCCGTTCTCGCTCTCAAACACATTGTTGCCTGCGCTCACAAAACCGTTCTTGCCCATGTTGGCGGCCATGAATGCCACGAGGTCGTCTTCAGTGCCATCGGCGTAAGAAACCACAGGGAAGTCGAAGCCCACAAGGCGAACTTGCGTGTTCACGTTGAAATTAACCTGACCGTCGGCACCTTTCGATGCGATAGGACCGGCAAACGAGACAAGGGTTGAGCCCACAGCCAACGCGTCTTGACCAACGTAGGCTTCAGGATGAGAGGTGTCGATGGCTTGGAGCATGTGGCCCACGGTGGTGCCCTTTGCCACAGGCACGAAGCCTTGCTCGTTGAACATGCTCATCAAATTGCTGCCAGTGATAGCCAAGTCGATGAAGCCGCGAGTGGCAATGGCTCTTGGATTGCCGTTGGCATGCGCAATCTTGGCGTTGCCCACAGGCTTGCCGTTTTCATCTACGAGGAAGTAAACGCCTGCTTTTTCGCTCACCAAGTAGCGGTTGGCGCACACGTCGATGATGTCGAGATACTTGATAGGCACCACCACTGTGCCGTTGGCGTCGATAGCGCCAAACTTGTCGCCCTTCATCACGATAAAGCCGCCCTTGCCAGTGGCAGAGTGCTGGTCGTAGCCGTCTTTCTTGATTTTATCTGACACTTGGAATGGATTGGGGGCCTCCTTGCCTTCAGGATTGAGGCAAATCACGGTGTCGCGCTTCGCCATGTTCACCACAGGAATCACGCCCTGGTTGAAGTTGGGAGTGAGAGGGTTATACATGGTGGAATTGGTCTTGAAAGTTTCTTCGCCCTTCTTGTCGATGAAGCAGATGTCCACGATAGAGTCGTTGTCGCGTTGGCGTGCCACCGTTGCGTGGTCCTCAAACATGAATGGGTGGGCCTGGTCGTACTTTGGTGCAATCGCGGTCTTGCCCTCGGTGTCGATGTAGCCGTATTTTGAGTTGATGAAACGAGCCACAGCAAGTCCGCGGTTAAACATCGAGCATTCAGCCACGCTGTCGCTCAACTCCTTCACCACCTCGCACTTTTCGTTGATGATGCTGATGGGCTTGCCCTTGAGGCTTGCCAGAGCCAAACCCTCCACGCCAAACTCGGTGGCGCTGCCAAAGTGCTCCTTGTTGACAGGCTTTTTAGGGTCAGCCACATTATAATAGTCGAAGGTGCCTTCGTCGTTCATCACAAAATACATATCGTTCACCACAGCCGATGGCATGGCTTTGTACACATCTTTCACCACCACATCGCCAGATTCGAGGTCAAGAATACTCCACATCTTGGAGCCTTCGAGCTGCACAGGCAAATACTTCATTGGCAATGGATATGCCTCGTTGGTTTTGCTGCCGTTGCAAGCCACCATAAGCAGCAGCATAGCCGCAGCAAAAACTGATTTCAATAAATTCTTCATATAGCGTAATTAATTAGTTTTCAGTCAAAATAAAGGGCGATGTGGCAGAAAAAAGACCACAATCGTCCATATATAATGCAAAACTACAAATAATTTTCCACATTTCCCCCATTTTCCTCACCAGAATTGCCACCCAACCCCCACTCCACCCACTCCACCCCACCATCAAAAGAACCGTTCCTTTGATAATGTTTTATTATATATCATTAGATTACAAATAGTTACAAATCGATAAAAACACCAAGTCGCACCAAAAATTCAAATGAATGCCCAAGCATATTACACCATAACGTAGGGACATGCCTTCGGCATGTTTCAAACGAAGGCGGTGATGACGGTTCAGTGGAAAAATACTGGGGAACCGAAACAAAAAACATAAAAAACAGCCTTTTGGCGATGCCAGTGCTTCGCACCTGTCGTTAGTGCTGTGGCATGTCTGATTTCAAGCTGGGGCTTGAATCAGCCACACCACATCACCAACGCCGCCCTCTTACGAGGTCGGTG
>SFGS01000018.1 GCA_004557565.1 Bacteroidales bacterium | reverse complement strand
GTTTTGATTCTGCCAAACTTTTTCGCCTGAAAATCAAGCATCGAGGCGAAGAAATCGCCCCGATGCCATAATATTACGCCAATTTAAGGGATTTTATAGTTTAATATAGGTGATAATGGATTTTTAATGGATTAAATAGGTGTTTTGTTCCAACCCAGTTTGCTCCATAGATTTGTCGAAATTATCGAATTATCGAGGTTTTCGGGATTTTGGATTGGCTACTTGTTGGCTTGTGGACTTGTTGGCTTGTGGACTTTTGCCGGGGTTTTCGTTGCGAAATTTGGGGTTTTCATTGCGAAAATTGAAAAAAAATACTAATTCTTTAGAATTGTAGAAAATTTTCCATAATAAATTGTGCGTATAGGAAAATATTTGATTAATTTTGCAGTTGAAAAGGTAGGAAATATCAAATACAACTTATTATAACTTTAACTAACAACTTAAATTTCATCTAAACATGGCATTTGACAAGAAAGTTTTAGAGAAATACGGAATCACCGGTTCTACCGAAGTTCTGTATAATCCTTCTTACGAAGTTTTGTTCAACGAAGAAACAAAGCCAGGTCTTGAAGGTTTTGATAAAGGTCAGGAAACTGAGCTTGGTGCAATCAACGTAATGACTGGTGTTTACACCGGCCGTTCTCCAAAAGACAAATTCATCGTTGATGATGCTACTTCACATGACACTGTATGGTGGACAAGCGATGAATACAAGAACGACAACAAACCAGTAAGCGAAGCTACTTGGGCTGCTGTTAAGGAAATCGCTCAGAAAGAACTTTCTAACAAGAAGCTCTATGTTGTAGATGGTTTCTGCGGCACTCACAAGGACACTCGTATGAAAGTTCGCTTCATCATGGAAGTAGCATGGCAAGCACACTTCGTGACCAACATGTTTATCCGTCCTCAGACTGAAGCTGACTTCGAACAAGAACCAGACTTCATCGTTTACAACGCAAGCAAGGCTAAAGTTGAAAACTACAAGGAACTTGGTTTGAACAGCGAAACTGCTGTTGTGTTCAACGTAACCAGCAAGGAACAAGTTATCATCAACACTTGGTACGGTGGTGAAATGAAGAAGGGTATGTTCTCTATGATGAACTACTTCCTCCCATTGAAGGGTATCGCTGCTATGCACTGCTCTGCTAACACCGACCTCAACGGCGAAAACACCGCTATCTTCTTCGGTCTTTCTGGTACTGGTAAGACCACTCTTTCAACCGATCCTAAGCGTCGCCTTATCGGTGATGACGAACACGGTTGGGACGACAAAGGTGTGTTCAACTTCGAAGGTGGCTGCTACGCTAAGGTTATCAACCTCGACCCTGAAGCAGAACCAGACATCTACGGTGCTATCACTCGCGACGCACTTCTCGAAAACGTTACAGTTGACGAAAACGGTAAGATCGACTTCGCTGACAAGAGCGTGACTGAAAACACTCGTGTAAGCTACCCAATCTACCACATTAAGAATATCCAACGTCCAGCTTCTCAAGGTCCTGCTGCTAAGCAAGTGATCTTCCTCAGCGCTGACGCATTCGGTGTTCTTCCTCCAGTGTCTATCCTCAGTTCAGAACAAACTAAGTACTACTTCCTCTCTGGCTTCACCGCTAAGTTGGCAGGTACTGAACGTGGTATCACTGAACCTACTCCAACCTTCTCTGCTTGCTTCGGTCAGGCGTTCCTCGAACTCCACCCAACCAAGTATGCTGAAGAATTGGTTAAGCGTATGGAAATGAGCGGTGCTAAGGCATACCTCGTGAACACTGGTTGGAACGGTACTGGCAAGCGTATCTCTATCCGCGACACTCGTGGTATCATCGACGCTATCCTCAACGGCGCTATCGACAAGGCTCCTACTAAGGTTATCCCATTCTTCGATTTCGTAGTTCCTACCGAACTCGAAGGTGTTGCTACCAACATTCTCGACCCACGCGACACTTACGCTGACGCTGCACAATGGGAAGAAAAGGCTAAAGACCTCGCTGCTCGCTTCATCAAGAACTTCGCTAAGTACGAAAGCAATGAAGCTGGTAAGGCTCTCGTAGCTGCTGGTCCAAAGCTCTAATCAATTTGATTTGACACATATCAATAGAATATGACCATCCAGGTCGGGCACCCTCACGAGTGCCCGACCTTTTTTTTGTCCACATCCCAGGAGAAGTCAACGAGTCAACAGGTCAACGGGTCAACAAGTTTGCAAGTTGGCGGGTCAACAAGTTTGCAAGTTGGCGAGTCAACAAGTTGGTGTCCGATAGGTCGGATAAGTCCGATTCGTCCGATGCCACCAAATGCAAAAGCCCTCTTGCGCCAAAATTTGCGCCAGTTGTAGCATATATCAAACATAATATCAGTTAGATACAATCTTACAGACCGAAAGAACCGTCCCTTTGGTTTGTCCCTTTGGTTTGCATCTTCAAAGTCAACGACCTTGAAGTATTCCTTTGATATTTCGTTGGGAATGATTATATTTGCACCCATGAAATATAACTCGAATATAAAATGAAAGTAGTAATATCCATTATTATATCTCTTTTGAGTTGTTTGAGTTTGTCAGCTCAATCAGCCACGGAATACTTCAATGTCGGAAATCCAATCAAATACTGCGGAACTAAATACTCTCTTGTGTGGAGTGCACAACCGCAAGAAAATTATTTTGTGCAAGAGTATCTGCCAAAAGGTGAAACCCTTGAACATTACAACCAAATGTTTACAGTTAGTGTGATTTTTTGGGATAGAACGCCCTTAGAAGCGGTTCAAGCCAAAATTGCAGAATTGGAAGTAAGAAAAAAATCGGACCCAATTACTAAATATATGGTCGCTGAAAATAACGGCGATTATATACTTGAGTTTCTTGTTAGTGATAGTAGTAATGGTAAAATGAATACCGTTGAAGTTGATGTGCATTATTATAGGCAAATGACAATTAATAGTAAAAAAGCGAGTGTTCTATGCTTTTATTCTGGTCGTGCTTATGGTGATGATATTTTGCCTTTTATTCAATCTATACCAGAAAAAAGAAATGCTTGGTACGAAGGCATGAGTAACTTAAAACTTAATCCAAAGTTTCCTAAGAAATAAGCGTCTTTTCGCAACCATCATAAGATCCATAACTTCGCTGCATAAATCAGCAAGTTATGGACTTATCTTTTTCTAACCTTAATTTCAACTCGGTTGAAAACCTGCCCGGCTTCGAGGCTCGCGCAGCGTTTACCGTCAACTTCGCGTCAGTATTCCGCGAGGACGTTGACATCGTTCCTACAATCGTGGATGATAGTCTCTCTTATGTGCCGTGGGGAGGCGACAACAATATGCCATTCGACATATTGAAGCTCATCGAGGAAGGCGAACAAACCGGCATTGAAGATGTGGCAGCAAGCAAACAAGTGGCTTCTGTGGAATACTATTCAGTGTCAGGCATCAAAAATGCTGAACCAGTGGATGGCGTGAACATCAAGGTGGTGCGCTACACCGACGGCTCTCTCCAAACCTCTAAATTCGTGAAATAATCCACCAATTCATACTTATAATTCAGGTCGGGCACCCTCACGAGTGCCCGACCTTTTTTTGTCCACCTCCCAGGAGAAGTCAACAGGTCAACGAGTCAACAAGTTGATGGGTCGGATAAGTCCGATTTGTCCGATGCTCACAAATGTAAAGGCAATGATATACAAGGTGTCCCTGTGATAATTTAGTAATGATTTAAAAAATCCCGTAGGGATTTGATGTGAGTAGGCAGGTATGCAGCGAAGGTTATGCGAAATGAGCGAAGCGAAATGCAGCATAACCGAAGCGAAATGCCTGCAAATATAGCATAACAAACACGCATCCCAGCGGGATGCGATTTCGCCATTATAGGGCTTTTTGATGTTGTCGCATTCCGCAGGAATGCATAATACTGACATATCTATTGCAGGCATTTGCCCGAACAAGTTCGAGCGAGCTAAAGGTTCGAAAAGATTCCATTTCGCTTCGCTCCATTGCGTCTTTTCTGCATACCTGCCTACACACATCAAATTCCTAACGGAATTTCATTGCATCTTTTTCGGGACAACTTGTATATCATTCCCAATGCAAAAGCCCTCTTTTTCTCCATTTTGCGCCAAAAATTGCGCCATTTGTGGCAATATCAATCACAATATCAGTTAGATACAATCCCACAGACCGAAAGAACCGTCCCTTTGGTTTGTAAAATTTGAAATTTATTTGTTGGTAAATGTCTGACAATTAGAAAAAAGGTGTATATTTGTAGAAATATAAAGTATGGATAAATAAAGACTTTTTTATGAATAAGAGAATGAGACAAATCGTCGGAGAGGAGATAGATAACGTTATGAAAAACAACTCCGAAGGCAAGTATGCAAGCACACTTCAAAATGAAGAATTGACCGAAGGTGTGACTTATCTGTATGCAAAAAATACGGGTCTTCCCTTTGATATTATTGTTGACTGTGGAAGAACATACGAGTATTGTGGTCACCCATTATGTCTGTATATAGTGAATGGTGACAATGTTATACCGATAAACATCACAAAGAATATTAAACATTCTTCTGAATGTCCTATTGAAATTGCAATGTTTATACAAGACAATTACAATGCTTTGTGCGCTTTTGCCAACATGGAGATTGACGGTCCAGATTTTTTTGATATTATTAAAGACTATAAGTATAAAGTTGATGGTTTCAATAAGTAGTGCACTTTCTTTCTAACTTAACAAGTTTTCATGGAGAATTTGTATATCATTTCCTTAATTAGTGAAATTGTGGGTTAGGAAAACTGGATGATAATTGTGTGTTTAATTAAAAATGAGCATTATGGAGACGAGAGGTGAAAAAATACAAAGTGTATTGAATAGATTAAATGGAACTAAAACTCAAGATTTATACTTTAAGAATGCCTATGTTCCATATATTTCGTATTGGTATGATGAGCCCACAGATTTACTTATGACTCAATATGTTGCTGTCAAAATAACCCATAAGACAGAAGATATTGATATTGCCGTCATTGATGATTACTTGTCGCAATTAGAAGACAAATTGATGGATTACTTTAAAAAGAATTTTAATATAGAATTGCTCTCATACGATTGTGATGATTAAATGGGGACTGGGGAATCGGACGAATCGGACGAATCGGACGAATCGGACTTATAGGACACCTACTCGTTGACCTGTTGACTTGTTGACTTGTTAACTTGTGGGATGTGTGTTTTTTTGTTAATAATTGGTGGGAAATTGTGTTTTTTTGCGTGTTTTTTTCGTTTTTATTATGAAATTTGTTAAATTTGCATTTGATATTATGACTTTTGTGAATAAATCGTTAAAGTTAGTTACATTAAATATTTACTAAAATGAGAAAAATCTACTTTTTGATGCTTTCAATGCTCTGCTCATTGGCGGTGACGGCAAATGCCCAAACACTGCTCGACGAAGACTTTGAACACACTCAGTCAGATGTGGCGACCACGCAGATGCCCGACGGTTGGACTGCGGTGACCAGCTACACAGGCTCGCACAAGGGCTACAGATGGACCATTTCGAAAAACAGTACTGCCAACAGTACGATGAGTGGTTACTATTACGCTTACTGCGATGCGCCTACTTACGATAAAGGTGACAACGATGGTATCGGTCCTCGCAAGGACTATCTCATCACACCTGAGTTGAAACTTGACAACACCTACCAGTTGGCATTCGACTGGGAGGCTGCCGCTGCAGCGTGTCTCAACGACCGCGCCATGACCCTCCAAGTGGCTATCATCGATATGGCCAACCCGTCGGACACTACCGTGATTTTCGACATTCAAAATGAGGAAGATGTGCGCAATAGCGGTGTGCCAGCCGACCCTTACGGCTCTTATATGTGGCAAAACTGGGCTATCCACAACTCAAAAATCGACCTCGACGCCTATCAAGGCAAGACCATCAAGATTGCGTTTATCTACAACATGCTCAAGAAGGTAGCCAATGTGGTGTATCTCGACAATGTGAGCGTGAAATATCACCAAGCACTCACCGGCCCTATCGCTGAACTCAACCAGACACGCTACGAAATGCCCGAAATGTATATTGGCGAAAAGCGTTACAGCGAAGCCATTCAACTTAAAAACGTGGGCAAGAAGGGCTTGAAGGTGACAGGTTACGACGCACCCGACTGCATCACCATTCCTGGCGACTTCAGCAAGGTGGACCTCGGCATCAACGAAACCACCACTTTCCAAGTGGCATACAAGGCGAGTTTGACCTCACCTGCCGAATGTGATGTGGTGCTCCACACCAATGGCGGCGACGTTACGCTCCATGTGGTAGCCAACAAGCAGGCAGTGCCCGACGGCTACGCGCTCGAACTCTTCGAAGGCGAGCAGTTCCCACCAGCAGGCTGGAAATCCACCGACTTCTCCACCAGCGTTTACGCCATTGAAGGCGACAAGAGCGCATACAGCGGTGCAAGTCTCACCGACTGCTATCTCGAAACTCCACGCCTCGACTTGAGCAAAGCCGACGGCCCCAAGAAGTTTATGTTCACCTACTACAGCATGTTCAGCGGCGAAGAAGTGCCTTACAACGACCTCTCGGTGTGGGCATCGACCGATGGCGGCGAAACGTACACCGACAGCCTATGGCTGGGCGACTACACCAAGACTGATACCCTTATCAATGTGGAAATCGACCTCTCGAAGTACAACACCGACAACTTGCGCTTGCGCTTTAAAAACTCGGCTGTGACCTATTCTTCGGAAACTGGCGTTGACGAATGGACCACTTATCTCATCGACCGCGTGTTGCTTCCCAACCTGTATGGCAGCGAAAGCGTGCCCACCAGTTGCGAAGTGGAGGCTCCAAAGCAAGGCGAGACCGATGTGTTTATCAAAAATGTGCAATTCAAATGGCGTGAGGCTCAATTTGCCGAAGGCTACAAGATTTACATAGGCAAGAAAAACGGCGAGTTCAACGTGGTGAACGGCGCGGATTGCGGCACAGCCACTTCCTACAAACTCGCACAAGCCGAATACGGCACCACCTACTACTGGAAAGTGGTACCTTACAACAGCGTGGGCGATGCCACCGACTGCCCAGTGTGGTCGTTCAGCACCCAAGCCGACCATTCGGTAAGCACATTCCCATGGATTGAAACCTTCGACGACGAGAAATTCGCACCACTCGGCTGGAGCGTGGAAAATGCCTCGCTCACCACTTGGAGCCGTACCAACTCCCACACATTCGCTGGCGAAGGTAGCGTGGTGGCATACTCTAACAAGATGGAACAAACAGCCTACCTCACCTCGCCCGACATTAGCGTGCCTGCCACAGGCAAGTATCAACTCAGTTTCTGGTGGGGCAATCAGCGCCCTGTGAGCTTGATCAACGACAAGACCAAGCTGCACGTCAACAACACCACCGCTGAAGACGGCATCGACGCAGCCTTTATGGACGTGTATGCCGATGGCGAATGGCAACAGGTGAAACTGATCAGCAACAATGTGGAAGCCGACGGCAACTGCTATTGGGCTTACGAAACCCTCGACCTCACTCCATACGCAGGCAAGGTGATAGCATTGCGCTGGCGCTACATTGCTCACGACTACAACAAGACCCGTGGTGCCGCCCTCGACAACGTGAAGATTGAGGCCGCCTCCGCCAACGTATCGCTCAGCGCCGACGGTTGGGACGCTTACAAGGTGAACTATGGTGAAAAAGAAGTGTCGCCTACATTTGCCATCACCAACCTCGGCAGCGAGAGCGTGAGCATCAGCAGCGTGAACTTCGGCACCGAATACTTCACCACCACACTTGCCAACGGCGATGAACTCAAGCCAGCTTCTTCAAAGCAATTCACCATCACAGCGCAAGCAAGTTTGGCAGCCGAATCCACCGACCTTAGCGACAATATGACCGTGACATTCAGCGACGGCACCGCAGCCACATTCCCAGTATCGGCAGTGGCATTGGGCAGCGATATTCACTACTTCGGCTTCGAACGCGACGCTACAGGCGAAGTGCCATCAGGATTCACCGGCATCAATGCCGACGGCACCGCCAGCCTCAAGATTTCGTTCTGGACATTCCCTAACAATGGCGGTCTGCTCTCATTCTTCGTGCTCAACGACAGCGAATGTTACAACTCACTCAAAGAACCTCACGGCAGTCAATCGCTGATGACACGCTGCAACAGCAACGGCGCATTCGACGACTGGTTGGTAAGCCCGCTCTACACAGCCACCGATAAGTCGAAACTCGAATTCGACGCCCGCACATGGGAATCGGTCAACAGCGTGATGCCTGCAAAGGGACCAAAGGTGAATGTGTATGTGAGCGAAACCAGCGCCACCGACCGCAGCACCTTCAAGCAAGTGGGCACCACCACCGAACTTGGTCTGTTTAACCCTGCAGAGGGCTGGACACACCTCACCTACGACCTCTCGGCATACGCAGGAAAGAAAGTGTATGTGGCCATTCAGTCGGTAGCCACCGAGAGTCTTGGCGGCTTCTACGACAATGTGGAATTTAAGCACTTCGGCAAGGGCTTGAAGGGCGACATCAACGGTGATGGCGTGCTGAATACAACCGATGTTACCGCTCTGATTGCACACCTCTTGGGTTTGGGCTCGTATAGCAACTCGCTGTGCGACGTGAACGGCGATGGCCGCGTCAACAACTCAGATGTGACAGCACTCATCAACCTCGTGCTCGCTCAATAAGCATCACAATATCCTCGGTGTGGGGGAGTGTCAAAATCACCTAAAACGGAATCGCGTTTTTGACACACCCCCATACTTGTTATTTTTCTTTTTTCAGTGACACTAATAACTCATTATATTAACAAAAAAACCAGTAGCTTATGAAACTATTTAAACACTTCGTTTTGGCAGCGGCATTGGCTTGTGGACTGGTGGCATCGGCTCAAGATGCTACTCATACCATCAGCCCCTACTCGGTGGACTTTGAAACCACTGTTTCGACATCGGGCGACTTCGCTGCGGCAAAAGGTTGGGGACGCACTGGCACCAGCAGCTCCCAGTTCTCTTATCGCACTTCGCAAGGCGTGGATGGCTCAACGGCTCTTTACAGCGGCTATCAGAGTTCATCATCACCTAATTATCTGGTTACCACTCGCCTCACTGGCACCGCCAGCGTGATGGTGAAGAACTACAACGACAAGACCGTGGTGAAGTTCTTCAAAGCCACCAAAAGCGCGGCAGGAGAATACGTTATCGGTGAAGAAATCACCTCTACCGTAACAGGTGAGCCAAGCACCACTGCTTACTGCACCTATTCTATTTCGGGATTGGCCAACGAGATGGTGGCAATTTACGCCCACTATGCCTACCTCGACAATTTCGCCGCCACCAGCGCCGAAGTTGACCTCTATAAGAGTCTGAAGGTGGTATCGTGCAAACTCGTCTCCAGTTCTGAGCCCGACTGCGACGCTGAAGGCAACTTCCAAGTGGCATTGACTGGTAAGATTACCAACGATGGCGACCTGCCATTCAATCCAGGCGACGAAGGCTTCTCTTACAGCATTGGTAAGTTTAATTCCACTTCCACCCCTCACGTGATTGTGGCTACTAAGCCATTCGACAAGGTGCTTGCAGTGGGCGAAACCGCTGATGTGGAAATCTCGACAACGCTCAACGTGGCAAACTACGCCACCCGCTCACGTTACGACCTGGTGGAAAACTACAAGAACACCAGCGCTTACGGCTCATGGATTGAACCAGTGAAGTATGAACCAAAACTCGTGCTTCGCGACAACAATAACTACAATATGGGCACCGATGCCAGCACCGCAAAGGAGTTTGGCACATTCGGCATGATTTCCGCCAACACCGAAAAGAAATTCACGGTGGAAAATGCAGGTGCAGCACCTATGTCGGTTGAAATTACCGTGCCAGAAGGCTTCTCCGTGTCCGCCGCTGCTTTGAATGTGGCTGCTCACGAAAAGAAGGAAGTCACCCTCACCGCTCTTGCCGCCACTCCAGGCATCTTCTCTGGCAACCTCACAGTGAAAGTGGTGGGCTACAACACCATCGACATTCCACTCTCGGCAACTGTGCTCGATTCCAACAAGTTCTTCGCCAACTTCGAGGACGACAAAGACTCGAAGGCTGTGCCTACAGGCTGGTACGACTGTGGCAATGGTGGCGAGTGGACCAAGACCAACTACACCAACGGCTCAAACAACTTTATGAAGAATGGTACATCGACGTATCCATCAATCCTCGCCACTCCAAAGTTGAAAGTGGAAGCAGGCGAGAAGATGACCTTCGACGCTGCTCGCAACTCGAAATACGGCACCAGCACAGTGGATGTGTACTATTCTGCCGACCGCAAGAATTGGACCAAGGTGCTCGCATCTGAGAATATCGACCTCACAGGCACCAACGCTGGTACCAGCGCTACTGCTACACAAACTTGGGCCAACTTCGTGGTTGAGGGCGTGCCAGCCGGTGAATACTACATCGGCTTCGAATCGGGCTACGCAAGCATCGACAATGTGTATGGCTTCAAGAAACTTGACGTGGCTCACGATGTGGTGGCTACCGAAACTGATATGCCAGCCACAGCCACTGTGAACGATGAATATGTGGCTACGATGAAGGTGCGCAACATCAACACCGTGGCAGAAACAGCCGAGGCTTACACCGCCACTCTCTACTTCAATGGCGAAGCCGTGGCAACTGCCGAGACCTCTGAAATCGCTTCAGCAGGTGAAGCCAACTTTGAATTTGCATTCACTCCTCACGCCGCTGGCACCTATCCAGCCTACATGAAGCTCGCTTGGACTGATGGCTACGAAATGGTAAGCGACACCGCACAAGTGGTGGTGAGCGAAGAAAAGGCTACCGCTGCAGTGGTAGCGGGCGTGGGCAATGGCACCGCAAGTTCTCCATTGTTCCTCAACTACAAGAACAGTGTGTCGGAAACACTCTACACCGCTGAAATGCTTGCCGCTGCTGGTTTGAAGGCTGGCGACAAGATTGGCTCGCTCACTTATCAAGGCTACAACACCGTTGGCGATGTGACCACCAATGTGAAGGCATTTGTGATGAACTGCGCCGACACCGAATTTGGCGATGCCGACTACACCGCCGATGCCGATATGACCAAGGTGTTTGACGGTGAATACACCTTCAAGAAGCAAGGTAAGAGCACCGAACAGGTGGATATGCTGGTGATTACATTTGCTGAGCCATTCATCTACAATGGTGGCGCTATCAGAGTGAAAATGCAGTCGGAAGCCACCGCTTACAAGAACGTGTACTTCGCTACCGATGGCACCGTGGCTAAGATGTGCTATGGCAACAAGCATGACTCAAAGAAAGTGAGCGAACTCACCCAACTTGCCGCTTCGGAATGGAAATTCCCAGTGACCAACTTTGGCGTAATTCTCACTCCAAAAGTGCTCAAGGGCAAAGTGGTGGACAAGAGCAATGCTGCTATTGAAGGTGTGAGCATCGAACTCGTGGCTATTCAAGAGCCTGCCTCCGATGGTGAAGCAGCGCGTGTGGCTGATGTGCGCTACCAGGGCGTGACTAACGCAGAGGGCGTGTTTGAGATTCCAGTCATCAAATCTGAACTCAAATATCTCGCCACTTTCAGCAAGCCAGGTTACATTCCTGCCCAAATCGCCATCACCGAAATCACCGAGATTCCTGATGTGGTGCTTGAAAAGGAAGTGCCTACCGCAGTTACCGACGTGGTGACAAGTAAGGCTGTGAACAGCAATGTTTACACCATCGACGGCCGCATCGTCAGAACCAACGCCACCAGTCTCGAAGGTCTCGACAAGGGCATCTACATCTTCCAAGGCAAGAAGCAAATCGTAAGATAACCCTTTCAAGGCAAGAAACAAATATAATTAATTCAAAAGGTCGGACACACGCCCGGCCTTTTGAACTCTAAAAAAGCTGTTAGAGGTTAGAAATTAGAGGTTAGAAATTAGAGGTTAGAGGTTAGAGCCTCCGAGTGCTCCGAGTTCTCCGATAAAAAAACACCAATTAAACCCAATTAAAATCCATTGACACCGATTTTAAAAATAGGTGCTAATCGGATAAAATGGATAAAATAGGTGTTTTGAAACCAGTAAATTACCAGAGCCGAAACATTCGTCTTAACTTCTTTAACTTCTGAAAAAGCAACTTCTGAAAAAATTCTCCATAATCACTCAAGAATATGCGTATATTTAAGTTATTCAGTGTGGTTCTGCTGCTGTGGGCTATGGTGGTGCCTGTGGCGGCGCAGAAACGCAATATCAATCTCACTATCACGGTCACTGGACCGAGCGGTGCGCCTGTGCCCACGGCATCGGTGCTGCTCAAGCAAACCGACTTCGCCCTCTCGTATGGCACCATCACGCTCGATGAGCAAGGCACAGCCAAACTGAAGGTGTACGCCGGCAACCACTCGCTCACGGCTTCGGCGGCTGGCTATTCGTCGGTGGAGACCACCTTTGCTGTAACCGCCGATACCACCGTCACCATCGCTCTTGCCGAGCAGGTGCAACGGCCGTATTCGCTGGGCGCAACGGTGAGTCACGACACGCAGTCGGGCTTGAATAGCCTCACCTTCACTTGGAACACCGAGAAACCAGCGTTTTTCGACGATTTTGAGTCGTACGACGCTTTCGCCGTGAATTTCGGTGACTGGATAGGCATCGATGGCGACCAAGCCAACGCCGCTACCCTTGTCGGCACTTACCTCAATCAAGGCGTGCGCGAATATGCCCAAATCATCAATCCGCTGAAGGTGTCGCCACCATGGTGGTACGACTACCCCGTGCTTCGCCCTTACAGCGGCAAGCAGTATGCTGGCTTTATCCGCACCGCCACTGGTGTGCCAAACGACGATTGGCTGATTACGCCCGTTATCACCCCCGGCAACCAGAATGTGTTTTCATTTATGGCGAAAGCCGCCGATGTGTATAAGGAGAAATTCCAGGTGTATGTGACCGAGGTGGTCGATAATCCCACAAAGGCGGATTTCAAACTTTTGAACACGGGCAACTACGAAACCGTGGACTACAAGGCGTGGAGCAGCCGCACCTACGACGTGTCGAAATATGCTGGCAAGCAGGTGCGCTTCGCCATTCGCTACATCAGTGCTGCCAACAGCGGTGGCGCGTTTATGCTCATGGTAGATGATGTGTATGTGGGTCAAGCCACATCCAACCCCAATGCCGCACCTGCTGCGCCAAAGGCACGCCGTGTGGCAGCCAAGTCGCCAGCCAACCCCAACGAGCGTTTCCGCGTGTATCTCAACGATGCCGAAGTGGGCATGTGCGACGGCTACGAATGGACATTCACCGACTTGGCGGCAGGCTCGTATAAACTTGGCGTGCAAGCCGTGTATCCATCGTCGCAAACTGAGGTGGTGGATACCGTGGTGGTTGTCTCCGACCGCACGGCACGCTTCGTGGTGGAAGTGACCACCAACAATGCCAAGGCGGTGGAAGGCGAGATGGTGAGCCTGATGAATGAGGAAACTGGTGAGCAAAGCGAAGCCACAATCACCGATGGCAAGGCTGTGTTCCCATCGCTGCTCATGGGCAAATATCTGTTGGGCGTTACTGCCAAGAATTATGAGGTGTTCAGCCAGTCGGTGGAAGTGACTGCCGACCAAACGCTCCCCATCACCCTCTTGGAGAAGATTGTGAAGCCTTACAACCTCACTACCGACGTCACGCCAACTGGTGCCAACAAGAATGATGTGTTGCTGAAGTGGAATCAGAATATCTCGTTTACCGACGATTTTGAGTCGTACAGCGATTTCGCAACAGGCAACTTCGGATCGTGGAGCACCTACGACCTCGACAACCACATCTGCTATCCCATCGGTTTGGGTTCGCAGTCGAATATCGTCACATTCCCAGGCGCAAGCACGCCCTCCAGCCCTCGCGCGGTGCCTCCTATGGTGTTTAACCCATGGAAGACGCAGCCGGCGATGATGCCTACCGACAAGGCTGTGATGGCACCATCGGGCGATAAGACCGTGGTATTCTTCTCGCCACAGGGCAATGGTGCCAACAAGTGGCTCGTGTCGCCCGAAATCCTCATTCGTGAAGATTTCGTGTGCCGATTCACCGCAAAGGCATACTCCGAGTATAAGGAGTCGATGTCGGTGTGCGCATTCCTCGATGGCAAGAGTGACCCCGCCAACGATGCGTATGAGGAAGTGAGCCACATTGATGCGCTCTCCTACGGCTCGTGGACTATCTATGAAACCGACCTGAAGAAGTATGTGGGGCAGAAGATTCGCATTGGCGTGCATTACACCTCGTTTGACGCGTTCTTTGCCCAACTCGACGACTTCTATGTGGGCAACTTGGCAGGTGAGGGCACCACCCTCGATGTGGGTGAGGTGAAACGCTATAAAATCACGCTCGACGGCAAAGCGGCTGGCGAAGTGATCGAACCGCAAATCACGCTGCACAACGTATCGGCTGGCGACCACGTTGCCACTGTGCAGGCTGAATATGCCAGCGGACTGAGCGAGATTGCCACACGCAACTTCACCGTGGCGCTTGCTGGCGACATCAATGGCGATGGAAGTGTGGACGCATCCGACGTTACCGCCCTTATCAACAAAATCCTCGGCACCGTCAATTTCAGCAGCACCTTGTGCGACGTGAATGCCGACGGCGAGGTAAACGTAACCGACGTCACCACTCTCATCAACATGATCCTCGAATAACCTACTCCCCACCAAGGTGGGGAAGTCAACGAGCCAACGAGTCAACAGGTCAACGAGTTGGCTGTCTGACAAGTCCGACAGGTCCGACAAGTCTGATAAATCCGAAGGCTCCGAGCGATTCGGAAACAAAACACCTATTTAATCCATTTAAATCCAATTAACACCAATTTTTTTAGGTGTAAAAATCGGGTTTAAAGGATTAAATAGGTGTTCCTTTTTTCCTATCGGAGCACTCGGAGCACTCAGAGTATTCGGAGGCTCTAACCTCTAATTTTTTGTTGAATCGGTTGAATCTGTGTGAGTCTTTGGAGCAAACCGGCGGAGAGCATCTGTGAGATTTTCCACCCACAAAGCAATACCGTGGGATCTGTGGAATCTGTGTGAGGCTAAGTGGGATTGGCGAGTATGCCGGTGAAGGTGCGGCCGGAGTTGATGCCCAGGCGGCGCGCGGAAAAGTATTTGTGGGGATGGCAGCGGCTACATTCGCCATTCCATGTGATGTTTTCGGGTTTCAGTCCCGCTTTGAGTAGCACCAGTCTGTTAGCCTCTTGCAGGTGGATATGCGCCTTGCCAGTAGCGGCATTGCGGCGGCTGATGGCGTCGGCGGAGAACCCTTGCGCCACAAATTGCTCCAGCACCTCGTCGCCCACCTCAAAGCAGTCTTGGCAGATGCTTGCGCCCATCACCGCCACGATGCGAGAGCGGTCGGCACCCAATCGTTCCATCGCCTCCACCGTGCGAGCGGCAATTTTGCCCACCGTGCCACGCCAGCCAGCGTGTGCCACGCCCAAAACGCCAGCCTCGGCATCGGCAAGCGAAATATTCACGCAGTCGGCAGTGTTCACCCCAATGCACACCCCACCGAGGCGAGTGACCAGCGCATCCACGGCTTGCAGACGCTCCATGCGCTCGGAGTGGGGCAGAGCCATCAGCGCATCATCCACCACAGCCACGTTGCAGGTGTGCGTTTGGCGAGGCATCACCAAGCGGTCGGGACTGATGCCGAGGGCGGCACACAGCGCATTGCGGCAAGCCTCCACATGGGCGAGGTCGTCGGCGGTGTAGTCGCAGAGATTCACTTCGCTGTAAGGGTCGTCGTCGTGGGCGCAGCCACGGAGCGTGTTCAACGCAATGATGCCCGGCACCTCGTGGGGCCATTGCAGAATATTGAATAATTTGTTGCTTGCAGTAGGATTCATAATTCAAAATTACGAAAAAATCGCCCTTCGCTCAATAATAGTGCCTCATTTGGGCAAAAAATGCAGTTTTTTTTGAAAAATTCTTTGAAAAACTTGCACAATTACGAAAATAGCACTACTTTTGCAACGCAATTGCGACGATGAGTCCAGTTGTTAGGATTGTCTTATGGTGTAATGGTAGCACTGCAGTTTTTGGTTCTGCCTGTCTAGGTTCGAATCCTGGTAAGACAACCAATTTCAAAAGGGCTTTTTTTAAGCCCTTTTTTTAGCCCAGATGGCGGAATCGGTAGACGCGCTGGTCTCAAACACCAGTGGGGCAACCCGTGCCGGTTCGACCCCGGCTCTGGGTACAGTAAAACGGTTGATGACTCGATGAGTTTCAGCCGTTTTTTTATATGCAAATGTGGCAATTGGATGTGTTTGGGTTCAGTGGAAAAATACTGGGGGACTGAAACAAAAACATAAAAAACGTTTTTTATGTTTTTGTTTTTGATTTCATTGACGATTCGGCATTGCATAATCTATCCCCAGGAATTTTCCACTGAACCTGTGTTTGTGCAATGAAACATGCCGGGCATGTCCCTACGTTATGTTGGTTTGCTGGATTCGATGAGCCGTTTTTTCTTTGGTGTTGTCGCTTTTGGTAATTTGCTGAGATATGGGACTGTTTCTTTAATTTAGAGTGAGTTTTTGAGACTGTTATGGTGAAGAAAAAGAAACTTAGTAGAAATGCAATTATTGGTTACCCGGCTGGTATTATCACTGGTGTGACCTATGGTTTGAATCCTCTGTTTGGCAAGCCTTTGATGGACAATGGGGCTTCGATCGACACGATTCTCTTTTACCGTTACTTTTTTGCCGTGGTGCTTTTGGGCGGATTTTTGTTGCTCACGAAGCAGAGTTTTAAGGTCACGGCTAAGCAGGCGGGCGTGTTGCTGGTGCTTGGCGTGCTCTATACGATGAGCAGCACCACGCTGTTTGAGGCTTACAAATACATTGCTTCGGGCTTGGCTACCACGCTGGTGTTTCTTTATCCTGTGTTGGTGGCTATCATCATGGTGTTTTTGCGTGTGGTGCCGTCGTGGCAGGTGTGGCTCTCGATTATTGCCACGTTTATCGGTGTGATTATCATGACCATGGGCGATGCTGGGCAGAGTGCCGTCGATCCCATGGGCGTGCTGCTCTCGATTGTTTCGGCTTCGGTGTATGCGCTCTTTATTGTGATTATCAACCGCAGCAAGACCATTAGTTCGATTTCAAACTCGCTGCTCACATTCTATGCGCTGTTCACAGGCGTGCTGATATTCCTCGGTAAGATGCTGTTTCACCACACGGGTATGACTGAAGGCATTGAGGGCGTGGCGGCGTGGAGCAACCTTGTGGGGCTGGCGTTGCTGCCAACGGTGGTATCGACTGCCACACTGGCTTTGGCAACCCGAAACATTGGCGCTACGAAGGCCTCGGTGCTTGGCGTGTTTGAGCCCATCACGGCGATTTTGGTGGGCACCATCGTGTTTGGCGAAGCCCTCACCGCCAACATTGTGGTGGGCATCCTCATCTCGGTAGTGGCCATCACCTTCATGATCTCCGCCACCAAGCGATAGCCACTTCGCATATAGGAATTGAAATTATCCCAAATCAGTCATTAGTCCGTGTAATGATTTTTTATATTACTTCTTGCGGTCTTTCGGCTTTTAGAAGATGCCTTTTGCTTGTTTTTAATGAGTGATAGCCGGCTATCACTCATTAAAAGACAAACAAAATTCATTCTTCTAAAACTCCGAAATACCACAAGCCCTAATGACCGATTTGGGATTCCCAAATCAGTCTAATCTAATCACTGATTTGGAATAATTGCTATATGCTTGGAGGGTGTATGAATAACGATTTGCGGCAATCATTCAAGAATCTCCCAAAAACCGCCATTATCAGGACCTACACGGCGGAGATACTTGCCACGCATGGCTTCGATATTGCGCCATACAGACGAGGGGTGTAGTCCTAACACCTTGCCTAAATCTATTTTAGAGATATATGGGTCTTCTTCCATTAGCTGCAATATCTTGATTCGCTTGTCAGATAAACGTTCCCCATTTAAACTGGCTTTTTCAATCACTCGATTAACTTTACCAGTTAAGTGCTTCTCTTTTTCAGTTCGCTTCAGTTCACTTTCAGTTCGCTTCGGTTCGTTTTCAGTTCTGTTCAGTTCGCTTTCTACTATTTTTGGAACTGTGATTTTCAAGATGAAATCATCTGTACGGAAAGAGAGCATGGGTATGCCGTTGGCTTCAAGTTCTCTGTAGATGCGGTCAACGCCTTCGCCATATTCCTTTACATAGTGATACGCCTTCAGAAATGCAGCTATTTTCGGATTTCTGGAGAAATGAGTGTTTCGAATATTGGTGGGCTTAACCATACCTGGCAATTTGCCTGGAGACTCGAATACGAGGCGGTCATCAAACATTTTTATCTGTATTTCCGTTCCTTTGATGCTGTAGGCTCTGTGACAGCAGGAATTTACCACCATCTCTTGAATAACGAATTCGGGGTAGTCACGCTTTGTGATAAATTGGGCATTCTGTCCTAAAAAAGTATGCTCCCTTACTTGGGTTTCAATAAATTCAATGGTTTTCTTTACTTGATTCAAGATGGTGCCTTCGAAAGTGACATCCTTGATAACGTTCATTTCTGCACCAACTTTTTCATCAACGCCGTCGTATCTGATGAAGCGTGTGCGGGCACGGGGGAAGAACTTCTGAGGATTCTTGCCAAAGAGAAGAATGCAAGCTGTACTAACTGCTTCCTGGCCTTGCTTATTGGTCGTAACAAAACCATTGTTCTCTTGGAGATATTGTTGAGGGTTTTTGGTGTAACCTATCAAATTAATGTATTCTGTGACTGCTTCTATGTTGATGTCGTCAGTCGTGGCTCCATGAACAGCCGTGTCTTCGAAGAAGCGTTCGCCTTTGTCATACATCAGTTGCACCCTCTCGTCAAAACTCAGTTTGCGGCTCTTGTCGCCTACACGCATGAATGCCTCATCCGCTTGATTGGTATGTAAAAACATACTGGCAGGGATGTGCATTAGAAGGATTCGGTTTTGCTTCCCATCTTTGTCGGTGCAGGACATATAGGAATAAGTGACAGGTATTGACGGATTACAGAAATCAAATGGCACTCGAAGCAGTTCGTTGAGTTTTTCCGCATGTTGGTCAACCCCTTCAATTTTTCGTGTTTTATCAGATACGCCAATGGCGATAATGCCACCATCTGCATTAGCAAAAGCGACAATGGGTACAGCCAATGCTTTTGGTCCAATTTGAATGCTCTTGCAATCAAATGTCTGGTCCTCCTTGCGGGTTAGTATTTCTTGTATATCCATATTGTGTTATCCTGATTATGGGTGTTATCCCAAAGAGAAGTTGACTTGTGGATGATGTCACTTCATTAGGCAAAGATAAAGTATTTTCAGCGATTATCCTAATGTCACTTTAATGATTTTGGCACGCCTTCTTTTGGTGTGAGGGAGGGGGTATGAAATAGGAAAAGCAGCTGATCTTCGCGATTAGCTGCTTTTGCTTGTGATTAGGATTGATTACTAACTATAAATCCGAATCGGTCATTAGGCCTAATGGCCGATTTGGGTTGAATCCAATTGTGAAACTTAATCGATTTGCGATGGTTGTGGTCGATTAGAGTTGCTGTATTTATCGTTTATTGCAGGGTGAACGACAGTTTTTGAACGTCGCGGCTGTTTGGACCAACCATAACGTCGAACTCGCCTGGCTCGCAGATGTAGTTCAATTCGTTGTCGTAGAATTTGAGTTTGTCGGCAGTGATGGTGAAGTTCACCACTTGGCTTTCACCCTTTTTGAGGAAGATGCGCTTGAAGTCTTTCAGTTCCGACACAGGACGGGCGATTTTGCCCACCAAGTCGCGAATGTAGAGTTGAACCACTTCTGCACCGTCGTAGTTGCCGGTGTTGCTCACTTCCACCGATACGGTGAGGCTGCCATCTTGATTCATAGTGGTGCCGCTGATGGTAGGAGCACCGTACTGGAATGTGGTGTACGACTTACCGTAGCCGAATGGATAGAGAGGAGCATTGTCGATGTCGAGGTAGTTGCTGGTGAACTTAGTGAACCAAGTCTTGTTTGGGCGGCCAGTGTTGAGGTGGCTGTAGTAGATAGGAATTTGACCTACGCTCTTAGGCATCGTCACGCTGAGGTGACCGCTTGGAGCCACGTCGCCAAACACCACGTCGCAGATGGCGTCGCCAGTTTCGCTACCGCCAAACCATACGTTGAGAATGGTGCTGAAGTTTTCCTTTTCCCAGTTCATCACAGTGGCACGGCCAGAGAAGTTGAGCAGCACGATAGGCTTGCCAGTGGCTTTGAGAGCGGTGAGCAAGTCTTTTTGTGCGTCGAGGATTTCGAGGTTGGTGCGGCAGCTGCTTTCGCCAGTCATTTCGCTTGGTTCGCCAATGCAAGCCACCACCACATCGGCCTCTTGTGCAATCTTCACTGCTTCGGCACGCATCACGTCGGCATCGCGGTTGTCGCGCATTTCACGGCCAAACATGGTGCTGTTTTTCTCCATGATAGAATCGTAGCACACGTTGCAGCCCTTAGCGTAGAGCACTTCAGCCTTGCCCTTCACGGCTTCGGTCATGGCTTCACGCACGGTTTTGTACTTGTCCATAGCGGCTGCCACGCTCCATGTGCCAGGCATATTGGTGCGAGTGTCGGCAAGTGGGCCAACGAGCGCAATCTTGCCCTTCTTTGCGAGAGGGAGAATATTCTCGCTGTTTTCAAGAAGCACGAAAGTTTCGGTAGCCAACTTGCGGGCTGCCGCACGGTGCTCGTCGGTGTAGATTTCAGTCTTGGCACGCTTGCTGTCGAAGTAGCGGTATGGGTCGTCGAACAAGCCGAGTTTGTATTTAGCCTCAAGAATGCGGCGGCAAGCAGCGTCGATAGTCGCCATGCTCACCTTGCCTTCGTTGAGCGACTTTTCAATAGTGCCCAAGAAACCGTCAGCCACCATATCCATATCGGTGCCGGCGTTGAGCGCGAGGGCAGACACGGTTTGGAGGTCGCCCATGCCGTGGGCAATCATTTCGCTGATGGCAGTGTAGTCGGTCACCACAAAGCCCTTAAATCCCCACATGTCGCGGAGCACGGTGGTCATCAACCACTTGTTGCCAGTGGCAGGAATGTAGTCAACGGTGTTGAACGAAGTCATCACCGAAGCCGCGCCAGCGTCCACGGCTGCCTTGTAGGGTGGGAAGTATTCGTTAAACATGCGAGTGTGGCTCATGTCGGCGGTGTTGTAGTCGCGGCCAGCCTCAGCTGCGCCATAGAGGGCGAAGTGCTTCACACACGCCATCATGGTGTTGGGGGCGGTGAGGTCGGTGCCTTGGTAGCCTTCCACCATAGCCTTGGCGATTTGTGAGCCAAGATATGGGTCTTCGCCATCGCCTTCAGCCATACGGCCCCAGCGAGGGTCGCGGCAGATGTCAACCATAGGGCTGAATGTCCAGGAGATACCGTCGGCGGTCGATTCCACTGCGGCAATGTGCGCCGAGTTGCGAATAGCATCCATATCCCACGACATCGACAATGCCAAAGGAATAGGGAACACGGTCTCATAGCCGTGAACCACGTCCATACCGAAGAACAAAGGAATGCCCAGGCGGCTTTGCTTTACGGCAATCTCTTGCACTTCGCGGATTTTGTCCACACCTTTAAGGTTGAACAAACCGCCCACTTGACCTTTCTTGATTTTTTCAGCCACGTCGCTGCTCTTAGCCGATCCGGTCACGATTTCGCCCGATACGGGGAGGTTGAGCTGGCCGAGTTTCTCTTGAAGGGTCATCTTCGACATCAAATTGTCGATAAACTTGTTCATCTTAGCCTCGTCGGTTTTTGCCGATACGCTGAGCGCGGCAAGAGCCATCACGAGCAATAAAAACTTTTTCATACTGTCAGGTTTTATTTGGTTATTTACGTTATTGTTCTACTGTGAAATCCAATTTTTTCAGTCCTTCCTTCACCTCTGGGCAGTTCATAAACAACTTCCAGAGCAGACCGGTGCGGTAGTTCTCAATCATAGGAGCGATGGTGCACTGGTCGATGGCAAGGTAGCGTGGGAGCGTCCACTTCGCCTTTTCGCTAAAGGCATCGTAGAAGCCGTATTTGCCCCAAATCCAACTGCCCTTCTTCCAGAATCCCTTCAGTGCAGCCATCGACTGCTCAGGAGTGTAGGGGAACGACGAGAGGGCGGCGGTGGGGGTGATTACGCCTAAATCGTTGTTGGGCGCGTGTGCCGAGTAGCCGCCTACCGAATAACTTGCGGTCAAGCCCCAGCAGTCGGCGCCATATCCGTCGTAGCCTTTAGGGTTAGCCACGCAATAGTCGTAGTCGCTGAGCACATGGTTGCGCATGGCGGTCCAATAGTCGGCGTAGCGGTCCTTCAAACCCTTAGGGCAAAGACCAATCCAACTGTAGTGCGCCCAGAAGAGCGGTCCGCCAGTTTGCTCTGCACCATTGTGCTTCAGCAGCAATGGGTGGCCATAGGGGGCAGCGTCGGTGGTGATAGCACCGCTGCGTGCCCACCCCTTGTGGTAGCATGAAGCAGGGACGCTATGGGTGGGCGATGCCGCAGCGAGTATATATACAATCATGCACTCGTTGTAGCCTTCGAGTGGGAAGTTCATTTCCCAGCCGTATTCAGGCGACCAGTGCCAATATATCACGTCTTTTCCGCCGTTGCGATACCAGTCGAAATCCATATCGTGCCAAAGCACGTTGATTTTCTCGGCAAGCGCTTTCTCATCGGCGTTGCCATTCTTGAAATATTCTCTCACGCACAGCAGACTCTGCATCATGAAGCAACTCTCCACCAAGTCGCCACCGTTGTCCTTCTGTCCGAAAGGCACCACCTTGCCAGTGGGGCCGTTGAGCCAGTGTGGCCATACGCCATGGAAGCGGTCGGCTTTGGTGAGGTAGTCCACAATCTTGTGCAGGCGCGCCACGCCCTCGCTTCTGCCGATAAAGCCGCGGTCGATAGCCACGAGCAATCCAGCCACGCCGAAGCCGCTGCCGCCGGTGGTGACCACGTGCTTATCGTTGCTGGGGTAGATGCCGTCGAGGTGAATGCGTTCGGGAGCCAGACCGGAGGTAGGCTCTGCGCCCTCCCACATATAGTTGAAGTGCACTTTCTGAATGTAGTCGAGGAAAGCGTCGTCGTTGGCAAACGAACTTGGGCGGTTAGGCACAATGGGGTCTTGCCCCGTGTTTGGAGGCTCTGGTACAGGGCTTGCCGTAGAACTGCACGCAGTGAGCAGCATAGCAACGGCAGCCAGTGTATAAATAATTCGGTACATAGTAGTATTTGATTAGTTGTAGTTTATCTTGCAGGGGTGTAGGGGAGGGTGAGGTTGGCGGCAGGGGTGGAGGTGAAGTTGCGCTTTACGCTGACGTGCGCCTTTTTTGTGGCTTTGTCAAACTCCACGGTCACGGTTTCGCCTGATATGAAATCTACCCAGTAGGTGTTGATAACTAATTTGTCGCGGTTTTCCCAACTGTAGCGTGCCGCTGTGGTGAATGGCTTGTTCAGCCCTTTGAACACGCTCTTTGGGTGGATAGAGTAGGGTGGCTGCACGGTGCTGCTCGCATAGTGCCACTGGGCAGGAGCGGCGGTGATGGTGCGGCCGTCGAAGGTGTATTGCAAATTGCCGTCGGCACCGAATTGCAGGGCAAAACCGTCGTGCAATGCGATTGATGGCTTGGCTTTCACCTTTACGCCCTTTACGGTGCGCTGACTGGCAGATGCGGTGAACTTGTCGAGCGCCTTTTGCTGGGCTGCGTCGAACTTTAATGGACCATTGTTGGTAGCCACCTGCTTGATGAAGCGGAAAGTGGCGTCGATTTCCTCGTAGCCCTTCATGCTTGCGCCGTTGAGCACCACCACCATATCTTTTTCAGGCACCACGAAGATGTATTGACCCAAAGCGCCGTCGGCGCAGAACGAGCCGGGAATCTCGCACAGCCACAACTGGTAGCCGTAGCCCGGATTTTGGATATTCTTTTTTGGATTGTCGGTAAATGGCACTTTGTGACATTGAGTCGCGCGGTCAATCCATTCGCGCGATATGAGTTGCTTGCCGTTCCAGTTGCCTTTTTGCAAAAGGAGTTGGCCAAATTTTGCTTCAGATTCGGCTTGGATACGCATACCCCAGCCGCCGGTGTTCACGCCTCTTGCGCTCTGCTCCCATTCGGCTTCGGTGATGCCGAGAGGAGCGAAAATGCGCTCTTGGAGCAGTTGGAGCACGGTGTGTCCGGTCACTTTTTGTACGATAGCCGAGAGCATGTAGGTACTCATGGAGTCGTAGAGGAATTTTTCGCCCGGCTCGTATTTAAGGTGCTTAGCGAGCCATGTTTTCTCCCACTCGGTGGTGATGGAACGCATGTTCCAGTCGGGAATGATGCCCGACGACATGGTGAGCAGGTCGTGAACGGTCATCTTCGCCAAACCATCGCTGATGGTGTCGGGGAGAACTTCGGGGAAAAACGTGGCAACACGGTCGGTCACGCGCAGGCGATTGTCGTCGATGCACAGCCCCACAGCCATACTGCAAAACGTTTTGCTTGCGCTATACAGCGTGTGCGCGTCGATTGCACGGAAAGGAGCGGGGTGCAACTCGCTGATCACCTTGCCGTGGCGCATCACCACCACATGGTGAATCTCGGTTTGCTCCAGGCTCATAAGCGAGGTGTAGAGTTGAAGCACAGCCTTGGCTTCCACGCCCTCTTGGGCTGGATTGCTGCGAGGAATGGTGTTGGTTTGCGCAAATGACAGTTGCCAGAGCACTGCCAGTATCACGAAAGAGGTGAGCCGTTTGAAAATTGCCATCGTTGGTGTCGTTTTTTTGTAGTTGTTTAGTTTCTGATTTTAAAAAAATAGGGTGGGTAAATGTTGTGTCGTTCACCAACCCACCCTACTAACGAAAGTTTTTTATATTGCGTATGAAAAAAAACGTCAATATTGGATTTGTGCAATCACAGGATAGTGGTCGGAAAGGTAATGACCTTCGGGCTTGTCCTGAATCACACGGCAGCGCTTCACATCGAAAGCCTTGCTCACGAACACATAGTCGAGAAGTTCCAGTTCCTCAGGCTTGGCTCTGCCATAGTCGTGGTATGAGAATTTTGGTCCATACACGATGGGTGAGAGTTGGTAGATGCTTTTCAGCCCTGCTGCGTTCAAGATGTCGAATGGAGCGGTAGCGTCGGTGCAGTTGAAATCGCCAGAGATGAGCAATGGCAATTTTGGTGCAATCTGCTTAGCCCTTTCAAGCACGAGTTTGATGCCCTCGCGACGCGCTGTCACGCCGTCGTTGTCGAGGTGGGTGTTGAAGTAAGCAATCTTCTTGCCTGTTTTGCGGTCTTTAAGGATTGCCCAAGTGGCAATTCGGGGATATGAAGCGTCCCATCCTTTCACACCGTAAACGTTTGGATTCTCCGATAGAGCGAAATTTCCTGACTTAATCAGCACGAATCGATTTTTTTTGTAGAAAATAGGGCAGTGCTCGCCTTCATTTTTACCGTCGTCGCGTCCTGCGCCCACGTGTCCGTAGCTGGATAGGTTGGCATCAAGGTCGGCAAGTTGGTCGGGTCGCACTTCCTGCATTCCAATCAAGTCGGGTGAATAGTATTCAAGCATCTTGATGTTGTCGGCACTGCGGTTGGTCCATTTGTTCACGCCGTCGTCCGCGCTAAGGCGAATGTTGTACGTCATGATACAAATGTCGGTCTTGCTTTTGGCAAGCGCATGGGAAAATCCCAGTATCACGAGAGATACGATGAATAATGCTTTTGCGAATCTTGTCATGATAGTGCTTAAAAGAAAGAGGGGGCAGGTGGGCATTTGATTTCACCAGCCCCCTCAATAGTTTAGTTATGGTTTAATGCCTTTGCGGCATTATTCCGAAATCATTTAGGATCCTTTTCCAGGTCAGGAATGTTTTCGAGCTGAGTGGCAGGGAGAGGCCAGAAGGTCTTTTCTGCTGTCCAGCCTTTAGGACCGAGCACAGCGGCAGCCTTGCCAGTGCGCACGAGGTCGATGTAGCGCACACACCATTCACCGCAGAGTTCCATACGGCGCTCGTCGAGGATTTGGTCGAGGGTCACACCGGTGAGGGTAGGCATGTGAGCGCGGGTGCGAACTTCGTTGAATGAAGCGTCGCCGCTCTTGCCGTTTCTAACCTTTGCTTCGGCATTGATGAGGAGCACTTCTGAGTAGCGGAGAATGCGCACGTTGTTGTTGCGACCCCAAGAAGTGGTACCTGCTGTCATTTGGTCGTAAGGGAGGTAGCCCTTGCCGTTGTAGTTGTGGCCTTCGTTAGGATTCTTGGTGCAAACGTCGCCGCTTGGGGTAGGCACGCCAGGGATAATGATAGAAGTGGTGTAACGCACGGTTTCGCCACGTTCCTTAGCCCAGTTCACGAAAGAGTCTTCATACTTCATGAAGCCCCAGCCACCGAAAGTCTTGCCGGTAGCCTCGTTCTTCATAGCGCAACCAGCGAAGTTGAACCATTGGTCAACGCCAATGTAGTCGCCGCTTGGGTTACCGAAGTCGGTGCATTGGATTTCGAAGAGCGATTCGTCGCAAAGTTTGCCAGGAATCTTAAACAGGTTGTAGTAGTCGCTGTAAAGCGAGAATTTCTTGCTCTCGATGATTTCGTCAGAATACTTTTCAGCCTTGTCCCAGTTGCCTTGCACCAGAGCGGTTTGTGCAGCCACCATGGCAGCGGTGTAGTAAGTCACGGCACCGTTGTGAGGCATTTGGTTAGGACGGCACTTGCTTGTGGCAGTCATTTCGCCCATTGCGGTTTCACATTCGGAGAGAATGTAGTTGAGCACGGTTTCTTGCTTGCTGCGCACGAAGTCGGTCTGGTTGTTGTTTTCGAGAATCACCACTGGACCGAAGTTGTTGGTGAGCTGATAGTAAGCCCATGCACGTATAGTGCGAGCCTCGCCGCAGTATTGTGAATAGTTGGCAAGTTCTTGCGAGTTGCTTGGGTCGATGTGCGCCTTGTAGTTGTCGAGTGCCTCAAGAGCGGCGTTGCTGCTGCGAACGATAGAGTAGAAAGTCACCCACACGTTGTTGAGCGCCCAGAAGCCGTTGTTGTAGTTGTAGTAGCGGCCGAAGTCCACTGCTGCAGCTTGGTCGTCGGTACGTCCCGACCACATGTCGCCATCGCGAGAGAACATCAAAAGTTGGTTAGCCCAGTGAGCGGCATAAGCGCGCACGTTGTTGTAAGTGCCAACCACAGGCTGATACATTTGAGCTGTGTTAGTATAGTCAACAGCTTCTACGTCTTGCTGATTTTCGGGATCGATGTCGATGAAATCAGAACATGACGCCATACCCAGTGAAAAAACAGTGGCTGGGATAAGATATGCTAAGAATTTCTTGAGTTTCATAATGTTTTTACGTTTTTAAGTTTCTGATTAGAAATCAATCTGCACACCGAATGTGTAAGTGGCTGTCAAAGGATAAGTTTGGGTGTCCCAACCTTCAGCGTCTGCCAATTCAGGGGTGAAGCTGTTGGCCTTGAAAGTGGTGAATGGGCGGTCGGCTGTAGCGCTGATGCGAATGCCTGGCAGCGTGTAGTTGCCGAGCTTGATGTTGCGGAAGCTGTAGCCGAGGGTGATGTTCTGGATGCGGAAGTAGTCGCTGCTTTCCACGAAGTAAGAAGCATTGTTACTGTCGCTCACGTTCCAACCCTTAATCAAGGCTGCTGCGCTTGGGTCGGTGTTGCTTGTGCCAGCACCGTGCCAGCGGTTTTCGTATTGAGCACGGTCGAAGTTGTAGTTAGATGCTGCGTAGCGGAGTGCGCGCTTGCGGTTCCAGAGTTCGCCACCAGCTTGGCCGTAGCAGCTGATGTTGAAGTCGAGAGCCTTCCATTGGAAGCCGAGGTTGAAGCCGTAAGTCACATCAGGAACATAGCTGCCGAGGCATTGCTTGTCGCGACCGTCGATTGCGCCGTCGCCGTTCATGTCTTCATACTTGAAGTCGCCAGGCACGAGCTTGTTGGCCACTGCGATTGGGTCGGCTGCACATTCTTCAGGAGTTTGGTAGATGCCAATCACCTTGTAGCCGTAGTATGAGTTCATCTTTTCGCCCACCTTTTGCACGGTCTTGCCACCCTTGATGATGTTGAGGTTGTTCAGGAGGCTCTTCACTTCGTTGTGGAGGTAACCAATGTTGAAGCCCACATTATAAGAGAAGTCCTTGCTGAGTTTGTCAGCCCAGTTGAGCGACAGGTCAACACCGGTGTTGAGGATAGTAGCGTAGTTGCCGGCGATAGTAGTGTTCTGCATAGGAATGGTTGGTGAAATCACAGCGTTTTCAGTCTTGCGATAATACCAGTCGATGTCGCCAGAGAGGCGGTTGTTGAGGGTTGCGAAGTTCAAGCCCACGTTGGTTTCATTCACCACTTCCCAGCTGAGCCAAGAGAAGTTAGATTCGTAGGTGTAGCCATCGAGCACTGTGTTGCCGAATACGCCACGCACTGGATTGGTGCTTGCGAAACCTGCTGAAGCGGCAATCTTGTCGTTACCGAGCTTACCCCAACTTGCGCGGACCTTCAAGTAGTCGAGCACGTTTTGGTCAGCCATGAAGTCTTCGTTGCTGATTACCCAAGCGGCACCCACTGATGGGAAGTAACCCCACTTTTCGTTGTACTTAGAAGAACCGTCGGCACGGAATGTGGCGGTGAGCATATACTTGTCGGCGTAGTTGTAGCCCAAGCGAGCGAAGTAAGAGAGGCCGCGGTAGAGTGAACCGTCGTCGCTCACGGTCACGCCTTCCTTGCTACCGAGGTTGAGGTACTTGTAAGCGTCCTTGCCTTCTGGCACGTTTTTAGCGGTGGCAGTGAGGAAGTAATAGCGTTCGTTACGCATTGAGAAACCAGCCATAGCGTTGAAGTGGTGCTTGTCGAATGTCTGGTTGTAGGTGAGCACGTTGTCCCATACCCACTTCTTGTAAGTGCTTTCGCTCTTGGTGAGTGAGGTTTGGTCGTTGTGTTGGTTCACAGAGCCTACGCAGTAGATAGGAGTGAACGCCACGCCCTTGGTGTTGGCATAGTCGTAAGCGTAGCTTGTGCGGAAGTTCAAGCGGTCTGGAACGAGTTGGAATTGAGCATAGAAGTTGCTGAGCACTTGGTAAGTGTCGTTCTTGCTGTCGAAGTAGTTGGCAGTAGCCACTGGGTTGTAGAAGTTGTTGGTCACGCCAATCTGTTCAGGAGAAGCATAGCCACCGGTGTAGATTTTAGAGTCGCGAGTGGTGTCGTACACTGGATAGATGCTTGGAGCGTTGAACGCCTGTTGCCATGCGTTGTTGTTAGGCACGCGTTGGTCGCCGTTGCTGAACACGCCGTTGAAACCCACCTTCAACCAGTTGGTTGCGTCGAAATCGAGAGAAGCGCGGAAGTTGAGGCGACGGTAGTAGTTTTCTACGTCCATCACACCGTCTTGAGCCAAGTAACTCATACCCACAGCGTAGGCAGTCTTTTGAGTACCGCCGGTCACGCTCAGAGAGTGGTTGGTGATCATAGCGGTGCGAAGGAGTTCGCTGTACCAGTCGGTGTCGGCACCGAAGGTGAGGTCGTTCATGTTACCGCCCCAGTTCTTGATAGAGTTCTCAAACATGTAGCTGTAAGCACTCTTGTCGGCTTCGGTAAGCATGGTGGCATACTCGTGTGAGTTACACATTTCGAGCACGTTGGTGGCCTTTTGGAAACCTACATAACCATTGTAGGTCACCTTAGCGTCTTGATTCTTAGCACCCTTCTTGGTGGTGATGATAACCACACCGTTAGCAGCGCGCACACCATAGATAGCGGCAGCAGAAGCGTCCTTCATGATGGTGAGGTCTTGAATGTCGGCGTTGTTGAGGAAGTTGATGTTGTCGTAGAACATACCGTCAACCACATAGAGAGGGGTGGTGTTGCCGAATGAGCCCAAACCACGGATAGTAACGGTAGGACCATCGCCAGGAGTACCTGAGTTCACGATGTTCACACCAGCCACCTTGCCTTGGAGTGCGGTCATTGGTGATGATGATGGGGTGGCGATCAGTTTTTCGCCTTTCACTACTTCGATAGGAGCGGTGAGGTCTTTTGCCTTAGCGGCACCGTAACCAATTACCACTACCTCTTCGAGGTTTTGCACGTCGTCGGCAAGTTCAATTTTCATTTGGCCGTCGGCTGCTTTTACAGTTTTGCTGACCATGCCCACGTATGAGAAGGTTAGCACTGCGTTGTCTGGCGCATTACTGATAGTAAAGTTGCCATCTACGTCGGTCATGGCACCTAAGTTTGTACCGTTTACATGTACAGAGGCACCAATAACGGGCTGATTGACCTTGTCAACCACCGTACCTTTCACTGTGCGTGCCTGTATGCCGAGTGTTGCACACATACACACGAGTAAAAGTGTGAGTAATCTTTTATCCATTACACAATTTTAGATAGTTAGTTTATAAAGTTATTTATCTCAGTTTCTAAGGAACGGTTGCGTTGCTTACACGGAGAAGAAACGACTTTTCGACAGCAAAGGAAATACCAAAATTTTTGCAACACAATTTTTTACATACTTACGTACTACTTTTATGTTTTTTAGCACTACGTTTTTACTACTATGGGGTTGTGTAAGCGATTGTAAATAAAAATAATACGAGGAGTAAAAAATTTACGATACTTTCGCACTACTTTCAAAAAAAATGAGTTTTTTCGCACCGTGTCACATCTTTTGGCGAAAATTTTGATATGTGATGTTTTATTTTTAACTTTGCTCCGACCATTAATCATAACGCTTGAACGCTCATGGATATCGCTTTGAAAAAAGTTCGACCCTCGCATCTTCTTTTAGTGCTGGCACTGGCACTCGTGGCGGCATCGTCACAGGCTGCCGCGTTTATGCCTATTTTGCACAATTTCGGAAAGAAAGTTTATGGTGGCGCGCTTCAGAACTGGGACGTGACACAGGGCAAGAATGGCGAGATATATGTGGGCAACTCCGCTGGCGTGCTCCGCTTCGATGGTTACACTTGGAAACTCACCCCTCTGCCTGGCGGTGGCGTGGTGCGCTCGGTGATGGCTGATGGCGACAGGCTTTATGTGGGCAGTTACCGTGAGTTTGGCTATTTCACCGCCGATAAATTCGGCAACTATAAATACACCTCGCTCTATCCCGAAAATTTGCCCGACCAAGACGAGGAAATCTGGAATATCATGAAAGACAAGAACGGCGACATCTATTTCCAGTCGTTTTTCACATGGTTTCGCTACGACGGCAAGAAGGTGGAGCATCACTACGATATGAATATCCACCCTCTCTATTTCTTTGAGGTAGAGGGGAATATATATGCACAACTCCTGAATGGCGACTTCTATCAGGTGCAAGGGCGGAAGTTTCGCCGCCTCATCAGCCGCCAGCAGGTGGGTGGCAGCCACATCGTGTCGGCAGTGTCGGCAGGGCGTGGCAGAATGATTTTGAGCACGCAGTGGCAGGGCTTATATAAATATGAAAATGGCACTCTCACCAGCCTCCCCACCGAAGCCGATGCCGCACTCAAGCGCTCTAATGTGAACCGTGCCACCTTCGTGCCACACGATTCCACCATTGTGGTGGGCACCATTCTTGATGGCGTGTATGGCTTCGGGCTGAACGGAAAACTGAAGTGGCACTACAATATGAGTAACCGACTGGGCAACAACTCGGTGCTCGACGTGAAATGCGACCTCGCCGGCAATGTGTGGGTGGCGCTCGATGCCGGTGTGGCACTCATCAACTCCAGTTCGCCTTTCTCGCTGCTCTCACCGGGCCATTCGGGCAAGGATTTCGGTATGGTGTATGGCGTGTATTCGCTTGCCGATAGGCTGTATTTCGCTACTAATCAAGCCGTTTGGGCTTTGTTAAAAACCACAGGCGAGTTTAGCATCATTCCCGGTACGGAGGGGCAAAACTGGTTTGTGGACAATTTCAACAATCAAATCATAGCGGGCAACAACGAGGGTCCGAACCTGATTACAGGGCTTTCGTCGGCTCGGATTGCGCACACCAACCAGAGCAGCACGGCGATGCAGATTTGCAACATAGCCGGGCAGCGTGTGATGCTTGAATCGAGTTATTACAGTCTGCAAGTGTATAAGGAGGTGAACGGAAAATGGGCGTTCTCGCACAGCGTGGCTAATTTCCACGCCCCTGTGGCGCAGTTTGAGGTGGACCACTACGGTAATGTGTGGGCTTCGCACATGAGCCACGGCATGTTTCGCATCAACCTCTCCAACGACCTCAAAACCGCCACTTTCAAGCGATATGAGCATCTTGGCGGCGAGAAGGTGCTCGACCGCTTCCACGTGTTCAAGATGCGTGGGCGTGTGATTTTCTCCTATAACAAGAAACTCTACACCTACGACGACCTCAACGACACCATCGTGCGCTTCAACGATTTGAAGGAAATTGAGAAAAGCGATATCTATTCGGCCGCGAAGGTGGACGAGAACACCTATTGGATTTCCACTTCGAAGGACTTCGTGCGTGTGCGATGGAACGGCAAGCGGTATGTGGTGCTCAACAATGTGGCTCCGTCGCTGTTTGGGCTCGACAACAACGACGAGACCAACACCGTGTATGTGGATGGTGGCATGGCATATTTCTGTCTCAATAATGGCGTGGGCAGATTCAATATGGCGCAAGCCCAAGCGCGCAAGCAGCAGAAATACAGTTTGCGTGTGCTCAACGCCCTCACCACCGATAACCGTGGCGTGACCCGTAACCTGCCTATAGCTGGCGGTGGCGACATTGAGTCGAACATCACCATCACGCTCACATACCCCAACTACAGCTTTGAGCCGCTGCGCTTCTGCTACCACCTGAAAGGCGGTGGCATAACGGTTGACAATGAGTTGAGCGAGCCTGTAATCACCTACAATTCGCTCTCGTATGGCGACTACCACCTCACCGCCACGGTGAAGAGCGTAGATGGAACCGAGTTGGCTACGGTGGAATACAGTTTCTCCTATCCGCGCCCATGGTATTTGGCGTGGTGGGCAATACTGCTGTATGTGATGATGTCGGTGGTGGCTATCTACCTATTCGTGCGCAACCGCACAAGGAAAACTGCACGCGACATGCAACGCCAATACGAGGATAAAAAACTCCAGCAAGACATTAAAATGCTTGAGCAAGAAAAGATTATCGCCGAGCAGAAACAGCAACTCCTGGAAGCCCAACTCAACGATAAGACCAAGGAGGTGGCTTCGATGGCACTTGATGCCATGGCGCGCAACCAGGCGATTGAGGGCATCAAGACCGCTCTGCGCGAAAAGCACCGAAAGGGCAGCATCAGCCAGAGCGATATGCAGTCGATGCTCACCCAACTGGGCGCAAATGCCGACAGCGACAACTTCTGGGAACTGTATCAGAACAATTTCAACCTCATTCACAAGAATTTCTTCAAAAACCTGAAGGAGAAATATCCGTCGCTCACACCCAGCGACTTGCGATTCTGCGCTCTGCTGCGCCTCAACCTCTCCACCAAAGACATCGCCAAGTTCACCCAACTCAGCGTGCGTGGTGTGGAAGGCGCCCGCTACCGCCTCCGCAAAAAATTCAACCTCGACGAAGGCACCTCGCTCATCGACTTCCTCCTCTCCTTTCAATAGCATGGTAGGGACGCGATAATTCGCGTCCGCGTCAAATTGTTAATATTCAACATGTTATTGTGATTATGGGCGGACGTGAAATATCACGTCCCTACCAGACAATCGATGAATCGATATTGCGGCTTCCTGTGGGGCGGTGGTTAGAAGGTTTGGGCTATTTTTAGGCCTTCGGCTATGGTGGACTGGATTTTGGCTTCGGCTTGTTGGGGGGTGTAGTAGTCCATGTTGGCGGCGGCGAGGGTGATGACCTCGCCCAGTCCCCACAGTGCGCTGAGGGCTTTGAAGTAGGGGGTTGCGCCGTCGAGGGTGTCGCCTGTTGCCACATTCATGCCGCGAGTGGTGATGTAGAGCAACTTTTGGCATCGGCAGAGGCCCTCAAAGTAGGTGCCGTTGTCGCGGAAAGTGATGTTGAACAGCGACATGTTTTCGATAAACACCTTGAGGATGGCAGGGTAACTCATATCCCAAAACGGAGCGGCAATCACGATGCGGTCGGCGGCGGCAATGCGCTTGGCATGCTCCACGATTTGCTCTGGCACATAGCCGCTGGATCGCTCTGCAAGCATTTTTCGCCCTACAGGCTGATAGTCGTCGCCATCGAGCACGATGGTTTCAATCTCATATCTTTTGCCCAACTCTTCCACAATGGGCTTCAAAATCTTTTTTGTGCGTGATTCGCCGTCGCGCATACAAGCGTCGATCACTATAAGTTTCTGTGTCATATCCATCAAATTATTTAAAAAGTAGTGTTGTGTGGTAGGGTAGTGGCTGCTTCAAATCTTTGTTATTCAGTCGGTTTGCTATATATGGGGCGGACGTGAATTATCACGTCCCTACCACTTTAAGCGGTCTTTCGGCTTTTATAAGATGCCTTTCGCTTGTTTTTAATTCGTAATAGCTCGCTATCACTCATTAAAAGACAAGCAAAATTCATTCTTCTAAAATTCCGAAATACCACAAGCCCTAATGACGATTTGGGTTTAACCTGTTACAAAGATACAAAAAATGGCGGAAGCACGCTGTGGTGCCTCCGCCTGTTGTTATTATTTTTTGGCTTTGTGTGTATGGATTGCTAAGCCGTGCTATAAATATATATGAGTTTTAGAAAGTGCTAAAGTGAGAAGTTTACCACTATGTAGCAGTTGCTGTCGCCGCGTCGCTCGATTCTGTAGAGTACATCATCGGCATACCAGTGTGGACTTCCTGCATACATCACATATCTGCCTCCTGGTGGGCGGTGCATCACCACGACTTCTCTATCGGGGCAGTGGTGGCGGTGGCGTTTTGCCCATTTTTTGTACTTTTTGTAGCGTTTTTTGCGTTCTTTTTTCGCCCGCTTCTCGCATTTTTCGCAACGATAGTATCCGTGGTGGTGCTTATCGTGGTGGTGTCCGTTGGCTGCACTCATTGGAGCTGCGAGAGCCATCGCCAAAACGGCGCTTAATAATAATCGTCTCATAGTTCTATTGGTGTTGTGCATCCTCAAAGAGGCGCGGGTTAAACATGCGTTAATTTAAATCTTTGCCTTTATGACTACAAAAACACCAAAAAGTTAAATCATCCACCCAAAAATTTAGACAAATCCCCCAATTTTATCTACTAATCCCCCATAAAATCCTCCCAATATGTACCCGAAAACGCTAAATCGGGTACATGTTTTTTGGGGGATCAGTGGGAAAACCATGGGAGAGGGGCACAGAAACAAAAACATAAAAAACAGCCTTTTAGCGATGTCAGTGCTTCGCACCTGTCGTTAGTGCTGTGGCATATCTGATTTCAAGCAAACCACATAAACCACAAACCAAAGGCAAACCAAAGGGACGGTTCTTTTGGTTTGTATATGCCAGAGGCATACCAAAAGAACCGTCCCTTTGGTTTGTGGTTTGAGGCAGAGGCTTGAATCAGCCACACCACAGCGCTAACGCCGCCCTCCCCAGCGAGGGCGGTGGCATCGCCAAAAGGATAAAAACCGTGTCTTTCCCTGAAAAAAGTTGACTCATAAAAATGTTTTATTATGAGTTTTACAGAAGAATTGATGTCCACGCACTATGACCAGGCCTTGTCTTTGAGG
>SFGS01000098.1 GCA_004557565.1 Bacteroidales bacterium | reverse complement strand
CTCTTGCAGTTGAAATCTATTTTCATTTCAGATTGTTTTTTGGATAATTATTGGGCTTCGCCAATTCTCGGTGCAAACTTAGAGTGGGATCTGTGTGAGCCCCAAAACCCACAAACCGTAAAGTCTCCGTGAGATTTTCCACCAGGCGTGCAAAAACTGTGAGATCCGTGGGATCTGTGTGAGCCTCAAAAACCCACAAAGGGGTTTAATCGTTCATGATTCTACGGAGTTCGGCGTTGGTGAGCAGGAAAGTTGCCTCTTCGGGGGTGTTAGCACTACTATATATATATTGTATGTTGAAACCTCGTTTCACAGCCTCTTTCAGCAATGGGTCGTCCTCGATATCGTCGTCGGTGAACAAATCTTTCGCAGTCAAATTAGCGACATTGCTTCGCACCTCACTCATACTTAATCCCGACTCCGTAATATCCACGTAGCAGTTCAGCGTGCGGCCTTCTTTGGCAAACTGCACAATCCTCATACCACCACCAGCGTCCATCGGCAATTTGTTTTGCGCCAGTTTCAGTTGAGCGTCAAACAAGTCATCACCTCGGAGCGGAGCTTTTTGAGCAGCCTCCAATTCCTGAGGAGTCAGCATAGCCACCTGCCTGGAGCCATCTGTGCACTCATACACAAATTTCACGCCCATACTTGCGGCAAGAAGTTCGCGCGTAAAGTCCTTATCAAATTCCGCCACCATATTTCGGAGCAGCGTTTTTGAGGTCTCAGGGTCGCCAAGGTTGATGCAAATGTTTCTAAACGCCTCTTGGTCCACCTCATAGGTATATACCACCAAGTCGCCATCCATCTCCACACTCGTCATCGTGATGCCATCGGCAATCTTCTCCGGGCAATCATCATTGACATCAGCCACCTCAATGGCCAATTTACCTTTCTGAAAAATGCAACTGCCCAGCAGCAAAACCACCGCCAGCAAGCAGAATGATAACAATTTCGCCTTCATAATGTATCTGTTTTATGAGTTAAAATTCGGGACGGAAGCCAGATTTGGCCTTCTTGAACTGATTGTATTTCTCTTTGTTGAAGCGAAACATGATGCGGCTACGCTCACGGCGTTCTGCCGATGCATCAGCAGGTTCCACTATGCCCAAAGTCACCATCTTGCGATGGAAATTTCGGCGGTCGAGTTCGTGCTCGGCATCGTTGTCTAAAATGGTGTCGTAGAGTTGCTTGAGTTGCGACATAGTGAACTGCTCCGGCATCAATTCAAAGCCAATAGGCTTGTAATGAATACGGCAACGAAGTTCCTCCAACGCATCATCGAGGATTTGCTGGTGGTCGAAAGCAAGTTCGGGCAAGTCGTTGATGTCAAACCATTGCGCATTGGCGGCATCGTCACCACCCACCACTTCACACTTCTTCACCAGCGCCAAGTGAGCCACAGTGATAACGCGCTCGCGTGGGTCGCGGCTCAACTCCGAATACACCTTGAATTGCTCCACCGAATCCACGTCCACGCCAGTCTCCTCGCGCAGTTCACGCAAAGCGCAAGCCTCCACATTTTCGTCGGCAGGCCGTCCGTCGTAATCTTCCGAACGAAGAAAGCCACCAGGCAATGCCCAGCAACCCTTGTACGGCTCGCCACCACGCTCAATGAGCAGCACTTGGAGTGCCATACGCTTGTTTTTCTTCTTTGATTCACGGTCCTCTGGAGCCACATCGTAGCCAAACACCACACAGTCGGTGGTCACGGCTGGGTGGGGGTACTGATAAGAGTATTGATACTTGTTTTCTGCCATTGATTTAATCTTTTCAATGCAAAGATAATGTTTTTCATGATATTAGTGTGTGTTTTTTACATAAAAATCAGAACTACTTATTCAATTTTCCCTTCCATCTTTACATTCCCAAAACGACTGAGGACGAACCACATTGCCGAGATGGCGTGCCCCTATTGGGGCGATAGTTTTCCATGGAAAGGTTTTTCACGGTATCGATAAAAATGTTTTCCACAATATAGCGGTTGAAATTAAGATTGGTGTCGAAGCAGAAGATGCTCACAAACTGTGTAGTGTCCGCATCTTCGGCTGCGGTTTTTCGAATGGTGTTTAATCGTTACCCCCATCAATGGTTTGAATACTCATAATTGCATTGCTTTTGCTGTTTGTTTTTGCTATTTGCGTTATTTTTACACAGCAAAATTACATATACTTTTTGGATTGGCAAAATTTTCTTGCGTTATTTTTACGCAAATACTAACATTTAACATTCTTTTACAGAAAAACGGGGCAGATAATCGCTAACTTTGTAATGACTACTAACTACACATTATTTATATAATATGAAAAGATTCCTCATGATTGCTTTCGCCCTGATGTGCGTATTTGGCGTGCAGGCTAAAGGGCTGAAAGGGAAAACTATCTACCTCAACCCCGGCCACGGTGGCTACACATCTGGCGACCGTCCAACTGCCACCATCAACCACGAGCAAATGGACACACTCAGTTTCTACGAAACTCGCTCCAACCTATGGAAAGCACTCGAAACTGCACGACACCTGCGCCGCGACGGTGCACGCGTGATTATGAGCCGCACTCGCTCTGGCTATGTCACACAGTCGCAAATGGACGAAGGCATACTCAACGAAAATCAGGAGAGCCACGCTCTGCCATCGGAAGACAAGGTGGACAAGCGCTACAACCAAGTGGAAACCACCGACGACGGCACCGGGCAACAGCAAATCGTGGGGCTCGAACGCATCGCGTGCCAAGTGGACTCGATCAAGCCCGACTATTTCCTTTCAATGCACAGCAACGCCCACAAAAACGGCTCTACCGTCAACTATCTGCTGATGCTTCACCGTGGCGAAACTGGCAAGCCATATTTTGAAAACAGCGATTCGATGGCACGCGTGATGTGGCCTTACGCTTTCGACAATCCCCTATCGGTGTGGAGCCACTACTCCGCCGACAAGCCTGCCGTGGTGGGCGACATCAGTTGGATGGGCGGAACACCTCCAGGCTCTCCCAACCGCATTGGCGTGAACGGCTACTATGCCGTGCTGAAATTCCGTGCGCCCGGCTTCCTCGTTGAAGGCTCGTTCCACACCTACGACCCCGAACGCCAACGTCTGCTCAACCGCGACTACTGCCGCCTCGAAGGCTTGCGCTACTACCGTGGCATTCGCGCCTACTTCGGGGGCAAGCCTGAAAAGGTGGGTTACCTCGCCGGCTCTGTGAAATCAGCCACCGAGAAGATGGAACACCCTCTCTACACCTACCGTGAAGGCAGCATCGACCAGTGGAAACCCATCAACTACTGTATGGTTTACCTCTACGACTCACGAGGCGTGAACATCAAAGCATACCACACCGACCAAGAGTGGAACGGCATCTTCGCATTCTTCGACCTCAAGCCCGGCAAATACACCCTCCGCTACCGCGCCTACGGCTACGAAGAACTGACCGAAGAAGTGGAAGTGGTGGCCGACAAAACCACCTACCTCCTCCCCCGCCTCACCAAAAAATAACCCATCTCCCCATACGTTCAGTGGAAAACCCATAGGAAAACTGAAACAAAATCTTACACCTATTAAATCCATTTTAAATCGGATTTAATAGGTGTTCTCCAAAAAAATTACACTATAACGCAGGGACATGCCTTCGGCATGTTTTAATCGCAACCATCAATGTATCACCACATTAGAAACACACTGAAAACAGCGATTAAAACAAATCTTCCAAAGTGAGTTCATTTTGGATAATGCCACTGTTAGTGTTTTTTTCTACGCCAAAACTGGTAATCATTGTCAATCGGATGGAGCTTTTAGTCTTGGAATAGGCGATAAAACTCTGCATCCTATTTTCAATCTTTTCACGTTCTGCTTTGGTGATGGTGTATTTTCCACGGCAAAATTTCATTTCGCAAAGATTTACGCAATGGTCTGCCCTGTCGATAAGCAAGTCGATTTGCGCACCACGCTCTGCTTGCGCAGGCGTGCGCCAACAATATACCGAAGTCTGCACACCCTCAATTTTGAGTGCAGCCTTAATTTGTGGCACATGATTCAAGCATAGCATTTCAAACGCAAAACCGCTCCATGCATTATAAACAGGAGAGTTGATGCTGTGCGACCAATAATTTTCGTCTTGATATTTGCATTTAGCTTGCACCTGGAGGCTGAAGTGCAAGAATGGGTCTATGAGTTGATAGGTGATGTCGCGCTTTTTGCCACTGTAAGGAAGGTACTGACGGATAAATCGGCAATTTTCCAATTCTTGGAGCATAGTGCTAAAACGCTGGTTATTGTCAAGGCGTGTGGCATCAAGCAACTCTTTACGCGTTAAACCTTTTCGCTTTGCCGACAGTGCCTCAACAATAGTCACATAGTCGGCACTTCGCTTGAATAACGAACGGAAAAGATTGGTTCGCTCCGCACTTAGCTCGCCAGTGGCAGAAAATATCAGTCTATCCACATTTTGAGCCACACTTTCATCTCGGTTCATCAGCGACAGATAGTAAGGCACACCACCAAACACCATATAATACTCTGCCACCTCACGAACTTGATAGCCAAAATCATAGGCATCGAAATATTCCTTACATTCTTTGAGTGAAAATGGCTCTATCAGCATTTGGTGCGTGACACGGTTATGCAAACCACCATGATTGTTGATAAGGTGATCAAGCATCCACGAGGCGGCACTTCCGCAAGTCACAAGTTTGATATCGGAGCGTGCCGAAGCCCAATTATTCCAAAAATGCTCCAATGCGCTCACGAAGTTTGACCGTGGGGTGTCGAACCATGGCAACTCATCGAAAAACAATATTTTATTGCCTTCTTGAAGCGATTCAAGATACTGCTCCAATTGGTCAAAAGCTTCAAGCCAACTGCCACAGCGCACTGCCGATGGATACACCTTTCGCAAACTGATATAGAAATTCGCCAACTGCTCGTCTAACAGCACATTTTCCATACCAGTAACACTGAAGCACGCCTCCTTTCCTATCGCATGACGAACAAGAAAAGTTTTACCCACACGCCTTCTGCCATACACGGCAATAAATTCAGAACGTGGAGTTTGCATATATTTTTCCAATAATTGCAATTCATTGTGGCGACCAATAATTCTCTCTTGCATAGCCGTATATTTTTAGTGAATAAACCATTGCAAATATAACAGATTTTTTCGTTTTCAGCAACTTATAACCCTATAATCTGCTGAAAACGCATCGCAAACACCCAATTTCAGCAACTTATAACCTTATAATCTGCTGAAAACACATCACAAACACCCCGTTTCAGCAACTTATAACCCTATAATCTGCTGAAAATACATCACAAACACCCCATTTCAGCAACTTATAACCCTATAATCTGCTGAAAATACGATTAAGCGCAACACTTGCACAAGTAGGGACGTGATAATTCACGTCCGCCGACAATTCCACATTACTATGATTACCAACCGTTTATTCTATTCCTACCGATTTGATTTTGAAATGATATACATGTCGTACCGAAGAAGATGCGATGAAATTCCGTTAGGAATTTGATGTGTGTAGGCAGGTATGCAGAAAAGATG
>SFGS01000017.1 GCA_004557565.1 Bacteroidales bacterium | reverse complement strand
CAAAGCGCACAGTCGCACCGCCAAATGCGAAGCATTCCACGTTGCTCCAAGGCTGTTTTTTAGGTTTTTGTTTTTGATTCCATTCACGATTCGGCAACAATGCATTATCTGTCCTCAGGACTTTTCCACTGAGCCATCATTCGGCATCTCCGATGCCTTTTTTTAACGTCTGTGGGGTGCGAAAAAAAGCGAGGCTGCCTTTTTGGGGAGCCTCGCTGTGTTATGTGGTGTGTGGTTTGGGTGCTTTATTTGAAGAAGTAGGTGGCGTTGAGGAACCATGTGCGGTTCTTTGCGCTGTGTTCTTCAAGAAGTTTCGTGCGGCACGATTCGCCGATGCTGAATTGGTAGCCTGCCTTGATTTGCACCTTCTCGAAAAGTTCGCAACCGATACCCATCTGCAAGCCTACGCTCAATTTGTTGTAACTCAACTGGTCGGCGCATTTGCTGTGGCCTGCCAATATCGAAATCACAGGACCGGCAAACGCCATTGGCATCAGCGTGCTCTCGAAACCGTTCAGGTTGTGATAGCGGAATTTCAGGTTGATAGGAATGTCGATATAGTGGAGAGTGGCAGTTTCGGCACCGATGCCCATTGACGACCACGCCTTCTTTTCCTCAAAGTGCAGTTTGGCGTTGCGCATCGAGTAGAGCAAACCAGCATCCACGCCGAAACCGATGCCCGGAACCATCAGTTCGCCCACGATACCGGCATTGCCGCCGAGCATCCTATCGCTGCTGAAAATATCGCCTTGTCCGAAGTGTAATTCGTTGTAATTCACACCCACGGTGGCACCGAGGCGTGTTTCTGCACTCATATTGATAGAAGATGCTGCAATCACAGCAGCTATTGCAAGTAAGAATTTCTTCATTTCTAATAATTTGTATCTCGTAAAATAATATGCAAAACTATAACAAATTATCCGTTTAGGCAAAATTTTCAACTTTTATAACAATTTCTCACGCCACCCATCCACAAAATGGGGATAATATATGGTAGGGATGTGATAATTCGCATCCGCTTTATGGGGTTGATAATTAGTGCGTCGACACTGCTATGGGCGGACGTGAAGTATCACGTCCCTACGTTATGATGCGCTGCATCGCCGTGTGTGGGGGATTAGTGCTTTTTTCTGGTTTGCATTTGCTTGGCTACGTATTGGGTCCAGGTGTCGATGTTGTCGGTGAGTTTGGCGGGGTAGGGCAGGTCTATCTTCACGTCGGGGCGTATGCCTGAGGCTCCGTTGTGCTGCTCGGCACCGCTCAGAAACGACGACGACAAAGAGATGGGGTAGTAAACTTGAATGCGGCTGTGGGGCAGGTTGAAGGGCACCAGATTGCCAGTTTCGGCGGCTCCAGCGCTATTCTCTTTGCCGTAGATGGCATATCGCTCACGGTCGGTGAAATTTCGTGCTATTCGTAGAATGGTTTCCGCAGAACTCGCTGTGCGGCGGTCGATGATGAATGCGATGTGGATATTGGTGTCGTGTGGCGGAATTTCGTCGGTGTCGTCGTCATCTTCATCAGCGCCCATCAGCAGAAACGACTTGGTGGACTTGTCGAAGTCGGCGACTTGTGTTTTCAGCCAATCCTGCATCGAATTGTTTGTTCGGTTGGCGTAGGTGTTCCTAAACCAGTATGCTTCAGGAGCGAGTGCCTTGTGGTCGATGAGCAGCGAAATCAGCGGACCCCAGATTTCATCGCTGCCACCGCTATTGCCACGAATGTCGATAATCAGATTCTTGCATTTGCTGCCCATAAACTCGCTCACCGCATTTGCCACCCATTCGTTGGTGGGGTTTTTGCCGGCGCACGACGGAATGCGAATCAGGTAGGTGTGCTTATTGATGCGAGTGGATAGCGTCTGTGGGGCGTAGTCCATCAGGTGGGCATAGTCGGGCGTGTCCTTCCTCTTATACACGCGCCAAAAGAGGTGATCGTCCACATAGTAGTGTGCGTCGAATTGTGAATTAAACCAGTAGGCGTATTCGCAAGTGGCTTGCTTGATGCCCATTTTCCCGGTTTCGATGTCGCATTTCAGCGAATCCTTCATTTGGCAGTAACGCTCGCCAAATCCACCCTTCATGATGGCTGGGAACGCCGCATAATTAGCCTCGGTGTAGGCGGTGAGATAGGCATAATCTTGCAGATTGCAGGTGATGCTGTCACATTCAATGTAGGAGTGTGATGCCGCATTCGTGCTTTGCCAGCAAGCCAAGCATAATGCGCAGATAGAAATGAACTTCAGCATTTTGGAGATATTTAAAAATGTACGTCGCAAAATTACAGAAATATCGCAAACAATCACGTTTAAATAGATTTAAAAATGTAAGATTGGGAAAGGGGTGCGTTTTTTATTTTGAATATTAGGGGGGATTTGGTAACTTTGTTTTTTATCAGCAAATTACTTTGTGTATATGAAGATGAACTGGAACCAACTGATATGCGACAAGCGATTGGGCCTGGAGCATTATCACGACAATAAAGGCGGTGTGAGAAGCGACTTTCAGCGCGACTTCGACCGCTTGGTGTTTTCGTCGCCATTCCGCAGGCTGCAAAACAAGACGCAGGTGTTTCCGCTGCCGGGCAGCATATTTGTGCACAACCGCCTGACGCACTCGCTGGAGGTGTCGTGTGTGGGCAAATCGCTCGCTGGCGAGGTGCTGCTGCTCTTGGGCGAGAAATACGCCTCCGAGCCGTGGGTGGCGCGTATGGACGCCATTCCTGAGATTGTGGCGGCTGCATGCCTTGCCCACGACTTGGGAAACCCGCCGTTCGGGCATTCGGGCGAACGCACCATCAGCGCATATTTCAGCGAGGGGAAAGGGCAGCAGTTGAAGCCCCATTTCAACGAATGGCAATGGAACGACCTCGTGCACTTCGAGGGCAACGCCAATAGTTTTCGCTCGCTCGTGCATCAGTTCAAGGGACGGCGTGTGGGTGGCTTCGCCATGACCTACAGCACCCTTGCCTCGATAGTGAAATACCCCTACGCATCGCTCTACGCTGGCGAGAAGGGCAAGTTTGGCTTCTTTTCGTCGGAGCAGGAGCATTTTGAGAAAATAGCCACCGAACTTGGCTTGATAAAGTTGGGCGAAGGCCGCTATTGCCGCCATCCGCTGGTGTATTTGGTGGAAGCCGCCGACGACATCTGCTATCAGGTGATGGACATTGAAGACGGCCACAAACTGAAAATCATCGGCACGGAGGAAACAGTCAACCTCTTGCTCGCTTTCTTTACGCCAGAGCGTCAGAATCACATTCGTGAGGTGATGAGTAGCGTGGACGACCCCAACGAGAAGATAGCCTATCTGCGTTCGAGCGTGGTGGGGCTGCTGGTGCGTGAGTGCGCACAGGCTTTTGTGGAAGGCGAGGAGCAGATTCTTGAAGGCAAATATCAGGGCGGCTTGATTGATCACATTTCGCCGCTGGCAACGGCTGGCTACACGCAATGCAGCCAACTGGCGCGACGCAAGCTCTACAGCGCAAGTTATGTGACTGATGTCGACCTTGCCGGTAACCGCATCATCAACCTGCTGCTCGACAAACTGATTGACGCTGTTACGCACCCCGAACGCAACTACTCGCAACTGCTGCTCAACAAATTCCCGGAGCAGTATGATGTGTATGCCGGAAGCCTGTTTGAGAAAATTCAGGCGGTGCTCGACCACATCAGTGCCATGACCGACGTGTATGCGCTCAACCTTTACCGACAACTTTGTGGCATATCGCTACCAACCGTATAACAATCAACTATCAGAACGTAATGAAACAAATTATCACGCATCTCACAGACAACGATGCATATACTTTTAGTTGCCTGTATTATATTCTTCATACATATCCTCGCGCCGAAGTGGAATACACTTTCTTCGACCGCAACCACACCCAATATCCCGAAGGGTTTGCCGACTTGCTCCAAGAGCAGGTGAATTATATGCCAAATGTGCAAATCACCGACGAGGAAATTGACTTTATGAAGCGCAAAATGTATTATCTGCCGCTGTGGTTCTTTACGCTGCTGCGTGGCTATCGCTTCAATCCTGCGGAGGTGAGCATCAGCCAAGACGCTAACCGCGAACTCCACATTTCGGTGAAGGGCAAGTGGTTTTCCACCATTATGTGGGAAATGGTGCTGCTGTCGTGCATCAGCGAACTTACGCACATCCTGAATGGCGATGTGGAAAAATACGATGCCGCCCTTGAGGAAGAGCGCAGTCGTGAAAAGGCACGCAAGGCATTGCGTGGCGGTTTGACCATCAGCGATTTTGGTCAACGTCGCCGTTTCACCAAAGAGCATCACGATATGGTGGTGCGCACCTTTAAGGAAGAGTACCAGAAAGGCGGCTACACCGACGAGAATGGCGACTTCCACAAGTGGGAAGGCACTTTCACTGGCACCAGCAATGTGTATTTGGCAATGAAATACGACCTGATTCCAATCGGCACCATGAGCCATCAGTTGGTGTCGTTTGAGGAAAATGTGACTGGCGTGTTTGAATGCAATTTCAATGTGATGCGCAAGTTTAGCGATGTTTACGACGGCGACAACGGTATCTACCTCTACGATTGCTTCGGCGATGATGTGTTCTTCAGCAACCTCTCGAAGCGTATGGCAATGATGTATAAGGGCCTGCGTGTGGATAGCGGCAAAGAGGAAGAGCAGTTGGAAAAAATTATAGAGAAATACAAGTCGCTGGGCATCGACCCTGCCACCAAGCAGGTGGTGTATAGTAATGGCTTGAACCTCGACCGTGCTATCGAACTTCATAAGTTCACCGCTGGGCGCATGATGGACAGTTACGGCATTGGCACCTACCTCACTTGCGACGTGACCGGCTGCCAGCCATCAAACATCGTGATCAAACTCACCCGAAGCCGCATCACCGAACTGCGTGAATGGCACGACTGCATCAAACTCTCCTGCGACAAGGGCAAAACTCTCGGCAATTCCGAGAAGTGCAACTATATCCTGAAACTGCTTGGGAAGTAGCGCTTCGCGCTTTGCGCGAGTCAACAGGTCAACGAGACAACGAGTCAACGAGTCTTTTTGAAGTCAACAGGACAACGAGGACAACTGGTCGAGAACTTGGAGAGTTGATAGGGTGGCTGTTGATGTCGTATATTTGAAGATTAACCTTGATTTTTGAGGAAAAATCGTAATAAAATACACCAAAAATGTATGGATATGCTTTTGGTGATTTTCGTTGTAACACATTAATTTATTGAGTGTTGCAGTAAAATTCTCCAAAAGCATATCCTTTATTTTGCAAAAGTGTTGATAAAGTTTAAATAACAGTGGGTAATGTCCTTTCTAAAAAGAAGGTGAAGACCACAGCACTTGTATATAAGGATGAAGAATCAAGATTCTTCGATGTGGACTATTGGGGAGATTATGCCAGCCTTGGCTATCAGAATTTCGTGATTCGTTTGGGTGATTGCCCACACGATGGTATCAACCCAAGAGGCAACGGTAAAATCTACAGTTTCAGTATCCACTGCAAAACTTCTGATGGCACAGTAGAACCAATGCCACTTCCTGGCACATACACATATTATATCGACGGTGATCCTACCGATATGACTATGGATGGCCAATGTGAGTTGGATGTGTATTCTAACTACAAGTCAGAAACTAATTATGTGGGTGAGGGCATGAAGTTCAATCAAGCCACTCTTACTATCACAAAGAATGCCGATGGCACTTACACCGTAGTAGCTAAGATTCAGTTGCAAAATGATGAATGTGTAGCCGTTACATATAATGGTGCTTGCAGCAAGTACAGAGACAAGACATTTAAGGGCTATGAAGGTCCAAACCTTGATCACGACATTGAATTCACTTGCGACTACGCAACTCCTTACGACTTAGACGGTCTGTGTTTTGAAATCATGGACGGTGGCTATCCTTATGCAGAAGGTGCTTCATGGTATAAGCGCAACCGTATTATGATTTTCTTGAACGATGACGGTCATGGTATGCCACGCATTGGCACCTTCCCTGTAACAGAAAATGGCGCAAACGGCACAGTGGCAAGGGGCTACTATAAGGTTATGGGCGCTGGTGTATATGGTCAAGTAGGCACTTGCTATCAATACCTTGACAATCCTGGCGTGTATGCAACATTCGGCTTTGTAAATAGTGGTTCGATTACCATTAGCAAAGATGAAACAACTGGACACTACACTATCGCTACCGATTTCGTTACCGATAAGGGTAAGTCAATCAAGGCTACATATTCAGGTCCATTCTTGAGCAATGGTAAGACCGCTCCAAAAAAGCAACGTGTGGAACGCGTTAGCCCACTTGCAAAATAATATTAATCAGAAATCATATCGGCTATAAGCAACGTATGTAGCCCGATATACCCCCAAAATAAATCTCATCCTACAGCGCGAGCAATTCACCTCGCCAAATTGTAGGATGAGATTTTTTTTACTCCCCCTCGCCAAAAATCCCACCCACCGCTATATCACAGTTGTTATTGACATTCCGCACTATCCACTATCTATGTGAATAACTACCGCTGTTTAAATCCTTTATTAGTTGAATTGTTATCATATTTGATGATGATTTTTATCATATTTGATGATGATGTTTATCATATTTGAGAATAATAATTGGGTAAAATGTCAAGAATTTATTATTTTTGCGAAATGAAAATGCTCAATGCATTGAGCAAATTATGGAGGAAAATGCTCAATGCATTGAGCAAAAATACGGCCAAAATGCTTTTTGCATTGAGCAAATTATGGATTTTATAAAAAAACGATAATGGAAACCTTATTTGAGCGGCAAAATCAAATGCTTCGAACAACAGATTTGAAAATCGTTCGTAGCTATATGGACACAATTAATTGGAAAGCTCCGATGCTCTGTATTAGAGGTGCACGAGGTGTGGGAAAATCTACACTTTTACGCCAGTATGTGAAGATGCACTTTATGAATGATACAGAAAAAGTGTTGTATTGCTCTTTGGATTGGGTATATTTCACTCAACACTCGCTGCTGAAAGTTGCCGATAAGTTTTATAAACTTGGGGGTAAATTGCTGATATTAGATGAAGTACATAAATATCCGCAATGGAGCCGTGAGGTGAAGGAGATAGCGGAAGTGTATCCTGATATGCAGCTTTTTTTAAGTGGTTCGTCAATGCTAAGACTTCTTGATGGTGATGCTGATTTGTCGCGTCGGTGCATGATATATGAAATGCAAGGACTTTCATATAGAGAATATTTACAGTTTTATAAAGGGATTCAATTGCCTAAGCACCAATTAGACGAGATATTACACCAACCGAGCGAAATTGCAGCAGAGGTAAACGATTCTTGCCGTCCGTTAATGTACTTCCACGACTATCTTCAATTTGGGTACTATCCTTACTATTTGAACAACCCTATTGATTATCATTCATTAATAGAGCAGACGGTGAATTATGTTGTAGATGTTGAGTTGCCTCAATTACGGGCGGTAAACCCTGCTAATTGCAGAAAATTGAAGTCGTTGCTTTATGTGCTTGCTCAGCAAGTGCCTTTTGATGTTGATGTGTCGAAATTGGCTTCTATGACAGAATTGCAACGAAACACAGTGCTTGAATATTTGAGGCATTTAAATGATTCAAAACTTATTACGCTGCTGTATAGTGATTTGTTGTCGGTAAAGAAAATGAAAAAACCCGATAAAATTTATCTCGACAATCCAAATTTGCTGTATGCATTAGCCACGACACCAGTCCACATTGGAACGGCAAGAGAATGCTTTACTGTGAATCAATTGAGCTTTTCGCACACTGTAGAATATGGGAAAAGCAGTGGCGATTTCAAGGTTGATGGCAAGTGGACTTTTGAAGTGGGAGGAGATAAAAAAACTTTCAAGCAGATTTCGGAAGTTCCCAATTCATTCGTGTTGGCTGATGATATTGAATATCCCAGAGGAAATAAATTGCCTCTTTGGATGATTGGTTTGCTGTATTGATATGATTCAGTGGAAAAAAACATGGGGAAACTGAAATTAAAGACGGGGTAGGCATCGGAGATGCCGAATGATGCGGAACACCATGCAAGTGTCCTTGCTTGGTGATAGCAGGGTACACACCGTTTCCAACGGCTTTGAAAATTCTCCTTCGATATTTTTTGTTCTATATTTCGATGCAATTGGCTATGTGTCATCGCATTGGAAACATGCCGAAAGCATGTCCCTACGTTTGGGTGAAATCGTTGCTTTTATTGATTGATGGGTGAAAATGCTTTTTGCATTGAGCAAATTTTGGTGAAAAATGCTCAATCATTGAGCAAAAATACCATAAAATTGCTTTTTGCATTGAGCAAATGATGGATTGGATTATCAAAATTGGAAATTAGTAGCAAATTGATGGCTTGATTTGTTTAAATCCTCTAAGGAGTAAATAATAATTATCATCGCTGTTTCCATAACGAGCCACCATTGTATCGTAATCATATTCGTTTTTATCTTCTGATATTGTTTTTCCGTTCCAATCAATGTGTATGTCGTGCATTTTCCATTCAAGTTCGGCATTGCATTTGGCGGTTTTCTCATTAGTACAACGACAATCTACTATCGTGAAACCAGTGTTTGTTACTTCAATAGCAGCTGTGCTAACAAGCATTTCTTTTTTTAGTGTTTGGCAATCAATTTTATAAATTGTGTAATTTGACACCCAGCCCACACTGTTGGCCTTTAAAAATTGAATAACATATAAGTTTTTTCCATCAGGGGATGTTGTATAAGGGAATGAAATTGGATTTCCTTCCTCAAACAACTCGAGATCCTCCCCAAAATTGTATTGTTTTACTTGTGTGTCGTCATCGCATGTGAGTTTTGTACACAGTTTATAAAGCGTTGTGTCGGTTCTTTGTTGATAAAACACTCTGGTTTTTCCATCTTTTGTTTGGATGGAATATATAAGTTGTTTAAGAGAGTCGTCTTGGAAATCTATGGTTGAATCAAGTGTTGAGTTGTCACTTTGTTTAGCTGCCGCAGAATTGTATGAAAGAAGTGCAATTAAGCAAAGAGCGTGTAATAGAATTCGATTAATTTTCATAATGATATGATATTTAGATTTTTATGATTTTGCCGCAAATAGATTGTGTATCGCTTCACGACAAGTTGCTTTTGAAAATCTCTTATTTGTGCAAATTTATAGTGTTTTCTTGTAAGTTACAAATATAAATATCTGTTTAATTTGTTATCACAGAAATTTAATTCTAAAACAAATTTCTTGTGCCATGAAAGACTTAGTGCAATAAAAAATGGGGGCCTTTGGTGGGGCTCCCATTTTTTTGATTATAGAGGTTTTGTGTATTTTGCTTTGCGGAAGTGGGGATTAGCCACGGCGTGGACCACGGTTGTTGCCACCTTCGCGGCGTGGGCCATGACCGTTACCGCCGTCGCGGCGTGGACCACGGTCGCCTTGTGGGCGTGGACGGCGTTCCTTCTTTTCTTCTACGTAGCCTTCAGGTTTTTCCTGGATCGCACGCATACTGAGGCGGAACTTGCCGGTCTTCTTGTCGATTTCGATGAGTTTCACTTGCACTTCGTCGCCTTCCTTCAAGCCACTTGCTTCCATGCTTTCGAGGCGGTTCCAGCTGATTTCGCTGATGTGGAGCAGACCGTCGCGACCTGGCATAAATTCAACGAATGCACCGAATTCGAGAATGCTGCGAACCTTGCCGGTGTAAACCTTGTCAACTTCAGGAACTGCAACGATAGCCTTGATGCGAGCGATAGCTGCATCGATTTTATCCTTTTCAGGAGCGCAGATGTCGATTTCTCCCTTGCCGTCGATTTCGTCGATGGTAACTGTTGCACCAGTTTCTTCTTGGATAGCTTGGATTACTTCGCCACCCTTACCGATGATAGCGCCAATGAATTCCTTGTCAACGGTCATGTGAACGATGCGTGGAACGTGTGGCTTGTAGTCTTCGCGTGGAGCAGGGATAGCTTCGTTGATGAGCTTGAGGATGTGCAAGCGTCCTTCCTTAGCTTGGCGGAGAGCCTGTTCGAGGATTTCGTATGGCAGACCGTCGCACTTGATGTCCATTTGGGTAGCGGTGATACCGTCAGCGGTACCAGTCACCTTGAAGTCCATATCGCCCAAGTGGTCTTCGTCGCCAAGAATATCGCTGAGCACTGCGTGCTTCACGTTGCCTTCGTCGGTAATCAGACCCATAGCGATACCAGCCACAGGCTTCTTCATCTTCACACCAGCGTCGAGCAGAGCCATGCAGCCTGCGCAAACGGTAGCCATAGAAGAAGAACCGTTAGATTCGAGAATGTCGCTCACGATACGCACGGTGTAGGGGAGGTCTTCTGGAATCATACGCTTGAGGGCGCGGTGTGCCAAGTTGCCGTGACCGATTTCACGACGGCTGATGCCGCGTCCGGCCTTGGCTTCGCCAGTAGAGAAGCCAGGGAAGTTATAGTGGAGGAGGAAGCGTTCGTTGCCACGGTAGAGCACGTCGTCAACGAGTTTTTCGTCGAGCTTGGTGCCGAGTGTGCAAGTAGCGAGAGCTTGAGTTTCGCCACGGGTGAACACTGCAGATCCGTGAGGGCCTGGCAGGTAGTCGGGCCAGCAAGTGATTGGGCGGATTTCGGTGGTCTTACGGCCATCGAGACGCAAGCCTTCGTCGAGAATGCAACGGCGCACAGCGTCGCGTTGGATTTCGTCGAAGTAGCGCTTCACCATCATTGCCTTTTCTTCGCGTTCTTCCTCAGGAATGGTTTCTACAAATTCATCGAAAGCTTTTTGGAAGGATTCGTTGCGCCATTGCTTGTCGGCGCAGCCAGCCTTAGCCACTGCGTAGCACTTAGGATAAACCTCGGCACGCATACGTTCGTGAAGTTCTTCGTCGTCGGTTTCGTGGCAGTATTCGCGCTTAACGACGCCAATTTGCTCTGCAAGTTCCTTTTGAGCCACACACATAGGCTTGATAGCGTCGTGTGCTGCCTTGAGGGCTGCAATGAGGTCGTCTTCGCTTACTTCGTCCATTTCACCTTCAACCATCATAATATTGTCATAAGTTGCACCTACCATCAGTTCCATGTCTGCGTTCTTCAGCTGTTCGAAGGTTGGGTCGATGACGAATTCTCCGTTGATGCGAGCTACGCGCACTTCGGCAATAGGTTCTTCAAAAGGCACGTCGCTCACTGCGATAGCTGCAGAAGCCGCGAGGCCTGCGAGTGCATCAGGTTGGTCCTGACCGTCGCTTGAGAAGAGAGTTACGGTAACGATAGTGTTGGCGTGGTAGTTGCTTGGGAAAAGAGGGCGCAACACACGGTCAACCAATCGTGCAGTAAGGATTTCGTAGTCAGAGGGGCGGCCTTCACGCTTAGTGAAGCCACCAGGGTAACGGCCTACAGCCGAGTACTTCTCTTTGTATTCAACTTGAAGGGGCATAAAATCTGCGCCTTCTTCGGCTTCTTTAGCCGAAACTACTGTCGCAAGGAGCATAGTGTTGCCCATGCGCAGTTCAACCGCTCCATCGGCTTGCTTTGCAAGCTTTCCTGTTTCAAGGGTGATCTCACGTCCGTCACCCAATACGATGGTTTTTTTAGTAGGTGTAAACATATTTTTTTATTATCTGTGTAAAAATCGTGCAAAGATAGCAATTATTTTTCACATTTACAACGAAATAGACGCTGTTTTGGCGGCTTTTTGCACGATTTTCGCTTGATTTTTTATTTTTCCACTTTGTAGGTGGCACCGCCGGGCGTGGTGATGACCAGTGATTTCCAACCATTGGGCAGCAAGGGTTTGTGCACCTGCGCTATGCCTTGGTCGGTGATGTCGAGCCCTGCGAAGCCGTAAATCACTGCTTGAAGCATGCCGCCTGCCCCTGTGGCAAAGTAAGGATTGCTGGAGGTGGCAGTTTCGGCAAACACGCCAAATGGAGGCCGCATATTGGGGCGATAACTCATTCTGAACGCCTCGGTGGCACGATTGCGGTCGCCAATGCGTGCATAGAGTGTGGCAAAGATGCTGTGTGCCATGGCAGGGCCGTTTTTCTTGTCGAGTTTGTCTTCGTAGTAGAGCATATCGGCGCGTATTTGCTTCTCGTCGGAGATGAGTCCCAAAGGATAGGCAAGCAGGTTGGCATCGGTTTGCTTAATCATTTGCCCCTGGTAACCCTCGTAGTCGGCGGTCACGCCATTGTCCATCTTCGGAATGCGCAGCCTGTCGGCAATCTTGCTCCAAAGGGCTGGTGCCTCTTCGCCTACAGCGATGGCTGCTTTCACGGTGCTTCGCAACGCCACGATGGTGGCACCGTTGGTGAAAGCATTGTCGTTGACACCGGTGGCGTATTCGTCGGCACCCACCACATTCTTGATGGAATAACTGCCGTCGGCGTTCTCGGTCACTCTGCTCACCCAAAATTCCGCAATGGCTTTCATCATCGGGTAGCCCTTTTCGCGAAGCCATTTGTCATCGCCACTCATGCGATAATAGTTCCATGCGGCGATGGCAATGTCGGCACTGATGTGGTGCTCAAGTGGACCAGTCAGCGCCCACGATGGCGTGGACTCTTGCCCCATGTCGTCGCTTTCCCAAGGATACATGGCACCGTCGTAACCAATGGTGGCTGCGCGTTGGCGAGCGGCATCAAGTCGGTCGGTGCGGTAGTCGATCATGCATCGCGCTATGTCGGGGTTCATGACAAGCATAGGCGGCATCATCCACGTTTCGCTATCCCAGAAAATATGACCGTTGTAGCCTTTTGACGAAAGTCCCATAGGCGAAATGCTCAACCCTGTGCCACGGCGGCAGAAACTGTAGAGGTTATAGAGGGCAAAACGCACCACACGCTGTGCCTCGTCGTCGCCCTCAATGGTGATGTTGCCACGCCATAGTTTGTCCCAACAGCGGTCGTGAGCAGCCAGCACCTCGGTGGGCTTTTGCTTCAAGATGTAGATTACCTCACGCTCCACCTCGCTCCAAGGGTCGGTGAAATCGCGCGTGGTGCACACGCTTGTGGCGAGCGAAATGGTGGCTTCCTCGCCTTTCTGTAATTGGATAGTTGCCGTCTGTGCAGTTCCGCCAGTGGGAGGCAGTACTGCCCACACACCTTTTTCAGGCACGAATAGTGCTTCAGCCACGGCTTTATAGCGGCCATGCGAAGTTTCGGCACAAGCCTTCAAGGCTGGTTTGAAGCCATTTTCTATGCGCAATTTGTAGGCGGTGCATTTGCTGCCGTCGCGATAGTCGTCGGAGGGGATGTTCATCGTGTTGGTCAATGCCACAGAGGCATCTTGGCGCGCTTTCACAGTAATGCGCATCATGGCGGCGTAAGGCATGTTACGCAATGCCACTATCGTGTAGCGCACATCAACCTTTCCACACGCCAGAAATTGGGAGTTGTGCCGAGCGTGGCGCATGTCAATTTCCTGGTTCCATTTCGCTATGTTGGAGCTGGTCACTTGCTGGTCGTCGACCATCATGGTCATCCCCATCGGGTTGATGCCGGCAATCACACGGTTCACACCTTTCTTTTCGCTATATTCAAATATGTGATTTAGAATCAGGTGCTTCACGCTGAAAGGTTCTTTCCACGGAAGGATGCCGATGGTGCCGTTGGCAACGGGGGCACCAGTGTAGGCGGCATTGAAGTCGTGGCAGTGGAGTTTCCACCCGTCACCAGAGGGTAGCCCTGCTTGCATCAGAGGGCAGAACGCAAAGATTGCGCACCATAAAGATAGAAATAGGCGAGTCATACGAAAAATAAGATGGGGGAGATTATTGTTTCACTTTTTCGGCGAGTTCGGCGCTGGGCTTGAATTTCACCACTTTTTTGGCTGGAATGGTGATGGGTGCGCCGGTGGAAGGGTTCACGCCTTTGCGCTCCGCCTTTTCTTGCACAGCGAGTGTGCCAAATCCCACGAGTGCTATTTTGTCGCCTTTCACGAGAGCGGTGGTCATTACCTTGATAGCGGCATCGACTGCCGCTTTTGCCTGTGCCTTGCTGATGCCGGCTTCAATGGCCACGCCATTGATTAATTCAATTTTGTTCATTGACTGTAAAAAATTATAATTGTAATGTGTATGGTCACAAAATTAAATGATTCAATTATATGAAACAAAAATATCGCAAAAAATTGTAAAAATAGAGTGGTTTTGGGCATTGTTGGCATAGAGATTGCACTATTTTCTTTAATTTTGCATCTTATATATAGTAAGGCAAACTTTTGGGCGATTGTATGAGAAAAGGGTTTGCCATTTGTTTTACATTTTTAAAATGAGCAACATTTATCAATTATGAGTTATAATTCATCAAGAGGCGGATCGTTTTTAGGGTCGATACCTGATATCACTAAAAATTTACTGATTATTAATGTGCTGATGTGGATTGCCACCATGGCGCTTCAAACCCGTGGCGTGCATCTTGACAAATGGTTTGCGCTGCATTTTTGGCAAGCAGGCGACTTTATGCCTTGGCAGATTGTCACCTATATGTTTATGCACGACTTCTCCAGCGTGCAGGGTGGCTTGCTCCACTTGTTCTGCAACATGTTTAACCTCTACATGTTTGGTGCGCTGCTTGAGCGAATGCTTGGTGCGAAGCGTTACCTCGTTTACTACCTTGTGTGTGGCGTGGGTGCAGGCATCGTGCAAGAACTCGTATGGCAACTCACTTGGGTGGGTGATGTGGCAAGCGCATTGGGCGTGAGTGCGGCAGAGGCTCAGAATGCCATCAACGCCGGTCAGATTGGCGACCTTGCCGACTTCCTCAACTTACGCTACCTTACTGTGGGTGCTTCCGGTGCCGTGTTTGGCTTGCTGCTGGCATTCGGCATGTCGTTCCCCAACCTGAAGATGTTTATCATTCCATTCCCATTCCCCATTAAGGCAAAATGGATGGTGATAGGCTATGGCGTGTTTGAACTGGTGTGCGGCACCCAAGGAATGATGAGCGGCGTAGCACACTTCGCTCACCTCGGCGGTATGCTGTTTGGCATACTCATGATTCTCTATTGGAAACACACAGGCGTAATCAGAAAGAATGACTATATTTAAAGAAATACAAAGCAAATACAAGGCAAGCAATGCGCTTGTGCGACTGGTGATGCTGAATGTGGGCGTGTTTTTGCTGATACGCCTTATGGCAATCATTCTCCATTTCGCAGGAGTGAACAGCAACGCGATGCTCGAATGGATAGTGGTGCCGTCGGATTTGACCACGCTCCTGCACCGCCCATGGACACTGCTCACCTACATGTTTGCCCACTACGATATGCTTCACGTGCTGTTCAACATGCTGTGGCTGTATTGGCTCGGCAAGTTGTTTTTGGAGTATTTCAACTCCAAGCAGCTGGTGGCGCTGTATGTGCTGGGTGGCTTAGGTGGGGCGTTGGTGTATGTGCTGGGCTACGCCGTGCTGCCTGTTTTTGCTGGCAAGATGGATTTGCTGATTGGCGCATCGGGTGCAGTTTTAGCACTTGTCACCGTCATGGCTGTATTCGCCCCCGACTATCGCATAGGCTTGCTCTTTCTCGGCCAGGTGTCGCTGAAGTGGCTGGCAATTGGCGTGATGGTGCTGATGGTGCTTGGCGGAGGCGACGGTCAGTTGGGCGCGCAGTTGGCTCACTTGGGCGGAGCCTTGGTGGGTGTGCTCTATGGCTGGCAGATGCGCCGAGGCCACGACATCACCGCTTGGCTCAACCGAATCATCGACAAGATGGTGAACTTGACCAAGAAGCCTCACAAAAAAGGCGTGGGCGGTCCCGTGGGCGGAAAGGCATACCACTATCAGCAAAATGCCACCTCAAGCAAGCAAACGAAAAAAACTTCATCAAATGTGCCAACTGAGGCAGAAATTGATGTAATATTAGACAAACTTAAACGTTCTGGTTATGGGGCCCTTACCGAAGAGGAAAAGGCTACACTATTCAGAGCCTCTGGTAAAAAGTGATTATATAAAGATGATGCACTTCGATAAAAAGTCATATTTGTATCGCATAATAAAGGTGTCGGCAATCGTCGTTACGGCATTGCTGTCGGTGGCGCTGATTTATGCCGCCTACTCTGGCACCACCCACCCTGCCGACAGCCGTATTGCGCCTGTGGCAGTACTCGCATTCCCATTCCTCCTTGCGCTGGAGGTGATGATTGGAATGTTGTGGCTGATTGTGCACAGTTGGCGTGTGTCGCTCATCGTGTGGGTGGCTATCCTTATCTCGTGGCCATCGGTGAGAGTGGTGGCACCGCTCAACATGTTTCCCCACACCTACACCCCGAAAGAGGACTCCACCAAATTCAAGGTGCTCACTTTCAATGTGGAGAACTTCAAGGTATCGTATTACGGCGACAAGGAAAAGGAATTTAAGGCAGGCCAAGCCACGGCTCGCTACATTCTGAAGCAGGATGCCGATGTGGTGCTGCTGCAAGAGGCGTCGCTCTCTGCCGACTTCAACGACCTGCCATTTATGGACTCGCTGAAGAAGGTGTACCCTTATCGCGACCACGGATATCACGACCAGGTGATACTCTCCAAGCACCCTTATCAGCCTGTGATCGACGATTCCATCAAGAATGGTTTCGCCTCGCCCGACAACTTCCTGAACGGCTACCACTTCTACGCCCGCGCATTCGACGTGCTCGTGCCGGGGCATAAGGTGCGATTCTTCAACCTACACCTCCACTCCATACAGCTGTCGAACGATGACAAGCAATTTTATGTGGATTTAACGAAACTGAAAACAAAGGATAAGCCCTCAGAAGCCAAACAAGCCAGCAAGACGATTTTCGCGAAGCTGACCAACGCCTTCCGCCAACACGCCCAAGAGGCTGCATTGCTCCGCCAGGTGATTAACCAAAGCGACGCCAATGTGATAGTGTGCGGCGACTTCAACGATGTGCCCATGTCGTATGCCTATCGGAAAATCATGGGCAACGATATGACCGACGCTTGGGTGAAATGTGGATTCGGCCCCACAGCCACTTATCACAACGACAGGCTTTTCTTCAAGATTGACCATGTGCTGTATCGTGGCGACATGGAGGCTGTGGAGATGCATCGCCACAAAGAGGGGTCGAGCGACCACTATCCACTCGTCACCACCTTCGTGTGGAAGCGATAGCGCACGCCCGATTATAGGTGATACCAACAATTCCTAAACATATTCACCAAATTCATTATGATGATGAACAAGTTTATTTTATCAATGATTGCTGTGGGCTGCTTATGTATGCCAGCCGCAGCTGCAAAAAAGAAAGCAGTGAAACAGGAAAATCCATTCTTGGCTCCCTACACCACTCAGTATGGGATTCCTCCGTTTGAAAAAATCAAAATCGAGCACTACATTCCAGCTCTGGAAGAAGGCATCAAGCAACACAACGCAGAGATTGATGCTATTGTGAAGCAGCGTTCGCGTGCCGATTTCGACAACACTGTGCTCGCTCTCGACATGAGCGGCGAAGTATATAATAAGGTGTCGAGCGTGTTTATGGCGCTGAGCGAAAGTAATGCCACGCCGGAAATGCAAGAGCTGGCAAAAACATTATCGCCTATGCTTACCGCACACGCCGATGAGGTGTATATGAACGCCGAACTCTTTAAGCGCATCAAAGATGTGCACGACAATGCCGATGCCCTCGGACTCAACCCTGTGCAAAAGCGACTCACCGACAAATACTACAAGCGATTCGTGCGCAATGGCGCCCTGCTGAGCGCTGCCGACCAAGACACGCTCAAGAGCATCAACTCGCGTTTGGCTACACTCCAACTCAATTTCCTCACCAATGTGATGAGCGAAATTGCCAACAACTATGTGGTGGTGGACAAAGCAGAACGCCTTGCCGGACTTCCACAAACCACCATCGATGCTGCCGCTAAATTGGCTGCCGATAAGGGTATGCCGGGCAAGTGGCTCTTTACCGCATCATCATCGTCGCGCTTGGCTGTGCTTTGTGGTGCCGATGACAGAGGGCTTCGCGAAGAAATGTATAAAATGTATATGGCTACATGCAGCCGCGGTAATGAATTCGACAATAGCGCAAACATCAACGAGATTTTGAAACTGCGCCAGCGCAAAGCAAAATTGCTGGGCTTCGACACCTTTGCCGACTATGCCATCGACCCGGTGATGGCAAAAACCGTGGAATCGGCAGAAAATCTGTTGCTCTCCATTTGGAAGCCTGCCATCAAAAAGGTGGAAGAAGAAGTGGCTGACCTTCAAGCCTATGCCGACAAACACGGCGCCGGTATCACCATCCAACCGTGGGACTATTACTATTATGCCGAAAAGGTGAAAGCCGAAAAGTTTAGCTTTAGCGAAGACGATGTGCGTCCCTATTTCCAAATCGATAATGTGGTGGAAAACGGGCTCTTCTATATCGCCAACAAACTCTATGGCCTCACCTTTACCAAGATGCCGAAGGCTCCGAAGTATTATCCCGAAGTGAACGTCTACGACGTGAAAGATGCCAAAGGCAACCACGTGGCGGTGTTTATGACCGACTATTTCCAACGCCCCATCAAGGCGCAAGGCGCATGGATGATGGAATTGAGCCAAGGCTATAATTTCGATGGTAAGAGCGAACGCCCCATCGTGTATAATGTGGGCAACTTCACCGCTCCCACCAAAAACATGCCATCGCTTCTTTCGCTCGACGAAGTGGAAACAGCATTCCATGAATTCGGACACGCCCTCCATGGTATGCTTTCGCAAGCTGCCTACAAGGGGTTGGCCGGCACGAGCATCGACCGTGATATGGTGGAACTCCCTTCGCAACTCAACGAACACTGGATGCTCGTGCCTGAAGTGCTGAAAAATTATGCCAAGCACTACAAAACAGGTGAAGTGATTCCACAAAACTTGGTCGACAAACTCATTGAATCCAGCAAATTCAACCAAGGATTTATGACTACCGAATTGGTGGGTGCAGCCTTGCTCGACATTGAATGGCACAAGGTGAACTGGTGCGACAACATTGATGTGAAAGCCTTTGAAAAATACATTTCCAGAAAATTGGGCAAACCATCTGTGATTGAATATCGCTACAGAAGTCCTTACTTTAAACACATTTTCGGCAGCGACGAATACGCTTGCGGCTACTACACTTACCTCTGGGCACAGGTGCTTGAAGCCGACGCTTGGAACCGCTTCGAGGAAGAAGGTCCGCTCAACATCAAGACCGCTACCGACTACAAGAACTACATTCTTGCTCCTGGCGACACCGAAGACGCTATGACTCTCTACAAGAGGTTCCGTGGCCACGAACCAAACGCCGACGCACTTCTCCGTCTCCGCGGCCTGAAATAATTTTTAAGAAATTAGAAGTTAGAAGTTAGAAATTAGAAGTTAGAGAGATTAGAAATTAGAATTTCTTATTCTATAAATAACAAGTGCTGAATTTCGCATCAGAAATTCAGCACTTTCTTTTCTTTGTGGGGATGTGAATATGGAGATGGAAGTGATAATTCTTGCATTTTGGTGTAATCTCTTATCTGATAAGGTTTGGGGATAGGTTTTTTTGTTGTATTTTTGTGGGGAGTAGTGATTGATTACTAAAAATATGTAAGATATGAGAAAAAGGTTAATTGCTTTTTTTGTGGCGGTGATGGCTGTCGCTGCCCAGAGTGTGGCTTGCACAAGTGTGATTGTGGGTAAAGATGCGAGTGTAGATGGATCGGTGATGTGTACTTACAGTTGCGACTCGTATGGCACTTTCCACCCGATGTATCATTTCCCTGCTGCGAAGCATGAGAAAGGGGAGATGCTGAAAATTTACGACCGCGACACCCGTGTGTATCATGGCGAGATTCCAGAAGCGCCTATCACCTACAATGTGGTGGGCAATATGAATGAGTGGCAGGTGACTATCGGCGAAACCACTTTCGGTGGCCGCTCCGAGCTCATCGACACCACTGGCATCATGGACTATGGTTCGCTGATGAATGTGGCTCTGCAACGCTCAAAAACGGCTCGCGAAGCCATCAGTGTGATGACCTCCATTGCCGAGACCTACGGATTCAACAGCAGTGGCGAATCGTTTACCATCTGCGACCCCAACGAGGCTTGGATTATGGAAATGGTGGGCTGCGGTATTGGCAGCAAAGCTGTGGCATGGGTGGCTGTGCGCATTCCCGACAATGCCATCAGCGCACACGCCAATCACACACGCATCCATAAATTTGACCAAAAAGATAAGAAGAATGTGATGTTCTCGAAGAATTGCATCAAGTTTGCGCGCGAAAAAGGCTGGTACACTGGCAAAGATGCCGATTTCAGTTTCTCAAAGGCTTACAGCCCAGTTGATTTTGGCAAGTTGCGCTACTGTGAGGCTCGTGTGTGGAGCTTCTTCAATCACTTTGCCGACGGCTTCGACAAATATCTCTCGTATGCCATGGGCGAAAATCCCGATGCCGAGCCAATGCCACTGTGGGTGGTGCCCAACAAGAAATTGAGTGTGCAAGATGTGCTTAATGTGCTCCGCGACCACTACGAGGGCACTCCTATGGCTCTCGACAACGACCCCGGTCAGGGTATCTACGAAGCGCCATATCGCCCCACACCTCTCTCGTATGAATATAATGGAAAGAAATACTTCAATGAGCGACCCATTTCCACCCAGCAGAGCGCTTTTGTGTGGATTGGTCAGATGCGTGCCCACATGCCTCGTGAAGTGGGCGGTGTGCTTTGGTTTGCCAACGACGACAGCAATATGGTGCCTTTCACCCCAGTGTATTGCTGTAACACCGACGTGCCTGCGTGCTACAAGGAAGAAGGCTGCGATGCAGTCACCTTCTCAATGGACAACGCTTTCTGGGTGTGCAACTGGGTGAGCAATATGGTGTATCCACGCTACAGCATGATGATGCCTACTTTGGCAGCCGTTCGCGATTCGCTCCAGACCGACTATCTCACCAATCAACCAAAGATTGAGGCAGAGGCTTTGTCACTGCAAAGCGCAAATCCTTATCAGGCTGTGGCATTCCTTACCGCTTACAGCAACGAGAAGGGCGCACAGATGATCAGCGCATGGCGTAACCTTGCCACTAAGCTGATTGTGAAATTCAACGATGGCTTGTGCAAAACCGAGAAAGACGGCAAATACCAGTTCAAGAAAGGCGGTTTCCAAACCGAATTCACGCGCCCAGGCTACGGTGAAAAGACCACCAAATTCCTGATTGAGCAAACAGGCGAACGCTTCGCTATCCCAGCATGGAGCGAAAGCAAGCATTAAGAAAGATATTCGGATAAATAGATAAGGAAATCGGCAGTTTCGGTCATCGGGACTGCCGATTTTTATTTCCACCAAGTGTCGGGGCATTGTGCCACGATGCGCACCAGTTCGTTGGCGGTGAGGCACATTTCACGGCTAAGTGTCTGCTCATCGTCTTTGCTCACGGTGCGGTGCTTCCATGGGGTGATTTCGGTTAGCGCACCTTCGGCGCAAGTGTAAAATGCTTTGCCAGATGGCTTGTAGAGGGTGTCGAATCCATTGTCTGCCACTTTGATGACGGGAAGCAGTTCCGCTTGCAGTGCTTTCACGATTTCTCGCTCTTTGGGATTGATGCACGCGCTCACCACAATCGCACCATTTTTTGCTGCTTCGATGGTTTTGGCTTTTTGTTGTTCAAAAAGAAGGACGTCGGCTCTGTGGCAGATGACCGACACCTTGGTAGTGGCAGTCAGTAGCGATTTGTTGCCCAGCCAGTCGATGTTGGGTGTGCCTTCGGTAGAGAGGTTGAGCATGGATGCGATTTTCTGCCATGCTTGCGCCACGCTTGCTGCGTCTTTGCCGATAAAGCGGTCGGCAAGCAATCCCTGCTTGATGCGCTCCACGGTCCAGTTTGCGCTTTTCGCATTGCGTGTGATGGCGAAGAAATCGCTGTTGTCGCGCTTCATCTGTCGGCGTTCCACGTTAGTGGCGATGTATCGGATTTTGGTATCGATTTGCTCGTCGCTGATGGGCACCACATCGTTGTAGCCTCGCTCGAATAGGGCAGGACCTTGGGTGCTTTCCTTGTGCTCAACGCCGAGGTGGAAAGGTTCCTTGCGCTGGGCTTTGCTCCATGTGTATGCCTTCCAGTCGATGCCCAGCACATTCCAGTAGGCGTGGGTGCTGCCAATCATAAAGCCGCCCACTATTCTCCCCAAGTGGGCTGGCGATTTGCCCACGATTCGGGCATTTGGCTTTTTGGAATTTAGCCTCAATAAACCGTGAAAATGCTCCGGCATCACCTGATGGATGATGAGTTCGGCTTGTGGATAATATTCGGGAATTTTCCGCCAGCACTCTGCCACGGCTTGCCCCACTTTTGAGGGATAGAATTCACCATTGCGAATGAAACCAAGCAAAGGGCGGCGGTCCCGTGTGTTGATGGTGATAGAGAACACGCCCTCCCTATAATCAGCAAGAGCTGCCCGGCGTAGTGCTTCGGGCAGCTCTTGTTGATGTTGCCTAATTTTGAATAACATACCTTCGGTAATGAATTCCAATTTCGACATGATCAGGAGATTTGGATTAGAAGAGAAAATGAAATTAGGTGCTATAGCACTGCATTTCATTTTCTCTTATTTTTTCTTTTATTTATTCAAATTTTGATATTTTACCAGGCGAAGATTGGGTAATCCTTCATGATGGCGTTCACCTTCTCGCGCACGGAGGCGATGTTGGCTTCGCTTTCAGGATTCTTGAGCACGGTGTCGATGAGCTCAACGATTTCTGGCATCAATTCTTCCTTGGCACCACGAGTGGTCATGGCAGGAGTGCCTACGCGCAGACCTGAAGTCTGGAACGCGCTGCGGGTGTCGTATGGCACCATGTTTTTGTTGACGGTGATATCGGCAGCCACGAGAGCGTTTTCTGCCACTTTACCAGTGAGTTCGGGGAACTTGGTGCGGAGGTCGATAAGCATACAGTGGTTTTCGGTGCCGCCAGAGCAAATCTTATAGCCCTTGTCCACAAATGCCTGTGCCATAACAGCGGCATTCTTCTTCACCTGCTGTGCATAAACCTTAAATTCAGGTTGGAGAGCTTCGCCGAATGCCACAGCCTTAGCAGCGATAACGTGTTCCAATGGACCGCCTTGTACGCCAGGGAATACGGCAGAGTCGAGCAGCGACGACATTTTGCGAATCACGCCCTTCTTGGTGGTCTTGCCCCATGGGTTGTCGAAGTCCTTGCCCAGCAAAATGATACCGCCGCGTGGACCACGGAGTGTCTTGTGGGTGGTAGAAGTAACGATGTGGGCATATTCCAAAGGATTGTTGAGCAATCCGGCAGCAATCAGACCTGCTGGGTGAGCCATGTCGATCATCAGCAATGCTCCCACCTTGTCGGCGATGGCACGCATACGGGCGTAATCCCAGTCGCGGCTATATGCACTGGCACCACCGATGATGAGTTTTGGCTGTTCGCGCAGAGCCACTTCTTCCATCATATCATAGTCAACGAGACCGTCGCTTTCTTTCACATCATATTCGCAGTCGTGGAACATCATACCAGAGAAATTCACTGGGCTACCATGAGAGAGGTGTCCGCCCATTGCGAGGTTGAGGCCCATAAACTTGTCGCCAGGTTTCAGGCAAGCCAAGAACACTGCCATATTGGCCTGAGCGCCAGAGTGAGGCTGCACATTGGCATATTCAGCACCGAACAGTTTTTTGATGCGCTCGATAGCGATGTTTTCGCTCTCGTCAACGCATTGGCAACCGCCGTAATAGCGATGGCCAGGATAGCCTTCGGCATACTTGTTGGTGAGGCAACTGCCCATAGCTTTCATCACTTGAGGGCTAACGAAGTTTTCACTTGCAATCAGTTCCATACCTTTGTGCTGGCGCTGATTTTCCTTCTCGATAATGTTGAAGATTTCGTTGTCTTGGTACATAGTCTTAATTGTGTAATTTGTTATGTATTGGGATTAATACTTTTTTTCTTTTTCTGCACACTCCAGCCGAATTTGCCCAAACGGTCGCCCAGCGTGTAGTATTGCCCGTGGCAGTACGCCATGATGTCGGCTTTTTCGAGGCTGAAAGCGCCAGTTTCGGGGTCGATATACTTGTCGTCGGCTATCACATTCACCACCTCGGCTATAAACATGTCGTGGGTGCCGAGTTTCACAATTTCACGCACCTTGCACTCGATGCTCATAGGCGCTTCCTCCAAATATGGCGACGCCACCTTCACGCCAGCCTGTGGCGTAAGGTTCATTTCCTTGAACTTGTCGTAGTCGCGACCGGAGCGTACGCCGCACCAGTCGGTGGCGCGAGACAGATGTCGGGTGGTGAGATTGATGGTGAATTCCATGTTGCGTGTCACAATCGCGTGGCTGAAACGCTCTGGGCGAATCGACACGTAGCACATGGCTGGATCGGAGCAAATGGTGCCTGTCCATGCGGCAGTAAACACGTTGTATTCTTCGGGCGTACTGCCACACGTCACCAGCACCGCAGGGAGCGGATATACCATTGTGCCAGGTCGCCAATTCTGTTTCATTTGCTATTTCGATTTGATTTTGCACAAAGATAGCAAATGTTTTTGTTATGGCAAACCTTTTTGCTGTGCTTATTTCAGCGTGATTTCGGCTGCTGATGCCACGCACTCGCAGAAGTGGCAACGGAGCGACAGCGGCTTGTGCGACACCACGTCGAAGCGTGTGCGCATTGGCTCATTGTTGCTGATGCACTTTGGATTTGGGCACTTCACAATGTCGATGAGCGAGTCGGGCAGCGACACTTTGCGCTTTTCCACCACGTCGTAGTCCTTGATGATGTTGATGACCGCAGTAGGGGCAATGAGGGCGATGCGGTTGAGCATATCTTCAGGATATTCGATGTCGGCAATCTTGATAATGCCCTTCTTGCCCATTTCCGAGCTGCTGAGGTTGAAGCCGATAGTCACATTGCTGGTCAGTTTTTGCAGTCCGAGCAGGTCAACCACCTGAAAGAGCGATTCGCTGGGGATATGGTCGATTACGGTGCCGTTTTTGAGGGCTGCCACTGCCAATTCTTTTTTATCTTTAACCATAGTGTTGGGAGAGATTACAGTTGTTGTTTTTGATGTAGTGTGTGATAAATTAATCGATGCCTAATGCGCGGCAGAGGATAGCCTGGCGTGCGTACAGACCGTTTTTCGCCTGCTGGAAGAAGTAGGCTTTAGGGTTGTCGTCCACATCTTGGCTGATTTCGGTGATGCGGGGGAGTGGGTGCAGCACTTTCAAGTTTGGCTTGCTGCTTTTCAGCATATCGTTGTGGAGCGTGTAGAGGCTCTTTGTGCGCTCGTATTCCAGCACATCGGAGAAGCGCTCGCCTTGCACACGCGTCATATAGAGAATGTCGGACTCATTGATTACTTCCTCTGAGAAGTCGGTGGTTTCGCGATATTCGATGCCGTGCATCTCGCAGAAGCGCTTGTATTTGTCGGGCATTTTCAGTTCCTCGCATGCCACGAAGTTGAAGCGTGGCTTCCAGAAGCGCATAGCCTCAAGCAGAGAGTGCACTGTGCGACCGTATTTGAGGTCGCCCACCATGGTGATCACTTGGTTTTCGAGAGTGCCTTGTGTTTTGTAGATGCTGTAGAGGTCGAGCATCGTCTGTGATGGGTGCTGGTTGGCACCGTCGCCGGCATTCACGATAGGCACTGGCGAGATTTCGCTTGCATATCGGGCTGCGCCTTCCAAGTAGTGGCGCATCACAATCACATCGGCATAGTTGCTCACCATCATGATGGTGTCTTTCAGCGTTTCGCCCTTCGATTGGCTACTCGTCTTCGCGTCGCTGAAGCCAATCACGCGTCCACCCAGACGGTTGACGGCTGTTTCGAAGCTCAAGCGGGTGCGGGTCGATGGTTCGAAAAACAGCGTAGCCACCACCTTGCCTTGCAGGATTCGCTGGTTGGGGTTTTTCTCAAATTCGGCGGCTTTGTTAAGCAGACCGACAATTTCCTCTTTGCTGAGGTCGGAAATTGAAACCAAACTTTTTTTGTCCATAGTCGAGATTGTATGTAATTGTTTGTGTAATAGCTAAAAAAAATAGTCAATCGCGCCACATGGGCCACCGACTGACTAAAAAACTGCAAATAAAAAACAGAAACGATTGATTGGGAAATGGAAATGTCTCGGTTGCCAAGCAGAAGGTGCCTGACACATCGATTGGTTATGCATTGCCCTACATATCATTTCAAAGAACAAAGTTACAGAAAATTCCAGAATAATGGGGCAGAGTGGGGTTGAAAAATTGTAAATTTTATGCTTACTTATCTTTCGCTGGAATTTATAGTGCGCTTTACGCCGAAAAGCAGTATATTTGCATTTTAAATACATTAGAAAAAATAGAATAACTCCGAAAAAATGGGATTTGGAAATATGAGTAATAAAGGCAAAAAGCTCTCAGGCAACCATTCAAAAACGATTATCAGAGTGATGTGGTGGTCGTTGGCTTGCTTTATGGCGTTTTTGCTGATTCTTTCAATGCTTATTTACAATGGCGTGATTGGCTATATGCCTCCAGTGGAGGAACTGATGCACCCACGCGACCGCTACGCCACCACCATCTACACCTCCGACGGCGTGGAAATGGGCAAATTCTACCGCAGCAAGGGCAATCGCTCGTATGTGGATTTCGAGCAGATGTCGCCTCACTTGAAAGATGCTTTGGTGGCTACCGAAGACGTGCGCTTTGAGCAGCACTCTGGCATCGACGTGAGGGCTATTTTCCGCTCCATCATCAAGCGTGTGATTTTGGGCAAGCACAGTGCCGGCGGCGGCAGCACCATCACCCAGCAGCTCGCCAAGCAGCTCTACTCTCCGGAGTCGTCGGGCTTGTTTGAACGCGCGCTCCAGAAGCCGATAGAATGGGCAATCGCCATCAAGATTGAGCGCTTCTACACCAAAGACGAGATTGTGAAGATGTATTTCAACCAATTCGACTTCCTGAACAATGCGGTGGGCATCAGTAGCGCATCGTGGGTTTATTTCGGCAAGAAACCTAAAGACCTCAATGTGCAGGAGGCCGCCACGCTGGTGGGTATGTGCAAGAATCCGTCGTACTACAATCCATTCCGATTCCCTGAGCGTGTGAAAGAGAGAAGAAATGTTGTGTTCGACCAGATGTATAAGGCTGGAATGCTCACTTCTGAATCTTGTGCGGCACTCAAAGCCACTCCGCTCATTCTCAACGAGCACAAGGTGGAAACGCACGAAGACGGCATTGCTCCATACTTCCGCGAGGAACTGCGCCGCATTCTGATGGCTGACGAACCCGACTCCACAAAATACTCCAACATCAACGCTTACTACGCCGACAAATACAACTGGGACAACAATCCTGTGTATGGCTGGTGCAAAAAGAATAAACGCAAAGATGGCCGCAACTACGACATCTATAGCGATGGCTTGAAAATTTACACCACAGTGGATTCGCGTATGCAGCAAATGGCTGAGGCCGCTGTGAGCGAGCACATGATGGAAGCGCAGAAACGCTTCTTCCAGAATGAATGTGGCAGCAAATTCACCGACCCATACACTCGCAATCCTGATGAAATGTCGAAGGCTACGAAGGAAAGAGTCATCAACATGGCTATCCGCTCCACCGAGCGCTATCGTGCCATGAAGGCAGAGGGCAAGACGCACGACGAAATTATGAAGGCGTTTGATGAAAAGGTGGAAATGCGCGTGTTTGACTACAACGCACCTGACCACGAAATCGTGCGAGTGATGTCGCCCCGCGATTCTATTATGTATATGAAAACATTCTTGCGCTGCGGTATGGTGGCTATGGACCCTCGCAACGGCAAGGTGAAGGCTTACGTTGGCGGTCCCGACTTCAAGCACTTTAAATATGATATGGTTTCGACCGGTACGCGTCAGATTGGTTCTACCGCCAAGCCGTTTGTGTTCTCTCTGGCTATGCAGAATGGTTTCACCCCATGTAGCACCGACTTTGAGAACTCTACTAGAGGCTTTGGCAAATGGCAGCCAAAGGGTGGATCGCACGGCCTCGGACTTCATCCGCAGCTGCGTGATGCGCTTGCCGTGTCGAGCAACTGGGTTCCGCCCCAAATCTTGCTCCGACTGGGTGCGCCTGCGCTTGTAGATGCGCTTCACAACGACTTCGGCATTACCTCAAAACTCGATACCACGCTCACTTTGGCACTCGGCTCTTGCGAAATCTCGCTGCTTGAAATGGTGTCGGCCTACGCTGCTTTTGCCAACTATGGCCAGCGTCCGCTGCCTTTGATGGTGAGCCGCATTTGCGACAACCGTGGCAACGTGATTGCAGAATTCTTCCCGAAGTTGAATCAGGCTATCAGCGCAGAATCGAGTTACCGCATGGTGGAAATGCTTCGTGGCGTTGTCACCCGTGGTACTGGTCGCCGATTGGGGGCCTACAACTTCAAGGGCGATGTGTGTGGTAAGACAGGTACCACCAACTATAATGCCGACGCATGGTGGGTGGGCTTCACCCCCGAAATCGTGTGTGGTGTGTGGTTTGGTGGCGAAGACCGCTATATCCACTTCCAGTCCACTGGCGAAGGTCAGGGTGCGGCAGCCGCGCTTCCTATCTTCGGTAAATTCTTGCGAAAGGTGTACAATAGCAAGGAATTACCATACGACGAAAATGCGAAATTCATAGTGCCGTCCGACTTCAAGATGTGTGAAGACAAGATTTACGACAATGAAGGCGGCGTGGTGTACGAACATTCGGGCGATGGCGACGGCGAAGATGGCGATGGACCACACCCCGACCCGGCAGTAGCCACCGAAGACCAATCGGCAGTGAACGATATGTTTAATTAGCGAATATTCAATCCAGATATAAAGAGAGAGCCGGAAGCGATTGCTTTCGGCTCTCTATGTTAGTATAGTGGATTCGAATTACGACAGACCGGTGATTTCGCCGTTTTCGTCGAGTTTGATTTTGATGGCTTGTGGCAGTTTTGGAAGACCTGGCATTCTGAGAATAGGACCGGCAATCACCACAATCATTTCAGCACCGTTGTTGATTACGATGTCGCGCACCTCAAAGGCGTAGCCCTCGGTAGGGCCGTAGGCTTTGGCATCGGTAGAGAAACTGTATTGCGTTTTAGCGATGCAGATGGGGAAGTGGCTGATGCCCAATTCGCTGATGCGCTTGATGGCCTTCTTTGCGGCGGCAGAGAATGTCACGCTGCCTGCTCCATAGGTGCCGATAGCCACGGCTTCCACCTTGCTCTCGATGCTGTCGGTGTCGGCGTAGGTGAACTGGAGGGGCTTTGAAGGCTTGTTGACCACGGTATTAGCCACCAAAGTAGCCAATTCCTTGGCACCTTCGCCACCGTCGGTGAATGCGAGGTTCACGGCAAATCCAATGCCGAGTTCCTGTTCGCAGTGGTAGCGTAATGCCTCAATTTCCTCGTCGGTGTCGCCAACGAACTTGTTGAACGCAATCACCACAGTCTGACCGAACGACTGGATATTTTTCACATGTTTGTCGAGGTTCCAGAATCCTCGTTTCAAGCCCTCAAGGTTGGGCTGCTTGATTTCCTCGTATGGCACGCCGCCGTGCATTTTCAGTGCTTGCGCGGTGACCACAAGCACGGTGGCAGATGGAGTGAGACCAGTTTTGCGGCATTTGATATTGTAGAATTTCTCCGCACCGAGGTCGGCGCCGAAGCCAGCCTCTGTCACCACAAAGTCGCTGAGGGTGAGAGCTGTTTTGGTGGCGATTACGGAATTGCAGCCGTGGGCAATGTTGGCAAACGGACCGCAGTGCACAAAGGCAGGAGTGCCTTCGGTGGTTTGCACCAGGTTGGGGTTGAAGGCATCTTTCAGCAGCACCGTGATAGCGCCAGCCACGCCCATGTCTTTCACATAGAAAGGCTTGTCGTCGGCAGTGAAGCCAAGCAGAATGTTCTCGATGCGTCGTTGCAAATCCTCGATGCTCGTAGCCAAACACATGATAGCCATAATTTCAGATGCAGGGGTGATGTCGAAACCCGATTGTGAGAGCGGACCGTTGGTCGATGCACCCACGCCGGCAATCACCTCGCGGAGCGCACGGTCGTTGACGTCGAGCACGCGTTTCCAAAGTTTTTGCTTCAACACAAATCCCTCGGCGGCGTGCTGATAGATGTAATTGTCGAGCAGAGCGGCAATCATGTTGTGTGCGCTTGTGATGGCGTGGAAGTCGCCAGTGAAGTGCAGATTGATTTTTTCCATAGGCAGCACTTGCGAGTAGCCGCCACCTGCTGCGCCGCCCTTCATGCCGAAGCACGGACCGAGCGAAGGCTCGCGCAGAGCCACCACAGCCTGTTTACCAATCTTGTTTAATCCGAGTGCGAGTCCCACCGAAACGGTGGTTTTGCCATTGCCTGCCTTTGTAGGGCTGATGGCGGTGACCAGCACCAAATGATGACCCTTGAATTTTGATTCGTCGGCGATAGTGGAGGGCACCTTAGCCATGTATTGACCGTAGTGCTCTAATTGTTCTTCACTTATGGCCAAGTCTTGAGCCACACTACTGATTTTGCGAAGTTGTGTACTTCTTGCGATTTCAATGTCAGAGAGCATGTGAGTTATATGTAATGTGAATAATAGTCTTCACAAATTTACTGAAAAAAAGCGAAATCACCAACACCGCCACCATTCGCCACGCAATTTGTGGGTGGCACAGAAGCAAAAAACATAAAAAACATCCTTTTGTCGATGCCAGTGCTTCGCACTTGTCGTTAGTGCTGTGGCATGTCTGATTTCAAGCTGGGGCTTGAATCAGCCATACCACATCACCAACGCCGCCCTCTTACGAGGACGGTGGCATCGCCAAAAGGACAAAAACCGCTCGCCTTCGGCGAAAAACCAATCTTTGGAAATTAGATAGGTCAGTTGTTATCAGGGGGGGGTGTTTTTGTTTTTGATTCCATTGGGTGGATCATAATAGGTTTGCTGAAATCAGTGTTTTTGCCACGCAATTTGTGGGTGTGTGAGGGGGAATTACATGGGGTCTACATCGTAGTAGAGGATGGTGCTTTTCATTCGGCTGTCGGTGGCTACGAGTTGCTCGTAGATGTTTCGGAGAATCACCTTCACCTTTGCCATTGATGCGGCATTTTCGAATTTGAGCATCACTTGGCGGATATAGAGGCTCTGCACGCGTGCCACCATCGGAGGTTCTGGACCGAACACACGGTTGCCGAACACCTCGCGCAGCATATTGCTGTAGCGCACGCTCACTTCGGTGAGAGTGTCTTCGTTGCGGTGCTTCAAATACACATTCACGATGCGTGTGAACGGTGGAAAATTGTATTGCTGGCGTTCGCTCAACTCATAGTTGAAAAACTCTTGATAGTTGTGGCTTTTCACAAATTCCACGATAGGGTGGGTGGGGCGAGTGGTCTGCACCAGCACGGTGCCTCGCTTGTGAGCGCGTCCTGCGCGTCCTGCCACCTGCTCCATCATGTTGAAAGCGCGCTCGCTGGCACGGAAGTCGGGGAAACTGATCAATGCGTCGGCATTCAGAATGCCCACGATGCTCACACCGTCGAAGTCGAGTCCCTTGGTCACCATTTGCGTGCCCACGAGAATGTTGGTCTTGTGCGATGAGAAGTCGTCGATGATGCGCTCGTAACTGTTCTTGTTGCGAGTGGTGTCGAGGTCCATGCGCGATATTTTCTCGTCGGGGAACACGCTCTCCACCTCGTCTTCGATGCGCTCGGTGCCGTAACCCACAATTTCAAGTCCGGGCAAGCCACATGCAGGGCACAGGCTTGGCATGGTCATGGTGTAGCCGCAATAGTGGCAACTGAGCGTGCGTATGTGCTTGTGATAGGTGAGCGACACGTCGCAGTTTTGACAAGTGGGCACCCAGCCACATTCCTTGCAGGAAATGTAGGGCGAATAGCCACGGCGGTTTTGGAACAAAATCACCTGTTCCTTGTTTTCCAGTGCCTGACGGCAGTCTTTCACCAGTTCGAGCGAGAACATACCCTTGGTTTCACGCTTCTTGCGCGCCATTTTCATATCCACCACCTTCACATTGGGCATCTGTATGCCCTCGAAGCGAGTGAGCAGTTCCACAAAGCCGTAATCGCCCTTTTTGGCACGGTAATACACCTCAATGGCAGGCGTGCCGGAACCCAACAGCGTCTTTGCGCCGTGCATCGATGCCAAGATGATGGCGGCGTTGCGGCCGTTGTAGCGTGGGGCTGGGTCTTGCTGCTTATAACTGGTGTCGTGTTCCTCGTCCACCACAATCAATCCCAAATTGCTGTAGGGCAGGAAAATGCTCGAACGCACGCCAATCACCACGCAAGGGTCGGAACTGTCGAGCAGGCGTTTCCAAATGTCCACACGCTCGTTGTCGCTGAACTTTGAGTGGTAGATGAGCAACTTGTCGCCAAACACTTTGCGCAGTCGGCGAGTGAGTTGGGTGGTGAGGGCAATTTCCGGCACAAGGTAGAGTGCCTGTTTTCCGGCTTCGAGCGTGTCTTTGATGAGGTGCATGTAGATGGAAGTCTTGCCACTCGAAGTCACGCCGTGAAGCAGGGTGATGGGCTTATCTTTGAAGCATCGGTGTATTTCGGAATAGGCGCGTGTCTGCTCGTCGGTGAGGGTGGGCGGTGCGATAAGGTCGGTGCCAAGGTCGGCAAAACGGTTCACCTCACGCTTATACACCTCAAACACGCCACGCTGGCGTGCTGCGGCAAGCACAGGCTGCGTCACGCCGGAGCGTTTCAGCAGTTCGTCCTTGGTCACCTCCTTCACTGGTTTGCTTTTCTGGAGCCAGTGCGAAAGGTCGAGATACGACAGCAGCAGTGCCTCTTGCTTTTTCGCTCTTTTCACCTCGTCGAAGATGCGGTGAAGCGCCTCGTCGTCGGTGCGGTCGATGTTCAGTCTCACGCAACTTTCCGTCTTGGCACGGTAATTGTCGATTACACGCTCTGCCACATGTATTGCGCCCAATTCGAGCAACTTGTTCACAATCGACTCCACATTCTTAAACTCGGTGATGCGTGTGATTTCGTGCACCTGCATACGCCCACGCTGTGCTGCGAAGTCGAGCACGGTGCGCATTCTGTCGGTCAGTTCGCCTGGTTCGCTTTCCTCGTAGTCGGGGTTCACGCTGATGAAAGTTTCGCTTTCCACCTTCAGACCACTTGGCAAAGCCGCCTTATACACCTCGCCCAAGGTGCAAAGATAATAGTCGGAAATCCATTGCCAGAACTTCAGTTGAGGGTAACGCAAGATGGGTTTCGGGTCAATCATCGAAATGATTTCCTTCACTCGGTAGCCCTTAGGCTCATTGTCGTGCAGAAGCACCACGATAGCCGTGTAAATCTTCTTTTGCCCGAAAGGCACAAGTACGCGGCAGCCGATTTGCAGCTGTGTGCGCATATCTTCGGGAATGCGATAGGTGTAGGTGCCTTTAATGGCGAGAGGAAGAAGAAGTTCGGCAAACTGAGCCATATATCTAAAGTTGTTATATTTGGTGTTTCTTTATTTCGCATGGTTCGAATGAACTATGCAGTAGAGCAAAATTACTCTTTTTTTTGCGTAGTCGCAACACTTTTCTGCCCAGAAGAGGCGAGGTGTGGAAATAAAAAAAAAGACTGAGCATTTACTACTCAGTCTTCGTCTTAGTGGCGGGAGGCGGACTCGAACCACCGACCTTTGGGTTATGAGCCCAACGAGCTACCACTGCTCCATCCCGCGATTTGCGTTGCAAAGGTACTGCTTATTTCCGCATTCACCAAATATTTCTCCAAAAAAATATGTTTTAAAGCAATAATTTAACATTCCTTCACAAAGTAACCCCATTTTTCCACAAAAAGAGCCTGTAAATGCCCTTTTTCTATTTTGTTGAAAAATTTTATTTAAGCATCCATTTCCAGGCTGGGACAGTGTGGATAGTGTAGCCATCGGTGGTGATGGTGGATTCTTCATCGAATGTGACGATAGTGAGATTTGCGCAACCAGTAACTTTTGCGGCTTCCAACAAACCGTTTATTTCACGCTCTTTGGTGGCAGGGTCGGCCATCGTCCATGTCACTTGAATGAGTTGTGTCACCAGATCGTCGTGCTGCACCACGAAATCACATTCACAGTTTTCTTTGAAATAGGTGATTTTCTCGTACGGCTGGCGATTTCTGTTGAGATGCAAAAACACATTGTTTTCGAGCAGTTTTCCTTCATCGTTGCTTTGTGGCAGCAGCACAGCATTGCGAATGCCATTGTCCACGCAGTAGTATTTATCGAGTGATTGCTGCTCTTTGATAATTGATTTCGTGTATTTTGAAATTCGTGAAAACAAAAAAATGTTGCACAAATAGTTTGCCCAAAGGTAGAGGTCGTTTTTTCCCACTTTCAGTCCTTGCGACTTGATGTCGTTATAAATGGCATTAATGGAGGTGGGTTTTGACAGGTTAGCCAAAATCCTTTTAGTGAAATATTTCACCACCTCAATGTTTTTTGTGTTGTAGTGCTCCACAAGGTCTTTCAATATCATGGTATTGAAATATCCTTGAAGGAGTTTTAGTTGCTCACTCTTGTTTTTTGTGAGCACGATTTCGGGAAAAGAACTTGACGAGTTATACTCCTTGAATGCTATGCGCAGTCGTGCTTTGTCTTGCTCAAGCACATCGGTGGTGGAAATGCCGGAGAATCGGCAAAACTCCTTGAAAGAAAGGGTGGTGGTGGGAAACTCCAAAGGATAGCCTCGCAGCACCGATGCAAGTTCGGTGGAGAGCATGGTGGCATTGCTACCGCACACGAATATGTTTTTGCAGTAGGATTTATAGAGGCGCAACACGAAGTATTCCCAGTTTTTCACGAGTTGGATTTCATCGAAAAACATATACACATCTTTTATAGGAATATTGGGGAACAATTCCATGTATGCGCTGATGATTTCGTCAAATTCATCAGTGGAAAGGTCGGTGAGGCGTTCGTCGTCGAATCCCAACCAGAGGATACGCTCTTTCGACACGCCATCTTTCACCAAGTGGTTGATGGCGATTTCCATCATGGTGGATTTCCCACACCTTCTCACTCCGGGTATGGTGATGATTTTCTTCCGGTTGATGGGTAATTCCAAATCGCGTTCAATTACGTCGAAAGGAATTTCGCTTTGCTTAAGTGCTATAAGCGACTTAAATAGTTCCTTTTTCATGACTTTCCTTTATTTTGCGACAAATATAGCAAAAGTTTCTCAAATAAAAGGAAAGATTTGGAGAAAGTTTCCTTTTTTTAAGGAAAGATTGGCTCAGTGGGGAAATACTGGGGGACTGAAACAAAAACATAAAAAACAGCCTTTTGGCGACGCCAGTGCTTCGCACTTGTCGTTAGTGCTGTGGTATGTCTGATTTCAAGCCGAGGCTTGAATCAACCACACCACATCACCAACGCCGCCCTCCCCAGCGAGGGCGGTGGCATCGCCAAAAGGATAAAAACCGCTCGCCTTCGGCGAAAAACCAATCTTCAGAAA
>SFGS01000016.1 GCA_004557565.1 Bacteroidales bacterium | reverse complement strand
AGAACCAAACAAAAATTCATCCCCGAATATGAATTTGCAAAAAGATACGCTATGGACTAATTTTTTCAACAAAAAATTTGGAAATTAACATAGAAAGCGAATCTCACGGAGGCACATTGTGAATGAAAAATCCCACAGAATTTGCCATCAGGATAGAGGCTTTGAATGGGAAAGAAACACCGATTTAATCCATTAAAATCCATTTCCACCTATTTTTAATAAAAATCCCATTTCGGGATAATCATATTTTTTTGGGGGCGGAAATAAGGAAGTTCGAAGAAATTCCGTTAGGAATTTGATGTGTGTAGGCAGGTATGCAGAAATAATGGAGTTGAGCGAAGCGAAACGGAATCATTTCGAAATGCCTGCAACAGAGATGCTAATATTATGCATTCCAGTGGAATGCGATACCACCAGCAGATTTGAAAACACATATTCAAATAATGTTGTCGCATTCCGCTGGAATGCATATTTGCTGTGCGACATTTGCAGGCATTTCGCTTCGGTTATGCTACATTTCGCTTCGCTCATTACGCATAACCTTCGCTGCATACCTGCCTACGCACATCAAATCCCTACGGGATTTTTTCAATCATTACTAAATTTTCACAAAGACAACTTGTATATCATTTCCATTATTTTTAGAACGGTATAAGAAACAAGGAGAGGAGAGCCTGGGGGCTCTCCTCTCTGGATATGGGGGTTATTGGGATTTATTCGCTGTTTTTAGATGAATTGGGTGATTTCCCACACGAAGGCGCGAAGACCGAGTTTTGGTGTGAGGCGGTCTTGCTCGCGCAGGTAGTCGAGCACGCGGTCAACACGGTCGTCTTCCACCATCACCATCATTGCGGAGCACATTGATGGCCATGCGTGTGAGCCATAGTGTGGCTCGCCAGTCTTGCTACCACGGCCGAACACCTGTTCCCAAGCTGTGAAGCCTCGGCACCCCATTTTGTTGAGGTTTTCTACGATGCGCTCATAGTAGGCTTGGTCGAATGCTATAAATATTGCTTTCATTATTATTCTTGATTTTTAGAGTTCGACATTTCCAACGCCTTGTGGAGCTTGCGACGCTGACGGCGCACACCATTGAAGGCGAAGATTGTGTAGAGTGTAGGCACGAAGAGCAGAGTAAGAATGGTTGAGAAGGTCAAACCACCAATCACGGCAACACCCATTGGTCGCCACATTTCTGCACCTTCACCCGTACCCACTGCCATTGGCACCATACCGAGGATAGTGGTGAGTGAGGTCATCAGCACAGGACGCATACGGCTCTTACCAGCGTGGAGCACTGATTTGGTGATACTCATACCACGCTCACGGTTCAGGGTGATGTAGTCGATGAGCACGATACCGTTCTTCACCACAATACCAATCAGCATAATACCACCAATCATTGACATCACATTGAGGTTGGTGCCTGTAATCCACAGAATGAGTACCACACCTGAGAATGCAAACATAATTGAGGTCATGATGATACCTGGATAAGTGAACGACTCAAACTGCGATGCCATCACAATGTAAACAAGAATGATGATGAGCACTGCGAGCATAGCCAAGTCGCGGAATGAATCCTGCTGGTCTTCATACGAACCACTCAAGTTGATGCTTACGCCCGATGGCACCTCCATCTTGTCAATCAGTGGTTGGGCGTCGGCAATAATGTCACTCATTGGGCGGTCTTGAACCACGGTAGAAACGGTGATAATACGCTCACGGTCCTTACGCTCGATGGTTGGTGGGTTGAAGCGTTCGACCACTGTGCCCACTTCTTTCAGGCGAACGCCCTTGCCTTGGGCATTGAAGAGCAGAATGTTTTCGATGTCTTCAATCGACTGACGGTGGTCGGGGTCGTACATCACCTTGATGTCGTATTCATCACCATCTTCACGGAAATATGATGCGGTAGAACCATTGATGCGGTTACGCAAAGCATTTGCCGCTGTGGTAAGGTTTAAGCCATAGATTGCGAGCTTTTGACGGTCGAAGTCAACTTGATACTCTGGCTGATAGTTGTCACGGCTGATACGAATATCGGCAGTACCCTTCACGCTTGAAAGAATTCGCTTCAATCGTTGAGCCACACTATCGGTCTTTTCAAAGTCGTAGCCATAGATTTCATAGTCGATGGTTGACTGACCGCTCATGCTGCCGCCACGGCTACCACCCACATTCACCTGATACTTATCAAGTTCTGGATACTTCTTCAAGTCTTCACGCATGAGTGCAGCCACTTCGGTAAGGCTCTTAGTACGCTCCTTGATAGGCTTCAATGTGATGTTCATTGAAATAATGTGCGAACCGTTGCTCTGCATAGAAGCATAGATGTTGTCGGTGCTTGCCTGACCCACGGTGTAGTTGAACTTATCAATTTCAGGATATTTCTTGGTCCAGTCCTTGTAGATGCGCTCGGTCAAATCCTTGGCGATTTCCACACGGGAGCCCACAGGCAATTCGAGTGTGATACCCAAACGGCTGTTATCGCTTGTAGGGAAGAATTCCGAACCGATGAACTTGGTGAGCTGCATTGAGCCGAAGAATATGAGCAATGCGCCAGCGGTGGTAATCCAGCGGTGCTTCACCACCAAGCCAAGCAGGTGATAGAAACCATCGTCAAGTTTGTCGAGGAAGCGTTCGATTGGGCCGTAGAGCTTGGTGAAGAGTTTACCCTTCACTGGTTGCAGACGGAGCAACTGGCTACAAAGCATTGGGGTGAGCGAAAGTGCAGCAGCGGTAGAAATCACCATCATAATGCTCACCATCCAACCCAACTGACGGAAGAGCACACCGGTCATACCGGTCACGAGTGTCAATGGGAAGAACACCGCAATCAAGGTGAGTGTAGAAGCTACTACTGAAATTGCCACTTCATTGGTACCGTGCACAGCAGCCTGTTTCGGGTCGGATCCACGCTCAATGTGCGTGGTCACGTTTTCAAGCACCACAATGGCATCGTCCACCACCATACCGATAGAAATTGACAATGCGGAGAGCGACACGATGTTGAGCGTGTTGCCGGTGGCAAGCAAGTAGATGAATGAGGCAATCAGTGAAATAGGGATGGTGAGCGCGATAATCACGGTAGCGCGCCAGCGTCCGAGGAAGAAGAACACCACAATCACCACGAAGAGCAACGCGTATTCCACAGTCTCAACAAGTGAGGCGATAGTGTTACGAATGTTGTCACTGGTATCCACAATGTAGTCGAGCTTCACATCAGAAGGAAGTTTCTTCTGAATATCGGGCAAAATTTTCTTAATCTTGTTAGAAATTTCCACAGAGTTGGCACCACTTTGCTTCTGCACAATAATCATTGCACCGCGCTGGCCATTGTTGTAAGTTTCTTGGGCACGCTCTTCCACTGAGTCGTCGATGCGAGCCACATCGCTCAATCGCACCACTGCGCCATCTTTCGAGCCAACCACGAGGTCGCGCATTTCTGTTGGGTCCTTAAACTCTCCTTGCACACGCAGTGAATAGGTGTCGGAACCCATATCAAACGTACCGCCAGGCACATTCTTGTTTTCGGCTGCCACGAGTTGAATTACCGATTCAGCAGTGAGGTTGTAGGCTTCCAGACGAGCAGGGTCGAGATAGATGTGAATTTCGCGCTTTGGCGCACCTGAAATTGACACCGTACCCACACCATCGACACGTGCAAGGGTGTTGGCCACATTTTCGTCAAGAATCTTATACAATCCTGGCAAACTTTCGTTAGCCTGTGCCGAAAGCAGCACGATAGGAATCATGTCGGTGCTGAACTTGAAGATGATTGGCGTTTCGGCATCATCTGGCAGCATACTCGACACCATGTCAAGTTTGTCGCGCACACTGTTGGTCAGCACATCAATATCATAGCCGTACTCAAATTCGAGGGTGATGATAGAAATGTTCTCCTTCGAGTTACTGGTGATATGCTTCAAGTGCTCCACCGAGTTGAGTGTGTTTTCAAGAGGGCGGGTCACATTTTGCTCAATATCTTGCGAACTTGCACCTGAATACGTGGTCATTACCATGATGGTATTCGTATCGATGTCAGGGTAAAGGTCGATAGGAAGTTTTAGCAGTGAGAACAAACCGATAATCACCACAGCCACAAACACGAGGATTGTGGTTACCGGTTTCTTAACTGCACTTGAATATAAACTCATAAATGTTTCGTGTTAAATTCTTTTGTAATTGAAGAGAGTTACTGCTCCGTTATTATTATTTGGCAAGCTGCACTTTGGTGCCGTTGGTGAGGCGAGTTTGACCCTTGGTCACTACACGCATACCTGCACTTACACCTGATTTGATTTCATAGCGGTTGCCAATGCGGCGGCCCACTTCCACTTCACGATACTTCACGGTGCCGTTGCTTTCGAGGGTGTAAACGTAGCGAACGCCTGAACCAGTTTGCTTCTGCACTGCCAAGTCGCTAATCACCACACCGGTGTTGCGGCCAAAGTTGAATGTAACTCGTGCAAACATACCGCTGTGCACTTTGTTGGCACGGTTTTCGATAGTCACTTCCACTTGGAATGTGCGAGTGTTCACATCCACGCTTGGGTGAATGAGGCTCACACGGCCGTTGAAGGTCTCACCTGGATAAGTATCGAAAGCCACAGTCACAGGCATACCATTTTTCACGCTTGCCATTTCGGTTTCGTTCACAGCCACCACCACTTTAAGAGGGTTTTGCTGCTCGATCACGAGAATTGGCAGTCCTGATGGAAGATCGCCTGCTTGATAGTTGCGCTCGGTCACCACACCGCTGATAGGGCTGGTGAGCACAGTGTTTTCGCTCATTGTGCTCAATGTGCGGCTGCTGCTCTGGATAGCGCGCACTTGTGAATCGTAAGCGGCTTGGAGTTGGTCCACATTCTGTTGTGTGCCACCACCCACTTTCACGAGTTGCTTAGCGCGTTCGAGGTCACGCTTAGCGTTGGCAAGCTGAATGCGCTGTTGGTCGATGGCAGCGTGCTGTGTAGCCACGTTCACATCGTCGAGAATCACCACGCGCTGTCCTGCCGACACATGGCTACCCACATCCACGAGCATACGCTTGATGCGGCAACCGTTGTTCGACATGATGTTGTTTGTCTTGTAAGCCTCAACAGTGGCAGTGTATTCACTGGTTTGGTCCACAGTCTCGTTGTTGGCAGTTTCCACTTCCACCAATGGTAGGTCTTCTTTCTCAGCCTGTGCCGAAGAATTGCTTTCATCTTTCTTAGAGCAAGATGCGAACATAGAAGCCGCAATGGCAAATACCATCAAATAATTAAATGACTTTTTCATAAGTTATATCTGTTTTTTTATTTTGTACTTGTGTATTTGTAGATTGGTGCATTACCGAGCACGAATTCGAGGTCGCTTTCAGCCACCAGGTAGTTGTAGATTGACTGGTAGTAACTCAAGCGAGCCGACATCAGTGCGTCTTCGGTGTCGCGGAGCTGGAGGAATGTGCCAGAACCAATCTTGAACGACTCTTGCATAATGTCGTGAGCCTTTTCAGCCTGCTGCACACCCTTGGTGTTGGCGTCCACTTGCTTCAGGCTCTTGGTGATGTTGTCGAGTTCGTTCTGCACCTGAACATTGAGTGAGCGGGTGAGGTTTTCGCGTTGCCACTTCATTTCGCGCACAGCGATTTCGGCTTGTTTTTGCTTGTAGTAGCGCTTACCACCCTGGAACAGTGGGATAGATACCGACAAGCCCACCGATGAAGAGCCCGACCATTGGAAATTGGTCAATGGGTTGCCGTTGGTCATTGAACTGTAGCCCAAGTTGGCGGTGGCAGCGATGGTTGGAAGCCATGATGCTTTCTGCACGTCGAGGGTCTGACGGAGCAAGTCGGTCTGCAAGTCGAGTTGCTTCACGCTGGTGTTGTTCACCAATGAGGTGTCCATGGTCATGGCGCGGCCATACATGGCGGTTTTGAAGCCCTCAAGCGATTCCGATGTGCTGAAATCCACGTTAGCATCCATAGCCATGAGCAGCTTCAACTGCAATTTCAGTTTGTTGATAGAGTTTTCTGCATCGATGATTGATGGTTCAAGGTTGGTGACTGCCACATTTGCACGGAGCATATCATACTCTGAAGCCACACCGATTTCATGCTTTTTGGTAAACACTTCGGCATTTACCTTCGATGTTTCATAGTTGGCAAGAAGCACCTTTCTTGAATCTTCGGCGAGGAGCAGAGCATAGTAGGCGTTCTTCACTTGATTCACGAGCGAGAGTTTTGATGCACGCGCTGTTTCAAGGTTTTGAAGAATCTGGGTGTCGCTCAATTTAATCGACTTCCACACCTGTGGCACATAAATTGGAATGCTGGCAGAAAGGGCGGCTGTGTAAGTGTTGTCACGACCCATCTTAATGGCTGCCACGCCTTGACCAGTGTCCATATACATGGTCTGCTTCATCAAAGTGCGGCTGTACTGACCTGCAAAACTCACTTCTGGCAGAAGTTGTCCCCAAGCCTCACGCTTTGAATAATCCACGCGCACGAGTTCCATGCTGTCGATTTTCACCGTTGGATTTTCGTTGAGCGCAATGCGAATGCAGTCGTCGAGCGAGAGATTCAATGCTGCTTGCGCTTTTCCCAAAAATGTGGCTGCGCCTATCATCAAGGCTGCCACGAAAAGGGTTTTCTTCTTGTTCATATTCTTTTCTCTATGTTTTGTTATTTGTTATTCTTAGTTTGATACTCTTTAATCAATTCCAATCCCTTTGCCGATGCCACTCCTCGCAGGAAATTGATAAACGCGCGGTCGAGCAGGTCGATTTGGGTGATGCCGTATTCGGCTATCTGTTTATTGTTGTGAAGTGTCTTCATCGACACATAAAACAGAAACGCCGCCACTTTCGTGTTGATGGAGGTCTCTACAAGTCCTTCCTCCTGCGCACAGCAGAGCACCTGCGCAAGTTCCGTCACGCGCTTGTGGTCGCACCTCTTGTGCAAAGAGACATACAGGTCGGGATAAATGCGCTTGAGGTCGTCGTGAAAGGTGACTGGCATCTTCACCATTCGCTTACGCATATAGTTGAATGTGCCGAACAACGCCTCGAAGCAGTTGCTTGCATTCGCAAAAATTGCTTCAAAGTCGGTTGTGCTGTTTTTGTAGTCGACTTTCAGACATTCTTTCACAAGCGACTTCTTGTCGGGAAACTGCTCATAAAGCGTGCGTTTGGAAATACCGCAACTGCGAGCCACCATATCCATAGTCATTGATGCAATTCCTACAGTGAATAGCAACTGAGAAGTTTCCTGTAAAATGCGTTGTTTTAAATCCATAATAAAACCTTATCTCTTTCTCTCTAATTCATTGAAGCTAACTACGATAATATCAACCACTTATCGGTGCCTCAAACTTAAAACAATATACTACTTGAAAATTACGATTACAAAATTAGCAGAAAACTTTCAAAACTAAAAAAGTTTTCACGGTTTTAACCACTCTTTTTCCGATTTTCACCATGATTATTATGCCTGGCGAATTTTCAAGCCCATATTGCCTTATTTTACGCCACAAATTTACATACCCCAGCACCAAGGCACAAACAAAACCTACCACCACCCCATTTTCATAGACTAAACAGCCGTTTTTGGCTATTGAATGGATTCAGGCACGATGAAACCGAACACAATAATTATATAAAAGTGAAAATGAACATTTTTTTTGCTGTTTGATGCATAATCATTTTTTTCAATTATCTTTGCAAATTGTTACATAACTAAAAAAATAAAACCACATAAATAACAGAAAATGAGAAAGACGTTATTAGCACTTTGTGCTTCAATCTTGGCTTTCGGTAGCATGTATGCTGTACCAGCCAAGCCAGGAAAGCCTCTCACATTTACCCAAAGTGATGGCACCACAATCCAAGTTAGTATGGTAGGCGATGAGTTTCGCCACAGTTTCGTGACCACCGACGGCATCACCGTGGCGCAAGCCGAAAATGGCGATTTCTATTATCGCACACCTGCTGGCATTTCTGACCGACTCGCGCACAACGCCACCGACCGCAGCGCATCGGAAGCAAGCTGGATTGCCTCACAAGCCGAGGCTTTATCAATAAGCGCCACTCCGAATAAGGCAAGAAAAAGAGCCGCTGCTCAAAAAAGTCCACAAGTGCCTGGCACTGGCAGCCCAAAAATTCCTATCCTGCTCGTGCAATATACCGACAAGAAGATGAGCAACACCAAGGAGGATTTTGAAACCATCTATTCAAAAAGCGCCAAGAGTGCGAAGCAATATTTCGTTGACCAGTCGAGAGGCAAATTCTCTCCCCAATTCGACCTCTACGGCATCTACACCCTCTCCAGCAACCGCGCCACTTACGGCGGCAACGATTACAACGGCAACGACAAGGGTGTGGCTAAGATGGTGGGTGAGGCTTGCCAACTGGCTGAAAAGGAAGGCATCAACTGGAAGGACTACGACAACGACGGCGACGGCGAGTGCGACGTGGTGATTGTGGTTTACGCCGGTGTGGGCGAAGCACAAGCCTATGGTGTCGTGCCTAATGCTGTTTGGCCTTGCCAATGGCAGTTGAGCGATGCTAAAATCTATGGCGACGGTCCTGGCAAGCTCACCCTCGACGGCGTGGGCATCGACAAGTTTGCCGTGTTTAACGAAACCCGTGGTTCAAGAGACAGCGGCACCCAGCTCGACGGTATCGGCACTTTCTGCCACGAGTTTTCACACTGCCTCGGTTTGCCCGACTTCTACGACACTGAATACACTGGCGCATACTTCGGTATGGGCAACTGGAGTTTGCTCGACGGCGGTTGCTACAACGACGATGGCGACACCCCATGCGGCTACACCGCTTACGAAAAGGAATTTATGGGCTGGATGAAAATCAGCACTCCAGAACCTAACACCCAATACTCGCTCGACCCTATCACCAACGCCGACGCTGTGGCTTACAAGGTGGTGAACGACAAGGACAAAAACGAATACTATGTGCTTGAAAACCGCCAGTTGACTGGTTGGGACGCACATTTGCCAAGCCACGGTTTGCAAGTGACTCACGTCACCTTCAACCAAGTGGCATGGGACAGCAACACGGTGAACAACTACGATTTGCAACGCATGACCATCATTCCTGCTGATGGCAAACTGCTGATGAGCGGTGGTGCGGCAAGCGAAGCCGACATGAAGGGCGACCTTTATCCATATAATGGCAACAACCAACTCACCGACAAGTCGAGCCCTGCCGCTAAGGTGAACACTGGCACCTACATGAGCAAGCCTATCACCGAAATCACCGAAACCAACGGCAAGGTGAGCTTCTGGTTTATGAAAGAGGCTATGCAAAAAACATCTCCTGTGCTCACCGAGGCTACAGATGTGACCAGCAACTCTTTCACCGCTCACTGGACTGCCGGCAAAAACGCTAAAAGCTACACGCTCTATGTGTATAATGCCGACAAGGTGCAACCTGCCACTTTGCTGAGCGAGAGCGACTTCACCGGCGGTCTTCCTACCGGCTGGACCGCAAGCAGCACTGGCACCTACGAAGACAATGGCTACTTCCGTCTTGGCACAGCGAAGGCTAAAGGCCATGTAATCAGTCCTAAGGTGAACGTGACCGACAACCAAGGCACCACCACAGTGAAAATCACCGCTAAACCTTGGAGCACCGACGAAAACGTGACCATGCGTGTGTCGGTTCTCGACAGCGTAGGCGCTACTAAAAGCACCAGCGATGTGATTCTCGATAGCGAAACCGACAAGGAATATGTGATGGTTCTCAATGGCGGAGCAAACAACGCTCAAATCAAGATTGAAAGCATCGCAAACAGAAAACGCGTAATGCTGAAAACGGTGCAAATCTACTCTGGCAACGCTGCCGACATGATGGCTGCCGCCGAAACTGGCGATGCCGACACCCGCACCATCACCAGCATTACCGACACCCTTTACACAGTGAAGGACCTCACCCCTGGTGCTAACTACAACTACAAGGTGAAGGCACTTTACCTCGACGACACCGAATGTGAGTGGAGCGAAGCAAAATCAGTGAAACTTCTCGGCGGTGGCATCGTGGGCGATGTGAATGGCGACGGCGAATTAAACGCAAGTGATGTTACTGTGCTTGTCAACCGCCTGCTCGGCACTGAAGACAAAACAGAATACACCTACGACATCAATGGCGACAGTAAAATCGACGTGAGCGATGTCACCACCGTCATCAACCTCATTCAGCAAGCCAACTAATGAAAACGCATTGCAAAATAAGCGATGTGACGGCGTTTCTTCGCCGCCTGGAAATGAACAACGACCGCACTTGGTTTAAGGAGCACAAAGCTGAATACGATGTGATTCGCCAAGCGTGGGAAGCCGATATCGAACGCCTCATCATGCTCGTGAGTGAGTATGATGAGGGATGTCGGGGGCTCGACATCAAGAGCAGCGTGTATCGCATCTACCGCGACATTCGCTTCCGAAAAGACAAAAGTCCCTACAAAAACTATTTTTCTGCCGTGATTGGAAAAGGTGGCAGGCACACTAAAATTTCGTGCAACTATGTGCATTTCCAACCCGGCAAACTGATGATTGGCGGTGGCATCTGGTGGCCAGAGCGACCTGTGCTCAACGAGTTACGAAGCCTGATTGATGCCGAGGGCGAGGAGTTTTTGAAAATCGTTAAAAATCCCGCTATCAGCGATTTCTTCCACTGGGACTGCGACACGCTGAAGAAGATGCCGAAGGAATACGATGCATCAAATCCCATGGCAGAATACCTGAAGATGAAGGAATACATCATGATAGCCGACCTCGACGAAGCGTATTTCGACTGCGACGACTGGGTGGCAAAGGTGGCAGACGACCTCCGTCGCCTCCAACCCATGCACGACTTCCTCAACTACGTGTTCGACCTCGACTAAAACATTTCCACCACCATTGAAAAAATCCATAAGAGGCTGTGTCAATCCCCCGACACAGCCTCTTCCATTTTTCCCCCAAATTTTCACCTCAGTGGAAAAATCCTGGGTATGTATTATGCATTGTAGCCGAATCGTGAATGAAATCAAATTTCCCAGAACGCCAATATATTGGTAGGGACGCGACACTTCGCGTCCGCGACAAATTGTTGATATCCAATATGATACCACAATTATAGGCGGACTACCGGGTTTGGTTTTTCGCCAAAAGGCTGTTTTTTATGTTTTTGTTTCAGTCCCCCCAGTATTTCTCCACTGAGCCCAAAATGTGCCGATTTGCGTGCCGTTTTCAAAAGCAGGTTTTATGATTATAGATTTTTTTGCGTAACTTTGTAGGCTAAAGTAGAAATATTTCAATGTTGCACAACTCATTCATAAAATATTGCATCGTGGCGCTGATAGTCATGATGGCTTTCGGCACTCAGGCGAAAAAGAAGGAAAAAGTGAAGGTGGATCCTTCCTACGCATGGACGATGAGCGACCCTCTTGGGCTGCAATACCCTGCCGGAATCGACACGCTTTACGAAAACTATCACGACAACGCCATTCCGTCGTTTCGCAGCAAGGCTTTCGCCACCACGGGCAACTATGGCAACGCTGGACAAGACCAAATTTTCTTCGACCGCAAGCCCACAAGCGCCTTCTTCCACGCCGATGCGCTCGACACCTGGTTGCCATCGGTGGAAAATCATCGTTTCTACAATTCAAGAATACCGATGACGCTGCTCTCTCACACCACAGGCGGCGACAAATACAGCACACAAGACCGCACCACCATGGAGTTTAGCGGCAATGTGAACAAGCGTCTTGCCGCAGGTGCATCGCTCGACTATATCTACAGCAAGGGCAGTTACGAGAATCAGGCGCAAAAGAATTTTATGTGGAAGGGCTTCGCTTCGTATTTGGGCGACAGATACGAGTTGCAGGCTGTGGCGATGAATTTCGACCACACCAACAAGGAAAACGGCGGTATAGTTGACGACCGCTATATCACCGACCCTGCCGAGGTGCAAGGTGGCGAAACGAGCGTGAATCCGAAAGACATTCTCACTCGCCTTACCGCTGCGCAATCGGGGCTGAGCGGCCATCAACTGGTGATGAACCACCGCTACAAAGTGGGCTACTACAAATATCAGCGCGACTCGGTGGCCGACACCATTATCGGCAAAACCTATATCCCTGTCACCAGTTTTATTTGGAACTTCGACTATAAAATCAATTCCCACAAGTTTATCAACGAATCGGGCACGCAAGGTAAGGACTTTTTCCCCAACACCTACCTCAATGCCGCCGGCACCAACGAGTTTAACCGCTATTGGCACCTGCGCAACACGCTCGGCATTTCGCTGCTTGAGGGATTCAACAAATATGCGAAATTCGGTTTTGCCGTGTATGCACAGCATGAAATCCGCCGCTACACGCAAGTGGCTGACTCCATTTCGGGCTTAGCCACACTACCCGAAGGGCTTGATGCGCTACCCTGCGAAGTGGCACACCGCACCACGGAGAATTTGATGTATGTGGGCGGACAACTCACCAAGCAGCACGGCTCTATCCTCACCTACGATGCGATGGCGAAGTTCGGCGTGCTCGGCGATGTGGCTGGCGATGTGGAAGCCAGTGGCGATGTGAAAACGCGTCTGCACCTCTTTGGCGACACGGTCACTATCCGTGGCTATGGCTATTTCAAGAACACGGAAGCACCATACCTGATGAAGCACTTCATCAGCAACCACTACGCATGGAGCAACGACTTCTCGAAAGAGACACGCTTCCGTGTGGGTGGCGAACTCAACATCCCTTTCTCTGGCACCAATGTGAATGTGGGCTACGAAACGCTGAAAAACTATCTCTATTTCGGCGAAAACGGAACGCCAGCACAGTGCTCATCGCCTATCCATGTGTTGAGTGCCACATTGAGGCAGCATCTTCGCTTCGGCATTCTCACTTGGGACAACGAACTCACCTATCAGACGAGCAGCAACGAGCAAGTGCTGCCGCTGCCTAAGTTTGCCGTTTACAGCAATCTGTTCATCAAATTTACCGTGGCTAAAGTGCTGAAGGTGCAATTGGGTGCCGATGGCAACTACTACACCAGTTACTACGCTCCTGCCTACAACCCTGCGTTGATGAACTTCCACAACCAAAGCGAGGTGAAGTGTGGTAATTTCGCATTCGTGAACGTGTATGCCAATTTCCGCATGAAGCAAGCACGCTTCTATGTGTCGTACACCCACGCCAACAAAGGGCTATTCGGTGGCGACAACTATTTCTCCACTCCACATTATCCCCTCAACCCTGCCCGATTCCAATTCGGTGTGAGCGTAAATTTCGTCAACTAAAACCTATCTCAATATGAAACGCTTTATTCTCATTTCTGTACTCTTTGCCATCACCGCTATGGCTTGGGCACAGCAGCCTGCCATTGGCAAATGCGAAAGTAAAGAAGGCTTCACCTTCTTCCAAGTCACCGACCCTCAACTTGGTTTCCACAGCAAAGACAAGAATTTGCAATGGACCATCGACAACTTGAAAGCGATGGTGAGCATCATCAATCGCGAACACCCTGCCTTTGTGATTATCACAGGCGACATGATTCACCGCCATTACAAGAAAAATCAGGTGGAGGCTTATCGCAGTGTTATTGCCACGGTGGATAAGGATATACCAGTGTTTCACATCCCCGGCAATCACGACATGCCCAAATATGCCGATGCTCCACGCAAGCAGTATCTCGACAACTTCGGCTACGAGCGTTTCTCCTTTGAATACGGTGGCTACGGATTTATCGGCATCAACTCCAACGCCCTCGTGTGCGACACGCTCCCTGCCTACATCGACGCTGCCGAGCAACTGGAGTGGATGTATGGCGAGTTGAAGAAATACGACCATTTGAAGGGCACATTCGTATTTGCCCACCACCCACCAGTGCTGGCGAAAGGTAGCCCAGTGAAACACAAATCGGAGTGGAACGAGCCTTACCGCACACAATATGTGCGTCTCATGAAGCAGCACGGCGTGAAGGGCATATTCGCAGGACACACCCACTACGGCGAAACCACAGAAATCGACGGCATACCCGTATTCACCACCGTAGCCTCCAGTTACCCCCTCTACGGTTCCCCCACCGGCTACCTGTCAGTCACCATCACCCCCGACGGTTCATTCCACCCCACCCCACAATTAATGAATCAAAAATAATTCACACCCATACAAAACAAAATCCCCACGGACTATTGCCTGCGGGGATTATTGTTTTCTTAATATCTGCTCTGGTTATTCTTTCACCAGGCTCATGCCTTTTTTTAGGGCCTCTTCGTTGAGGGGGATGAGGTTCCAGTGGCGCTCTGGGAGGGCTTTTTTCAAGCCGGCAAGCACGTTTTCGATGCTCACCACTGGCTTAATCTTCAAGTAGGCACCCAGCACAATCATGTTGAAAGCCTTGCCGTTTTTCATTTCAAACGACGCTTCCATCGCATTGATGCAATACACATTGATATCGGTGCGTGTGGGTGGCTTGTGAATACCGTAACTGTCGTAGATAAGCACGCCACCAGGCTTCACTTGGCTCTCAAAGCGGTCGAGGCTCTGCTGGTTGAGCACAATGGCTGTGTCGTACATATTCAAGATTGGCGAACTGATGCGGTCGTCGCTCAAAATCACGGTCACGTTGGCTGTACCGCCACGTTGCTCTGGTCCGTAAGAAGGCATCCAAGTCACTTCCTTATCGTCCATCAGGCCCGAATAAGCCAAAATCTTGCCCATTGAGAGCACACCTTGACCACCGAATCCGGCAATAATCATTTCTTCTTTCATAGGTTATTCCTCCTTCTTTTCGTCAACGTTTTTCAAGTCGCCCAATGGGTATTTCTTAAACATGTTCTCCACCATCCAGTTGTTGGCATCTTCTGGTGTCATCTTCCAACCCGAATTACAAGTGCTCACGATTTCCACCACCGATGTGCCCTTGCCAGCCATACTGTTTTCGAATGCCTTGCGAATGGCTGCCTTAGCCTTGCGCACTGCTGCTGGGGTGTGAACGCTTTGCCGTGTCACATAGCAAGTGCCATCGAGTTGTGCCAAAAGTGGAGTGATTGACAACGGATAGCCGTTCAGGTCCACACGGCGGCCATAGGGGCAAGTTGCCGTTTTCTGACCGAGAAGTGTGGTAGGAGCCATCTGTCCGCCAGTCATACCGTAAATGGCGTTGTTGATAAAGATGATGGCAATGTTTTCGCCACGGTTGCACGAATGGATCGACTCGCATGTACCGATAGCGGAAAAGTCGCCGTCGCCTTGATAGGTGAACACCAGTTTATCGGGCATCAATCGCTTCACGGCGGTGGCCATAGCGGTAGCGCGGCCATGGGCGGCCTCAAGCCAGTCGATGTCGATATAATTATACGCAAACACGGCACAGCCTACTGGCGAAATGCCAATGGCATATTCCGTTGCGCCCATATCCTCAATAATCTCAGCCACCAGTTTGTGCACCACGCCGTGGCTACAGCCTGGGCAATAGTGCATATTGTTGTCGTTGAGCAGAGCCGGCTTCTTATACACACGGTTCTGTGGTTGAATAATATCTTTAAGTTCCATAGCCATTACTTCTTATTGATGAATTTCTCCTTCAAAACCTCAAACACCTCATCTGGAGTGGGCACATTGCCACCCAGACGGCCATAATGCTCTACTGGTTTGCTACATTCGATAGCGAGTTTCACGTCCTCAATCATCTGACCGGCGTCGAGTTCCACCACGAGCAGGGCTTTGGCATTGGCTGCCGCCTTCTTGATTTGCTCCACAGGGAAAGGCCACAGGGTGATTGGACGAGCCAAGCCCACCTTGATGCCGTTGGCGCGTGCAATCTCCATCGTCTTCATGGCGATACGCGCCTGACTGCCGAATGCCACCATCAGATAGTCGCAATCGTCGGTGTTGACCAGTTCGCAGCGAGTTTCGTTCTTTTCAATTTCTCGGTATGTGGCTTGCAGGCGATGGTTGATTTCCTCCATCTTGTCGTCGTCGAGTTCGAGCGATGTGATAATGTTTTTGGGGCGCATACCCTTACGGCCGTTCACCGCCCAAGGGCAGAGTTGGCGAATTTCGTCTTCGGTGCGACGTGGGCGCTGAGGTGGCAGCACCACCTTCTCCATCATCTGACCAATCAGACCATCGGCAAGGATAATCGACACGCAGCGATACTTAAACGCCAAGTCCCAACCCAAACCAACGAAGTCAGCCATTTCCTGCACGCTGCTTGGAGCAAGCACTATCATGTGATAGTCGCCATGGCCACCGCCTTTCGTGGCTTGGAAATAGTCGGCTTGCGATGGGTGGATAGTGCCCAAGCCCGGGCCGCCACGCATCACATTCACCAGCAACGCTGGCACTTCACTTGCCGCGATATACGACACGCCTTCTTGCATCAAACTGAAGCCGGGGCTTGAGGTGGAAGTCATCACCGCCTTGCCGCACGATGCGCCAGCATATACCATATTGATTGCAGCCACCTCGCTTTCGGCTTGAAGCACCACCATGCCAGTGGTCTCCCATGGCATTTCAGCCTCTAAGCACTCCAGCACTTCCGACTGCGGAGTAATAGGATAGCCAAAATAGCCGTCGGCGCCATATCGGATAGCAGCCATAGCCAAGGCATCATTACCCTTCATCAATTTCACTTCTTCGTTCATAATATGCAGATATGTTTTTTGTTACTTTTCCACTACGCGATACACCTCTATGCACGCATCAGGGCACACCAAAGCACAACTCTGGCAGCCAACACACTTTTCAGGTGCCGACATATAGGCGAAATGATAACCGCGATTATTTACTTCTTTGTTCTGGAGGTCGAGCACACCGAAATTACATGCCACCACACAAAGGTTGCAGCCCTTGCATCGCTCGGTGTTCACAACCACAGCTCCGTGAATCTTAGCCATAATGTAGTATAATGTTTTTTAATACTACAAATGTACGAAATATTATGTTTTAATCACTTTTTGCTACACATTATTTTTCACCTCGTTAACCTATTTCGCACTTTTTCACATTCCCCATATCATTTTGCCACCCCCCGCCATCCACAAAATGGACACACACATTCCCTATGCTTCTCTTACATTTTGCTCTCGAGGGTGGATTTCACTTGGGCGAAGGTTTTCATTTCTGCCATTTCTTCGGGGTCGAATTCCACGCCGAAAGCATCTTCAAGTTCGGAAATGAGCATCAGATGATGCAGCGAATCCCAATTTTCGCAGGTTTCTTGCGTGCAGGTGTTGTCGAGGTCGCTGACATCAAACACATCTTTCATGATTGAGAGTATTTTATTTTCCATCTTTTTATACGAATCTATAGTGGTTTTTTATCTGAAATTCTTGATTTAAATCTATTCGGTAGGTGGTGGCTGTGGCTGTTTGCGATGCCACTGCGCCGCCTACTACTTGCCAAAAATCTTTCACTTGGGCATTTTTCGCCGTAGGCAGATATGATGCCGTGAGCGATTGGTAGCCCTTCTTCGCCAGCATTTGAAGCATGTGACACACAAATGCGTGCTCTATGCCCTTGCCCAGCACACGGCAACTCAACAGCAGCGTATCCACCTCAGCCACAGTGGCATCAATCGGGTTCACTATCATCACGCCCGATATGCCGTAACTGCCGAAGCGGTCGCTCACACTCATGCACCATATCTGGCTGCCGGCGGCTTGCATTTCTCGCAAACGAGCCTCGGTGTAGCGGTGCGTGGTAAGGTTGAATTGGTTGGTTTTCTGCGTGAGTTGGGCGATGCGTGCAAAATTGAAATCGTTGGCTTCTTCCACACGGATTTCTATGTCGAGGCTTCGCAAATAGTGGTCGTATTGCGCAAAGCGCTTTTGCTCGGCATCGCGCTGGGCGTTTGCCTTATATTGGTTTACCTTGTCGGCATCGTCGTGGGTGAGTTTGTAGATGCGAAAGTAGTCTCTCACAAGGCTTTGGAAAAAGTCCACCAGTTCATACGGCTTGGCAGGAAAATCAGGCACAGCCACCATCGGCAGCGTTTGCTTCACCAGTTCACGCTCGGTGGGATTGTCGTCAACAAACACCATGCTGTCGAGCCCAATGTTCAATTCTTCAGCCAATTCCCTGATATTTTGGTCTTTGCTCTGCCAGTTGATGCGATGTGCGCTGATATGCTCACGCTTGAGTGCCATAAACGGATTGGCATCCCACAACTCCTGCACATCAGCCTCATTGTTTTTGCTGCACAAGGCAAGTATCACGCCGCATTTGCTCAGTTCCACCAAGCCCCGTTGCCAATACAGAAAGGCATTGCCAGGATAGTCGCCACCGATTTTGACGCCTTCTGCTCCGTCTTCGCCAAGAATGCCGCCCCAAATGGTGTTGTCAAGGTCGAGAACAAGGCATTTTTTGCGGCATAACGCCAACTCTTCCTCAATGCGGTGCCACCACACCTTGAAGTCTTTGGCAATTTTGGGATTAAGCAGTGATTGCGAAATGAAATAATACTTCCAGTCGATGAGTTGCTGGCTGGTGTATTGCTTGGTAAACTCGCTGAAATCCACCACTTTCACATGGCTATGCGCGTGCGCCAAAGTTCGTGCGGTGGCGTTAAAACTGTCGATAGCCTCCTGCACCGCCATATCGCTGGTCACGAGTTTCAAGTCCACCAGATTTTCCATTGTGAATACCACCAATGGCTTAGCGCCGATTTCACCAACCACCAGTTGGAGTTTTTCGGTAATAGATCGGATTTCCTGCGCCAAAACGCCGCTGCTGAACTTCACTGGCACTTGATAAAACCAAATAAAGCCCTCCGCTTCAGTCGGTACCACGCTCACATCATCGTAACCCGAAAATGCCACCGTCTTGCCATCGAAAAACGGCTCTACCGTATTATTTCTGAACACAAACCATTTCATCTTAAAATACCTTTTTGGCAGGACAGCCCATATAGGTGTGTCCATCTTTCAGATTTGTCATCACCACCGAGCCTGCCGCCACAGTGGTATTATCCCCAATGGTTTTCCCTTGAATCACCACGGAATTTGAGCCAAACAAATTGACATCGCCTATGGTCACATTTCCCGAAATTCTTGTGCCTGGCATCAGGCAATTAAAGTTGCCGAATGTGCAGTCGTGCCCCACTGTGCTATAAAGCACGAAGGTGTTGAAATCGCCCATGCTCACATTGCACGAGAAGAAATTGCCCACCGACACCACATTGCCTTTTCCCATTCTGAAATTGTCGGAATCGAGCAACGCCACATCGGGCGAAATGATATTTGGGAAATCAATATTATCGTTGGTGATTTTTTCCACCACAGTTTGGAGCGTTTTGGGATTGCCCAACGCCACCACCACGCTGAGGGGGCGGTCCACGACATTCAAGTCGGCGATGCCGCCAAGTATTTCGCCATAGTCCACGCGCGAACCTTTTTCAAGTCCATCGTCGTAGAAGCCGATAAAATTCCATGTAGGCTCCACAGCGTTGATTTTTCTCAAGAGGCAAGCCACTTCGCGGCCAAAACCTCCTGCACCAAAAATCGCTATATCTTTCACTTTTTTCATCTTATAAATCCATATATTTTGCCTATACCGCAGGTCAAAGCCGGGCAGTTGAATAGTAGGCGTAGAATATTCCACTTTTTGCTGGCGAACTCTCTTTTATCAAGTTGGCGAAGTGGCAACAAACCATCGTTTTTCAGGTGCTGGTAAAATTCTTTTGCCACACCTGATTTCAACGCTCGGAATATGCCGAAATACAAGAAACTATCACGACGCGACGCCAAACGAGTATATGCCGACTCGTCCATTTTGTGCCGATGCTTTGCTATCACCTCATCTACCGATTTGTAGGCGAAAATGTAGTCGTCGAGCAGCGTCAACAGATGCTCACGGTCCCGGCTGTGCATGATGCTGCTGGGGCGCTGCACATAGTAATAGCACACCTTGCCAATATTTGCCATTCTCTGGGCAGAAAGTATCACCTCTGGGGTGAATGCCGAATCCTCAAGCATGTGCCCCTCTGGAAATGTCAGTCGTTCTTTCTCGATGATTTCTCGCTTGGTGACGAGCCACCACACAGGACCTTGCATAAAATTTTCCGACAGATATTCAGCACCTGTCTGAACTTTAATATCTTGCTTTGGTGCTTCCGAAACCAACGGAATGGGGCTTCCGTCATATACATCTACAGAATGATACGCCAGCACATCAAGCAGGTTTGCTTCTGCCGTGTCGAGCAGTTCTTTGAAGCAGCTCTCCACCATAAAATCGTCGGCATCAACGAACAGCAGATATTTGCCTTGCGCAAGGTCGAGTCCAGCGTTTCTCGCTGCGCCCACTCCCCTATTGGCTTGATGCACCACCTTCACTTGCGGATAATCTTTGGCATAGCGGTCGCATATCTCGCCTGTGGAGTCAGTCGAGCCGTCGTCCACGGCAATCACCTCATACGCCGAGCCGTCAATATCCTGATGCACGAGCGAAGATAGGCACCTGGAAAGATAACCCTCCACATTGTAGCAAGGCACAACCACCGAAAGAAGCTTTATATCATTCATCTCTTCTTCATTCTTATTTTAACCACGACATCAGTTTTCCCACGGCACAAAGCATCATCGGGCAGCGCGACAATAGCCGAATGGCAGTCCACCTTGTGTCGGTAAAATCTCTTTTATCAAGTTTTCCCAATGGCAGCAAACCATCTGCTTTTAACTGTGCGCAAACCTCGCTAATCACTCCAGCCCTCAACGCTCCCACAATGGCGATATAAAGGAAACTGTTGCGCCTACCAATCAAGCGTGAATATGTGGGTTCACTGAGTTCGCCACGATACTTCTCTATCACCTCGCCAAACTGATTGCTGCAATAGATAATGTCGCCCATATATTTCAACTTATGCGCAATGCTCTTTTCGTGAATAATGCTGCCGGGGCGTTGCACATAGTAATAGCACACTTTACTGAGTTTCACCATTCGGTGTGCAGCAAGTATAGCACTGAGCGAGAAAACATTATCGTCGCAAATGTGGCTCACAGGAAAATGCAACCGATCACGCTCCACAAGTTCACGCTTCACAAAGTAAAGCCACACAGCACCATGCAAACAGTTGTCGGTAAGAAACTCTTTACCAGTAATCACTTTCACATCTTGCGCTTCACAGCTCTGCGCTGTAAGCACAGGTGTGTCGGGATTCACAGCCTTGAAATCAAACATCACCACATCGAGGGCATTCGTCTCGGCAATGTGCAAAAGCACTTTGAAGCAGTTTTCTGCCACAAAATCATCGCCATCAACGAAAAACAAATATTTGCCTTGTGCGATGCTCATGCCATTGTTTCGTGCCGCCGAAACACCCGCATTGGCTTGATGCACCACCTTCACTTGTGGATATTCTTTGGCGTAGCGGTCGCATATCTCGCCTGTGGAGTCGGTCGAGCCGTCGTCCACGGCAATCACTTCGTAATCTGATTCTGGAATATCCTGATGCACGAGCGAGTCAAGACATCTGCAAAGATAATCTTCCACATTATAGCATGGAACCACTACTGTGAGTTTCTTCATTTTATGCGATACTATTATTGAATTAAAACTTCGTAAAATTAACAATTTATTTTGATTTTCGCCTATTTTTCCAACTAAAAAAAACGAAAATTGCACGAATAGGGCGAACGGGGTGGTCGCGAAATTCGTGCAATCTTTTGATTCGTTATGTGCGTGGTGCTATCTCCAGAGGTAGGTGGAGAGGCTCTCCTTGCCTAAGTAGAATGCCTTCACCTTAATCAGTTTGGCGGAGTCGGGCACTACCACTGGGGCAGTCCAGACTGGCGAACTTGCCGTTGGTTCTGAGCCGTCGAGGGTGTAGCACACCTTTTCGCCGGGATATTGGGTGTTGACGAGCAATTTTCCGTTCTCAACCTTTGCGCCTGGCATACCGATGCGGAAGTTGAAGCCCAGCATATTCAACACGCCTAATTCCTTGCCCACCTTTGCATTATAGTTGGCTCTGGCGGCGATGTAGGTTTCGGGCTTTGCATCGTCCCATTCGGGTTTTGCGTCCCAGCCACGAAGTGCCAAACCGAAGATTTTAGGAAGCATATAGTATTGCACTTGGTCGAAATCGCGAATGGTTTCTGACCAAAGTTGACCTTGCACACCGATAATGTTTTCGGGCTTTTGAAGTGGCGTTTTGCCTTCGGCAGATTTCAGCACATCGAGGGCAACGCCATTGTAGTCGTATCTTTCAGAGCGATACACATCGTAGGGTTGTGCAAACCAAGAAGCGTATTCATCGCAATAACCGCCCCAATGCAATCCCTTGTCGTACTGATGCCAAGTGTAAGCCATATCCACATAGAAGTTGGTCACATTAGAGAGAATGGTGGGATAGCCCGCATTTGCCAAGCGGTAAGGAATGTTGGCACGGCTGCCCACTGTGCTCCATGCGTTCACCATCGCAAAGCGTGGTGCCACGGTGGCATTGTGGCTGTCGGGGTGGTCGAGGCCCACTTCCTGCCAGCCGCCAGCCTTGATGCCCTTTTGAGCGAGGTGCTCGGTGACACGGCTAATGAAATATTCGCTCACTTCGTGGGCATCTTTCAAGCCTTTTGCTTTCATCAGGGCTTGAATGTCGGGCGAAGCGTCCCAAGAGCCTTTTGGCACCTCATCACCACCAAGATGCACGATGTCGAGTTTCAAACCTGCATCTTTCCACATCTTCTCAAGTTCGTCAACTACCTTATATACAAAGTTGAACACGCCCTCATGCGCCACGTTGAGCACATTGTCGTGATACGACTGTGCTGAGGTGTAAACGCTCTTGTCGTTGTCGTCCCACATCTTGTATTGCTCCGCCATTGCCATATCGGTGGCGGCATACTTATTGTAGCGTGCCTTCATTGCCACGAGTGCTGCACGGGCATGGGCAGGGGTTTCGATTTCAGGAATCACCTTCACACCTTTCGACTTCGCATATTTCAGCAGTTCAATCATCTGCTGGCGAGTAAAGTAGCCGTTGGAACTTTGGCTAAGGTCGTCGGGATTGCCATTGCCGTCGAAGATGGGGGCAATGAATTCGTTTTCGTCAAAGGTGCAGCCACGGCGCGACGCCACTTCGGTCAACTCTGGCAGTCCGGGGATTTCCACACGCCAAGCCTCATCGTCGCAGAAGTGGAAGTGAAGCACATTCAACTTATAGTAAGCCAGCAAATCAATCACTCGCTTCATATTCTCGAAAGTGGTGAAATTTCGCGACACATCGAGCATGAAACCACGATAACCGAAGTCGGGACAATCCTTCACCACGGCATTTTCCAAGCGGTTTGCCTTGCTGTGGTCGAGGGCGGAAATCAAGGTTTTCACACCATTCATGCAGCCCTGTTCCGAGCCAGCGGCAATCAGCACCTTGCCATCTGTTACCACCATTTCGTAAGCCTCGCCCGACAGTTTTTTATCAGCCGTCAGCGTGATAGTGGTGGAAGTGTTGCCTGTGGCATACACGCCACGCTTTTTCAGTTCATCGAGCATAAAGCGGCGGGCATCGCCAAACTTACCGTCCTTCACAGCCACCACATTGCCAATGGAAGTGTGTCCGCCAGTCAGCGTCACGCTTTTTGGTGTTGGGAAAATGTCGTAGCAGTGGGCAGGTGCTTGCGCATCTTGCAGCGTTTGGTTAAAGGCATACATTCTGTTGCCGTCGGGATAGTCGTTGGGGCGACTTTGGAATTGTTCGGGATTGTCGAGCGGAGCGATAGCAATTTTCACGCCAATAGGCTTTTTGGTGTCGCCATTCATCACCACATGTCCACCCATAGGCACATAACAGATATTCACCATCGTGCCACGCATCAGCATATCCACCACCATCGAATCGCCCGGAGCGAGCGTGTGGTAGCGGTCGTTGGGCGTAACCTGATAGTAGGTGGTGCTCACCTCCTTAATGTCAACAGGCAACTGGTCGCTCAATTTCAGGCGACGCGAAAACTGGTTGAAATAGAATTGCCAATTCTTTTCAAGTGGTGATTGGCTCACATTCTTAATCACAAAGCGCGAACTGTAATAGCCCTTTTCAGCACCATTACGCCCCATCTCCCATCGCACGGCGATAGGGGCTTGCTGTGCCAATGCGGTCAAAGCCACCGCAGTGGAAGCCACAATCGAAAGCATCTTTTTCATATCAAAATAATTGTTTTTTATATATCAATGGTCAATAGCCTTATATAGGCTAAATACAGAGAAATCAGAATAGCAAGAAATCAAATTACAGAATACAACGGTATCGTCTTAACTTCTTTAACTTCTTAACTCCTTAACTTCTAATTTCTAACTTCTAATTTCTAACTTCTATCCTCTCCACAATATGGTCGAGAAGATTGTCGCAAGCGTCTTCGAGCAAGTCGAGCACCAGTTCAAAGCCTTCTGCGCCCTCATAGTAAGGGTCGGGCACATAATCGTAGTGCGGAAAACGGCGAATGTAACGCCCCATCATATCGATTTTTGCCACCTCGTCGGGCGTGGCAGCCATCATGCGAAGGTCGCTCACATTGCCAGCGTCCATACCCACTATCAGGTCGAAATCATCGAAATCGCTGCCCGTCACCCTGCGTGCACGGTGCGTGAGGTCGTAGCCACGCTTGCGTGCCGCTCTGCGCATTCGCGGGTCGGGCAAATCGCCGGCATGGCCGCCGTAGGTGCCAGCCGAGTCCACCTCAATCAAGTGGCTCAGCCCTCGCTGCTCAATCAGGTGTTCCATCACATGATGTGCCGACGGCGACCGGCAAATGTTGCCCAAACACACCATCAGCACCCTAAACTTACTTTCAGTATCGTTATGCACATCAAATTTCTTCATCACCACAAAGATAATGAAAAACTTTAATACTCCAATCCATTAGTTAGATGCGAATAGACTCCCCCATGCAGCCTGAAATTATCCCACATCCATTACATCAATTGTCATTATTTCATGATATAATTACAAATATTGTCACAATATCAGAACTTTTTTAATAGCAATCAACAATGTATCAACGAATTAGAAACATATCAAAGGCAAATTCCTACGCTATGACGTTGTCGTTTTAGAGATTTGACACAATCTGCACTTTACATAGACGAGCCAATGTCGCACACCAAGTGGAGTAGGCGATTTTCACATCGATTTTCACATCTTCCAGAAAACGCACAAACACTGGCTTGTAGGAGAGGTTTTTTTGGTGGTGTGGCAAAATGATATTAACTTTGCACTTGGTTTAGTGTTTTCGCACAGAATGCACTTAATTTTTTGAAACAAAAGACTCATTATTATATATGTTTGAAAATTTATCCGAGAAACTCGAAAGATCGTTTAAGGTTCTGAGAGGTCAAGGCAAGATTTCGGAAATCAATGTTGCCGAGACAATGAAAGAAGTGCGTCGCGCACTTGTTGATGCCGACGTCAACTATAAGGTGGCTAAAGACTTCACCAACCGAGTGAAGAACGAAGCCCTCGGCCGAAATGTGATCAACGCATTGAAGCCAAACGAACTGATGGTGAAAATCGTTCACGAAGAGCTGGTGAAGCTCATGGGTGGCGAAGAAGCACCATTCAACCTCGACGGCAAGCCAGCAGTGGTGCTGATGTCGGGTCTGCAAGGTTCGGGTAAGACCACTTTCGCTTCCAAACTCGCCAACAAGCTCAAGCAGGAAAAAAACAAGAAGCCTCTGCTTGTGGCGTGCGACGTTTACCGTCCTGCCGCTATCGAGCAGTTGAAGGTGAATGGCGAAAAGGTGAATGTGCCTGTGTATAGCGAGCCTGAGAGCAAAGATCCTGTAAGCATCGCTCTCCACGGTATTCAACACGCCAAGGCTAATGGCAACGATGTGGTGATTGTCGATACCGCTGGTCGTCTCGCCGTAGATGAGCAGATGATGGCTGAAATTGAGGCTATCAAGAAGGCTATCAATCCTACCGAAACTCTCTTCGTGGTCGACTCAATGACCGGTCAAGACGCGGTGAACACCGCCAAGGCATTTAACGACCGCATCAACTTCGACGGCGTGGTGCTCACCAAACTCGACGGTGATACCCGTGGTGGTGCAGCCCTCTCTATCCGTGCGGTAGTTGACAAGCCTATCAAATTCGTGAGCACCGGTGAAGGCGTGGACAAGAACACGCTTGACCCATTCCGCCCTGCCGGTATGGCCGACCGTATCTTGGGAATGGGTGATATCGTGAGTTTCGTTGACCGTATGCAACAGCAATACGACGAAAACGAGGCAAAGAAGCTCGAAGCCAAGCTGCGTAAAAACACGTTCAACTTCAACGACTTCAAGAACCAAATCGCCAGCATCAAGAAGATGGGTAATCTGAAAGACCTCGCTTCCATGATTCCAGGCGTGGGCAAGGCACTGAAAGACGTTGACATCAAAGACGATGCGTTTAAGAGCATCGAGGCTATTATCGACTCAATGACACCATACGAGCGCGAGCACCCCGAAGTGCTGCTCACCGGCCGCGACAGCGGCCACCGTCGCAAGCGCCTCGCTTTGGGCTCTGGCACCAAGATTGAGGAAGTGAACCGCCTGCTGAAGCAATTCGACGCCACTCGCAAGATGATGCACTCCGTAGCCACTAAAAATCCGATGCAAATGCTCAAGGGCATGCGCCGCAAATAATACAACGAACTGACATGAAGGGCTTCTCGCTTCCCAACACGAGACGCCCTTCAGTTCTATATAAGAATACATAACTTTTTGAAATCACGACGGTAAGAAGTTAAGAACCCACGACGCGGAGGGAGTTACGGCGACACAGCGCTCGCCTCAAGCCCCATAACCGACATCCAATTTCTAACCTCTCACCATATACATTAATATTTATCTCTTAACCAACCAGGGGAATTTTTTATGGTAATTATCGACGGTAAAGAAACGGCAATGGAAATCAAGCAAGAAATTGCCAAAGAAGTAAAGCGAATGATGGCTGCTGGCGAAAAGCAACCTCATCTGGCTGCCATTCTTGTGGGCCACGACGGAGGTAGCGAAACCTATGTGGCCAACAAAGTGAAGGCTTGCGACGAATGTGGATTCAAATCCACACTCATTCGTTTTGAAGACGACATTACAGAAGACGAACTGCTCCAAGCCATCGACAAGCTTAACCACAACGATGATGTGGACGGCTTCATCGTGCAACTCCCTCTGCCACGCCACATCGACGAGCAAAAAGTGATTGAGGCCATCGACTACAAGAAAGACGTTGACGGTTTCCACCCCATTAATGTGGGCCGCATGTCAATCGGATTGCCTTGCTTCCGCTCCGCCACTCCACAAGGCATTTTGGCACTGCTCGAACGCTATGGTATCGAAACCAGCGGCAAGCACTGCGTGGTGCTGGGCAGAAGCAACATCGTGGGCAAACCAGTGGCGCAAATGCTACTCCAGAAAGACAATCCGGGCAACTGCACCGTGACCGTGTGCCACAGCGCCACCGAAGACCTGCCACGCCAATGCCGCCGTGCCGACATTCTTATCGCAGCTATCGGTCAACCTCATTTCGTGAAGGCCGACATGGTGAAAAAGGGTGCCGTGGTGATTGATGTGGGCACCACTCGCCTGCCATCCACCAAAACCAAGAGCGGATTCAAACTCTACGGCGATGTGGATTTCGACGAAGTGGCTCCACTTTGCAGCTTCATCACCCCAGTTCCAGGCGGCGTAGGTCCGATGACCATCTGCGCACTGATGAAGAACACCCTGCTCGCAGCACAGCACAAAATATATCAAAAATAAGCAACACATCACCCCCATACCGAGGCGCACCCCCACACACAGCGGAGGTGCGCCTCTTTTCTCCAAGCCGCCCTCGCAGACACCCAAAATGGCAACACCATAACGTAGGGACATGCCTTCGGCGAAAGCACTGAAAAACTATAAAAATAGTGAATGAAGTAAAGATTTTATGGAGGCTTGTAGCCGTTGGAAACGGCTGATTATGGTTAACTCCATGCAAGCGAATGAAGCTCCACAGGAGCGAATGAGCGCAGCTTGGAGATTGCGCTAAAGAGACTATGAGCCTCGTAGAGGGTCGGTTATGGTCAAGACTATTGATGCTACCACGACCGACCGTCTCCGACGCTCGCCACTACATTTGGGTCTGTCTCCAAGCTGCGCTCGCAAGCGAGCTTGCATGGAGTTAACCACAATATGCCGTTTACAACGGCTCTAAAATCCTCTTTTCGACTTTTTCAGTGCTTTCGCCTTTGGCATGTTTCCAATGCGTTGAAACATTGCCGATTGCAGCGAAACATGCCGAGGCATGTCCCTACGTTACGATTCATTATGAGCATCGCTCGTTTTCCGCATAACCAACTCACTATGAGCACATTATCCAACCACGGTGGCAATAACGGAAAAATTTGAGAAAAATTGTGTGGAAAAATTGTTTTTTATGTTTTTTCTTTATAATTTTGTCTTTGATATGAAGAAGATACTCGCAATATTGCTTATTATGGTCGCTTGTGGCGCGGCTGGCACTTGGGCTGCCCCTGAGCCAGTGCCTGCTGTGGCTGAAAGTGTTGCAAATGTAGCTTCTGTCAAAGGCGGAGTAGGAGTTATCTATTTCGCAGCAGGCAGCAACGATGCCACTTTCAACATCTACGCCATTACGGGCCAACTGATCAAATCGGTGAAGGTAAACGCCGATAGCCATGTGACTATCGAAATGCCTAAGGGCTTCTACATCGTGCGCTACAACAATCAGTGGTCGCGCAAGGTGGTGGTGAAGTAGAGCATATAACCGCCTCACCGCCCAAGAGCACTAAGCTATCATTACGCCTAAGCCCATAGCGGAAAGGTGGCGTGATAGCCTTTTATTTTTTAAGATAATCTTTAAGCAAGTCACCCTTATTTCGCACAACCAATGCTTTTAGCCGAACTGTTCCCCTACGCAAATGCCGTGTTCTACGTGTTCACCGCGCTATACATCATCACCGCTATCGGGTGCATTATAGTGGTGGTGTCGGAGAACCGCAACCCTGTGCGTTCGCTGGCGTGGGTCACCGTGCTGCTGTTGCTGCCGGTGGTGGGCATTCTTGTGTATCTGTTCTTCGGCAGGAGTTTGAAAAGTGTGATGATGATTTCGCGCAACAATCGCATGAAACGCAGTGGCCAGGCTTCGCTCAACACCCCCGAATCCTCCAACTTCAGCCTTTCGGAGTCGAGCCTGCAAATCATCAACCTGGTCAATTCCCTTGGCGAACCTCACTTCTTCAAAACCAACCAGGTGGACATCTTCACCGAGGGCGAAGCAAAGTTCAGTCAACTGAAAGCCGACTTGCTCGCGGCAAAAAAATACATCAATTTCCAATACTACATCTTCTCTGCCGACACCATAGGCAAAGAATTGGCGGAAATCCTCATTCAAAAAGCCCACGAGGGCGTGAAAGTGAGGGTAATCTACGACCATGTGGGCTCGTGGAGCATCGCCTCGTCGTTTTTCAAGCATTTGCGCGAAGAGGGCGTGGAGGCTTATCCGTTCCTGAAGGTGACTTTCCCACAACTTGCCAACAGGCTCAACTGGCGCAACCACCGCAAAGTGGTGGTGATTGATGGCGAAGTGGGCTACATCGGGGGCATGAACATTGCCGACCGCTATGTGACAGGCGAAAAAGGCTATAAAGCGTGGCGCGACACGCATTTGCGCATCGTGGGCGATGCCGTGAAGGGCTTGCAATTCTCGTTCGCCATCGACTGGAACTTCATGAAGCGAATGCTTCTCGACCAGCCTTGCACCTCCACTCTCGCGCCAAACGCCGAGACAGTGGGTATGCAAATCGTGATTAGCGGCCCTACACAGCCTCTCAACGCCATGTCGATGGTGCTGTTGCGCGCCATTTCGCAGGCGCAAAAGTGCATCTATATCCAGACGCCCTATTTCCTGCCCGAAGAGAGTATGAAATCGGCACTTCAGGCGGCGGCGCTTTCGGGCGTGGATGTGCGGATTATGATTCCGCTTTACCCCGACAGCAAGATTTTGAAATATTCGTCGCTCTCCTATGTGAAAGAGTGCTTGGCTGCCGACATCAAGGTGCTGCTCTACACCGAGCGAATGCTTCATGCCAAGTGCGTGATTATCGACGATGAATTTGTGACCACAGGCTCCACCAACTTCGACTTCCGCAGCCTTGAACACAATTTCGAGTGCAATGCGCTCATCTACAGCAAATCGTTCTGCACCAAGATGAAGGCGATTTTCCTCGCCGACTCCGAACAAAGTTGCGAGGAAATGACGCTTGAGGAATGGGTGAAACGCCCATTGAGCCAGCGCGCGCTCGAATCCTCATCGCGCCTGCTCGGTCCAGTGCTTTAACAGAATAAATACACAACTATTACAATGATAACTTTCCCCAACGCTAAAATCAATCTCGGTCTCAACATCGTGAGCCGTAGGCTCGATGGCTATCATAATATCGAAACAGTGTTCTACCCCATTCCGCTCACCGATTCGCTGGAAATAGTGCCAGCCGAAGGCTCCGAATCCACGCTCACATGCTATGGCAGAGTGGTGGACTGCCCCACCGAAAAGAATTTGGTGATGAAGGCCTATAGAATGATGGAAAAGGAGTTCGGTCTGCCACCTGTGGATATTTATCTGGTGAAGCATATCCCCGACGGTGCCGGTCTGGGCGGCGGTTCAAGCGATGCTTCGTTCTGTATGAAGATGCTCAACGACATGTTCGAACTTGGCTGCACCGACGAACAGTTGGCAATAATGGCATCAAAAATCGGTGCCGACTGTCCGTTTTTCATTCACAACAAGCCCATGATGGCTACTGGCATTGGCGATGAGTTCACGCCCACCGATGTGTGCCTGAAAGGGAAGCACTTGCTGCTCGTGAAGCCCGATGTGTCGGTGCCCACCAAGGCGGCCTATGCGCAGGTCACCCCTGCCCCATCAGCCAAGCCGATTCCCGAAATTCTGTCAGATGGCATGGAGAATTGGCAGAAGGAGTTGGTCAACGACTTTGAGAAAAGCGTGTTTGCCCAATACCCCTCACTGGCAGAAATCAAGCGCACGCTGCTCAATAGCGGTGCCACCTATGCGGCGATGTCGGGCTCTGGCTCGTCTATCTTCGGCATCTTCAGTTGTGCCGAAATGGCAGAAAAGGCTGCCGACAATTTCAAGGAATATAGTCATTTTGTCATACAGCTGTAATTCCTTCCCATCCATATTGTGCCAACGCAAGTTGGCATTATTTTTGCATATCGTTGATTAATAATTGCTGAGGGCGTGGTTTACATAGTGCGAGCCACGCAATCGCTATTGAATATGACTTGCGATAAAGTCACTACAAATACACATTTATGAAATTGAAATTCAAACGAAATATGAGCAAGAAAGAACAAGAGCAGGTTAAAGAAGAAGAATTGCAGCAAGAGGAAACTCAAACCGAGGCACAAAATGCCGAAGTTGAAAGCCAAAATACTGAAGAAGAGCAACCTGCAAAGGAGGAAACTCCAGAAGACAAGATAGCGGCATTGCAAGCCGAACTCGAAAAGTCGCAAAAGGAATACCTTTTCCTGATGGCAGAGTTCGACAACTACCGCAAACGCACAGTGAAGGAGAAAGCCGAACTCATCAAGAATGGTGGTGAAAAGGCTATGCTTGGATTGCTTCCTGTGATCGACGACTTTGAACGCGCTATCGACGCAATCGACAAAAGTTCAGATGTGGAAGGTCTGAAAGAGGGCGTCGACCTCATCTACAACAAATTTATGAAATACCTCGAATCACAGCAAGTGAAGCCTATGGAATCAACTGGCACCGACTTTGATGCCGATATTTATGAGGCTGTCACCACTTTCCCTGCTCCCGACGAGAGTATGAAGGGCAAGGTAATCGACACTGTGCAAAAGGGTTACACTATTAATGAAAAAGTGCTTCGCCACGCTAAAGTGGTAGTGGGTCAGTAATATACTATTTATTAATTTTTCAGCAAAATGGCAGAAAAAAGAGACTATTATGAAGTGCTTGGCGTTCAGAAGAATGCCACAGATGATGAATTGAAGAAAGCCTACCGTAAGTTGGCTATCAAATATCACCCCGACCGTCAGCAAGGCAAGAGCGACGAGGAAAAGAAAGCCGCCGAGGAGAAATTCAAGGAAGCGGCTGAGGCCTACGACGTGCTGTCGAACAAAGACAAGCGCGCTCGTTACGACCAATTCGGTTTCGCTGGAGCGCAAGGCGGATTCGGCGGCGGTGGTGCTGGCATGTCGATGGACGACATTTTCTCGCAGTTCGGCGACATTTTCGGCGGATTCGGTTTCGGCGGATTCGGCGGTGGCGGTGCGCGTGGCGGCCGTCGCGTGCAGCGTGGTAGCGACCTGCGTGTGCGTGTGCGCCTCAACCTGAAAGATGTGGCACACGGCGTGGAGAAGAAACTGAAAATTCCTCGCATGGTTTCGTGCGATGCCTGCAACGGCACTGGCGCGAAAAACGGCACCCAACTCGAAACTTGCCCTACATGTCACGGTAGCGGTGTGGAAACCCGTATTCAGCGTACCATTCTTGGCACAATGCAAACCCAGAGCGAGTGTCACACCTGTGGCGGTAAGGGTAAAATCATCAAGGAGCGTTGCCCCGAATGTGGAGGCCAAGGTTTGGTGAAAAAAGACGATGTGATCTCCATCAATATTCCTGCCGGTGTGGGCGAAGGCATGACACTCAAAATGAGTGGCAAAGGCAATGAGGCTCCCGGCGGTGGCATTCCTGGCGATTTGCTCATCGTGATTGAGGAGGAGCACGACGACAAACTCCACCGCGACGGCAACGACCTCGTTTACAACCTGATGCTCGACATTCCTACTGCCGTGTTTGGCGGTAAGGTGGAAGTGCCTACCGTTGATGGTCGTGTGCGTGTCACCATCGAGCCTGGCACACAGCCTGGCAAGATTCTTCGCCTCCGTGGCAAGGGTCTGCCATCGCCCGACAGCTACGGCACCGGCGACTTGCTAATCAATGTCACTGTTTACATCCCTGAGCAACTCAGCGCCGACGAACGCAAGGCGTTTGAATCGCTCAAGAATTCTTCAAATATGAAGCCTTCGGAAACCACCAAGAATCGTATCTTCGACCGTTTCCGCCGCTTCTTCGAAAACTAAAATTAAGCAAAAAATCATAAGCCCCTGTGCGAATTAGTCCGACAGGGGCTTATTTGTTTAAAGCAAAATATTATGCGTAAAAACAACCACCGCCCCACTCCTGCTGGCAATGTGCCACACGTTGATGCAAAATACACCCAGTTTCTCTCGCGAGAAGAAATGCCGCTGCTTGAGTTTGTGATGAAAAAACTCGACGGCATCAGTCGCAGCAAGGCGAAAGCCATCCTTGCTGGTGGAGGCGTATTGGTTGACAAGGTGACGCAAACCCGACACGACTTTATCGTGCACCCCGATTCGCTGGTGGAAATCAGCAAGCACCCTGGCACCACTCGCACACGCTTCGATTTCAGTCAATATTTCAGCGTGGTATATGAAGATGCCGATGTGATAGTGGTTGACAAGGCCGACGAGGTGCTTTCGATGGGCGTAGGACGCAACAGCCTCAACATGAAAGACCTACTCGACCGCTATTTTGTGGAAACGCGCCAGCGTTGCCACGCACATGTGGTGCACCGCCTCGACACGCGCACCTCCGGACTGATGGTGTATGCCAAAAGCACCGAAGTGCAGCAAATGATGATTGCCGACTGGCACAGCACCGTTATCGACCGTCGCTATGTGGCAGTGGTTGAGGGCACTATGCCAAAAGATGAAGGTCATGTGGAAAGTTGGTTGAAAGACACTCCAAGCATGAAAATCGTAAGCAGCCGCACCAATAATGGCGGAAAATGGGCATCAACCGACTGGCGACTGCTCCAGCAAAACGATCAGTTCGCCCTGCTCGAACTCCATCTGCACACCGGCCGCAAAAACCAAATCCGCGTGCACATGCAAGTGCTGCACCACCCCATCGTGGGCGACTACAAATACGGCAGCCACATCGACGGCGCACACCGCCTCTGCCTCCACGCCTTCCGCCTCGCCTTCTACCAGCCCCGCACCGGTGCCCCCCTCCACTTCGAAACCCCCATCCCCCCCTACTTCCTCACCTTCTTCCCCACCCCCAAATAACATCTAAAAATTAGAAATAAGAAGTTAGAAATTAGAAGTTAGAGGTTAGAAATTAGAGGTAGAGGTTAGAAGTTAGAAGTTAGAAGTTAGAAATTGGATATTAGATAATAGAGGAAAGAGGGAAAGGGCTTCCCAAACAGTATTCACAACATTAAATTTTTATTCGTGTGATTTGTGAAATTTGTGGTTAAAAATCAGCCACAAATTAGCACAAATTTCACACGAATTGTTTTTTGTGGATTTTTCACACCCTAATGAATGCAGATTATTGGGGGAGGCAAAGCGTTGTCATCTCTAAAAACAAAGAAGGCTTCACCTTTGCTAACCCTGGTCGTTTGCGTATATCTAAAAGCGAAGCCATAGGAGGCTGCACTTCTGACCCACGCAATAGCACAATACTTAAGTTTTTCTTCCTTATCCGGTTTGGAGAACGAGCAGGGAGTGGACTGAATGGTATTATGTATGTTTGGAACCATGTTATGTTTATCACACAGAGACCTCAATTGATGAGAAAGATGGAGAGGTGGACAGGACTATTCTCACGCTTCCTTATAATGGTCATGAACAAGATGTTGATGCAATGTTGCAGTTGTACGATGATTACGAACAGTTTTCCAACGATGTCGTTGATAAAAGTTTAAATCGGATTCAACATACTGAAGATGTCAACGATAGAACCGCTTTAAAACAACTTATCAACGACAGGTTGTCAAAATCTCCTAATATCAACGACAAGTTGTCAATAACAACAGATGTCGTTGATAAACTTGTGGATATTGTATGTTACATTCGTAGATATAATCATGCTAAGGCAGGCTCAATTTCCAATTATATTGGTAAAAGCGTGTCAAGAACAAGAGAATATCTCCAAGCACTTATTGCAATCAAAATGGTTTTACCTGAAGGTGGTAACAAGAACCGCACATATAGTGTTGTGGTGGACAAAACCGTCAAGTTGTAGGAACAGTCTGTAACTGACAAAGAAAAACCAAGAATTTCACAACTGCACTCTAAGTTTTTGGAAATGATATACAAGTTGTCCCCGTGATTATTTAGTAATGATTGAAAAAAATCCCGTAGGGATTTTATGTGTGTAGGCAGGTATGCAGCGAAGGTTATGCGAAATGAGCGAAGCGAAATGGAGCATAACCGAAGTGAAATGCCTGCAAATGTCGCATAACAAATATGCATCCCAGAGGGATGCGATTTCGCCATTATATGGCAATTTGATGTTGTCGCATTCCGCTGGAATGCAACATTCTGATATATCTATTGCAGGCATTTCGAAAAGATTCCATTTCGCTTCGCTCCATTACATCTTTTCTGCATACCTGCCTACACACATCAAATTCCTAACGG